>CAYPEL010000171.1:0-5436 GCA_964409635.1 uncultured Gammaproteobacteria bacterium | reverse complement strand
GTCCTGCAGGCCCGCATCGATGCGTTGCGCAAACAGGGGGGTAATCCCTTTGTCGATGAACAATTACCCCACGCCGTTATTACCCTCAAACAAGGCGTCGGACGCCTGATCCGTGATGTGCACGACCGTGGCGTACTGGTACTCTGTGACCCACGTCTGCTTACCAAAAGCTATGGAAAAGTTTTCCTGAACAGTTTGCCGGATATGTCAACAACACAGCAGTTGCAGGATGTGCAACGGTTTTTCTCAAATCAGCATGTAGACGAGGAACAGCAGAGAAAAGCCAATAGAGTTATATAGGGAGAGGTGGTGGTAAAGTCTCAAACTTCTGTTGACAACTGATAATGAAAATACTCGCCATTGAAACTGCAACAGATGCCTGCTCCGCTGCCTTGCTTATAGATGATAGCGTCGAACAGGAATTGCGTATCGCCCCTCGCGAACACGCAAAAATTATTCTGCCTATGATTGATAGGCTGTTAGCCACAGCCGGACTCAAGGTAAGCCAACTAGATGCTATCGCATTTGGCCGGGGCCCTGGATCATTCACCGGTTTACGTATCGCCACCGGTATTGTGCAAGGCATCGCCTTCAGTGCAGATTTACCCGTCGCCCCGGTCTCCACCCTGGCTGCCCTGGCACATGGCTGTGCCCGGAAATATAAGACTTCTCATATGCTCGCTGCACTCGATGCGCGTATGCAGGAAGTCTACTGGGGTATTTATCAGCATGGCGAAAACGGACTAGTTGAATTGCTGGGAAGCGAAGCAGTCGTCTCTCCGGATCTGGTTTCTACCCCTGATTCAGGTAACTGGACAGGCACCGGTAGTGGCTGGGGAGTGCATAAAGAAAGTTTACAAATTCGTTGCGGAAGTATTGTCGATAGTCTTTATCCTGACGAATACCCGCAGGCTGAAAATGTTGCCCGATTAGCGGTTGCGATGGTTAAAGCAAAGCGGACAGTAACAGCGGAGCAGGCTCAGCCAATCTACCTACGGGATAATGTCGCCAACAAACCTAAACCAAAACACACCACTAAATAGCAATGAACGATATACTTAATCGCGTTACTAAAGTAATCCAGTCAAACACTCAAGGTGGTGAAAGCCTAATCCTCTATGCCCTCATCAGCACCTTGCGCATGGAAAAAGGCGGCTACATGTTCATGCTGCGCAAACTCCGGGATTTGTCACCGGATAACCGGCAACTCGCCTATGAACTGATCGAGTTAATGGCAAAAAATGGCAACCAGGGCTTAGAATGGGAAGCTGCGCTGAAAACGCTAGACAGCGCAATAAAAGGTTTATAATGAATATTTCTGCCGTTTCATGACCTCCTCTTCCTCAGAAGGGTGTCGTAAATTCTCAAGGGTGGGTGTCACATACCCTGCAAGGCTTTTACGCCTCACTCCTGAAACGGGCAAAGCCAAGTGTTTGGAAATTGCTATACTACTTATGACTATGACAACACATTGAGGAGTGAATTATGTCTGACACCAGTTTCGAAAAAGGCAGTTGTCTTTGCGGTGCTGTGAAGGTTTCTGCAAATGCCATGAATCATAAAGTCGGCGCCTGTCATTGTGAAATGTGCCGGAAGTGGACAGGAGGGCCTTTGATGGCAGTGGATTGTGGCACCGAGGTTTCTTTTGAAGGCGAGGAAAATATTAAAACCTATAATTCGTCCGACTGGGCGGAACGTGGCTTCTGCAACCAGTGCGGCAGTCACCTGTTTTATCGGTTAAAAGATAGTCAACAGTATATTATGCCGGTGGGTCTGTTTGATGAGTGCAAGGAATTGGTATTTGACCATCAGATTTTTATCGAAAGCAAACCGGACTATTATAGTTTTGCGAATAAAACACAGAATATGACCGGCGAAGAAGTGTTCGCACAGTTTGCAGCGTCGTCTGACGAGTGAAGGGAATATTCACAACACCGGTGCGTCTGCTAGGACAGGTTTTTAGTAGTCCTTCAACATGATACTGATGGATAAATGCGTGCACAAATTCCTTAGTCTTCTGATTCTTGCCACATCACCCTTAAACTTACTTGCCGGCGAACGCGGGCCTGCGATAGCGGATTACCCGGCCGACAAAATTACCGAGCATGTTTTTGTTATTCATGGGCCAAATACGATGCCTAACCCTGATAACCAGGGGTTTATGAATAATCCTGGCATTATAATTACCGATGCAGGTGTAGTGCTTCACGATCCTGGCGGCACGGTACAAAGTGGTGAGATGGTGTTGCGTGTAGTAAAAAAACTAACTGACAAACCGGTCGTAGCGGTTTTTAACTCACATATTCATGGTGACCACTGGTTGGGCAATCAGGCAGTACGGGAAGCCTATCCAGGGGTATCCATTTATGGTCACCCGAATATGATTGCAATGATAGAAAAGGGAGAAGGTAAATTCTGGCTTGAACTGATGGATAATCTGACTGCAGGCAAATCAGAAGGCACTCAGGTAACCGGCCCCAACAAGCCGGCAGACCATGGCGATACGATAAAAATTGGTCAATACACCTTTGAAATTCACCATTATGGAAAAGCCCACACTACCTCAGATGTGATGTTGGAAATCAAGGAAGCCGGGGTTATTTTTCTGGGCGATAATGTTCTGAATGGCCGTGTCACTCGTCTTGAAGCGGGGAGTGTCAAAGGCAATATTCGGGCCTGCGAGGAAATTCTGAAAACCGGTGCCAAGCGTTATGTCCCGGGACACGGTAAAAGTGGTGGGCCGGAAGTGGTGGATTCATGTATTACCTATCTAAGTACCGTTTATAATACTGTCAAGAAACTCTATGAAGAAGGCCTGAGTGATTTCGAAATGAAAGATCAGGTTGTCGAGGCATTAAAGGCGTTTTCAGGCTGGATCAACTTTGAAGAACAAGTCGGTAAGCACATCAGCTTTGCTTATCTTGAAATTGAAGAAGCAGAGTTTTAGGGTAATCAACGTACTGTTTAGTAATTGGCATAATTCATCATGATGCATAAATATTTCCAGCGTGCATTTTTATCCGTTGTACTCCTGTACGGGTTAGCGGGTTGTGCGACCACCGGGCCAGATACTTCAACAGCGGCATCGCTCAGCGGTGAAATGGATATTGCCGCGACTGTTGCTGCGCATAATCTGTGGCGTAAAGAGGCCGGAGTCCCCCCGCTTATCTGGTCAGTGAAGCTGGAAAAGCAAGCGGCGAGCTGGGCAGAAAAGCTGGCCAGGAAGGGGTGTAAATTGCGTCACGACAGGCCGGGGCAGAATCTTTTCTGGATTACAACCGGTGCCAACAGAACGTTCAATATTTCAGCGGATGCTGTTGTAGACTACTGGGCGAGCGAGAAAGCTTGGTACAACATTAAGACTAACCGCTGTAATGCGCCTGCCGGTAAAAACTGTTGGCATTATACCCAGCTGGTTTGGCGCGATACGCGGGAGCTCGGTTGTGCTCAACGCAGTTGTGGGGAGCAGGCGCAGGTATGGGTCTGCAATTACTCACCGGCGGGTAATATTTTCGGGCGCTCGCCATACCAATAAATCCGTGCGTGCTTTGTGCGGATAGGCCTGTTTAACCCCTGAATTGTTGTATACTGCAATCCTCTCAGAGAGGAAGATTATATATGGCCTTTATTCGTAACCTGTTGGCTTTGATCGGATTAATCACGCTAATTGGCGGTGCTATTCTGTACTCAAAGACAAGCACTGATATTAATGCGTTTAGAGCATTAGATCCGGGCGCGAAACAGGTCTACATGAATATGTGGTCCAAGCTGAAAGAAACCGGCACCACCGCAGGCGCTACGGTCTGGAAAATTCCTCTGGAAGAGGGTATTTCCCCTGAAGATGCAGAAGAAACCATGAGATCTGTTGCCAACGAACACAACATTAAGGGCGTTGGCGAATTACCCTTGTCTGAACAAGTTGCCTTGATGACGGGTGAAGAGCAACGGTTTTTAAAAATATACCAGTATTGTGATCCGATTACCGCCATGAAAATGGTTGACCATAGTGATGCATTTTCAGCGTATCTGCCGTGCCGTATTGCCATGATTGAGGATAAGCAGGGTAACTATATGCTATACGCATTAGATATGGACTTGATGATTTACGGAGGTAAAACGCTGCCGCCGGAATTATTGGAGGAAGCTAAGCGGGTGAAAGAAATTATTCTGGATATCATGCAACGCGCCGCTTCCGGCGATTTCTAAATAAAGTTAGTTTAAGGCTTAGGCTTATGAAAGACCGGCACAAGGATCATATACGGCGGCGTTCTTCGGTGTTTGAAAGCAACCAGACCGATCATCTGGACGACGACAGGTATGAAACACCTTCACAACATACGCGTCCAGGCAGAAAACTTATTCCGCTGCTGATGTTTGCAGCGGTCGGTTTTCTGATTGCCTGGAATGAAATTCCTGCGGTAAATAATGCCTGGGATCGTATTTTCTCACCGGATAAGTGGATGGCGAAACAGACCTGCCAGAAGGCCGCGGTAGAGCAATCTCAACGCAAGGAATTTGCCCGTCTTCTTAAACCAGGCAAGGTCAATAAGACCAATGATGGTATTTATATCGACCGCTTGATAATCGGTGAAATGGGTCAGTCGGGTGATGAGGAGCGGGTAGAATATTCCTGTTATCTGGATAGCGGTGGTAAGTTGGTAAAATTAAATCGTCTCGGTACACCCCCGGCACCAGTTGCAGCGAAACTCAGAGATCATTTGGAAGAATGAAATACCAAATAAGCAGGGGTTACTTATTGTGAAGAAATTACTGCTGCTAATCGGCTTGATACTTAGCGCGCCAATCTTGGCGGCTAACAGTCACGTCAAAGTCTGGCAATTAGAGGGCGATATGGACAGCGTTTATGACCTTGTGTATACCAGCCTGGAAGATCACCGCTTCTTTGTTGTTTTCGAACCGAATATTCAGGAAAATATTTCCCGGTTTGCAGATAAATGGGGAGAGAATTATAACCGGAATAATTTACAGGGCATTCGTTCCATGGTGTTTTGTAATGGCTGGTATGCGAATGCCGTGAGTAATGCCGATCCGGATATGCTGGCGTTGTGTCCGCTGCATATAACACTGATTCAGCAGGCAGGTAATACGCGACTGCTGTTTATCAAGCCGACGAGTATTGCGCAGGGCAGCAAAGCAGAAAAAATAGCGGCTGAGATAGAAGCAGAAGTGATTAAAGCGATCGATACAGTGGTTACAAAATATAATAGCAATTTGAAATAACTGGGGGGCAGCTGATATATCTTTCTTATAAAGTAGACGCGTAGGGTGGGAGGAACCCCACCATTTTCTACGGCATCCGGTGGGGCTTCTCCCACCCTACAGGGCTTTCTAGCCAACATCATTATGGGGAAGAGAATCGGCCAGCAGTAATCGGCCACATGAAAACCATCGCAATATATAATCTCAAAGGAGGCG
>CAYPEL010000170.1:0-5494 GCA_964409635.1 uncultured Gammaproteobacteria bacterium | reverse complement strand
TGTCCGAATCCCTTTAGACCCGCTTTAATTTTAAAAAATAAGATCTTAAATAAAGAAAATTTCCGTGCGTTTCGTGGCTAAATAATTACATACCCACAGATTACAAACCTGCTATTAATTCCCCGAAATCCTTTAGCGCAATAAATTCCCCGGTGTTTTTCGGTGGTGCCTTACTATCCGGTTGGTGAATCGCCCGCAAGTGCTGAATACCAAATTCCTGCGCGGCTTTCAGCACCGGTAAACTATCATCGACAAATAAGGTGGATTCGACCGAAAACGGGTCGGCGGCCGCCAGTCTTGGCCAGAAACGTGCGTCTTCCTTTGGATATGAGAAACTGTGCGAACAGAAAAGTTCATCAAAGTGCGCCTCCAGGCCGGTGGCTTGCATTTTTAATTCAACCACCTTGTGATGCGCGTTGGTCAGCAGGGCAATGCGCTTGCCGCTTTTTTGCAATGCTTCCAGCACCTGCCTGACTTGCGGGCGGATCTGTATCAGGTGTTCGAGCTCGCGTTTCAATGCGGCAATATCCAGCTCCAGCTCCCGGCTCCAGTATTCAATGCAATACCAGTCGAGGGTGCCTTCTGCAGCTTTAAAGCGTGGAAATAATTGCTGCTTGGCGTCATCCAGACTCAGGCCGTGTTTTTCCGCATAACGCACGGGTACGTGCTGCAGCCAGAAATGGTTGTCAAAATGCAGATCCAGCAAGGTGCCATCCATATCCAGAAACACGGTTTCGATGGAGTCCCAGGGCAAGGTCGGTTTTGTGATTTTATTCTTCATGCGGGCTGGTTGATATTTTAGCCACGGAATACACGGAAGAACACAGAAAAATAAAGTCTAATAAGACTATTAATTTGAATTCTGTGTATTCAGAGTGGCCAAAACGTCAATCATTAGCTGTTTGGAAACGTGCCGGATAGGGTTGTGGTCTCTGCAACAGCTAACAACCTGCGCTTTGAGGGTGAATCGCGTATGATAGTGATAAACCTGAGAAAAGAGATTCCAAAAATGACACCTGTATCAAGTGATCCATGCGCTTATCTGGATGATGTGCGGCGGTTGGCAGTAACAGCCGGTGAAAAAATACTCGAAGTTTACAATACCGATTTTGCCATTCAGGCAAAGCAAGATAAATCTCCATTGACCGCAGCAGATATGGCGTCCCACCACGCCATTATTGATGGTCTGAAAGACCTGACGCCGGAGGTGCCGGTACTTTCCGAAGAAGCGGCGGATATTCCCTTTACAGAAAGGCAAAAATGGACGCGTTATTGGCTGATCGATCCGCTGGACGGAACCAAGGAATTTATCAAGCGTAACGGTGAATTTACCGTGAATATCGCCTTGATCGAGGATCATGTACCGGTGCTGGGCGTAGTGTATGTGCCGGTCAGCGGTGTGACTTATGCAGCCTGCCGTGGCCGTGGGGCAATTAAAGCCGAGGGTAAAGGCGATGTGCCGATTAAGGTCAGGCACCTGCAAGCCGGGCCGGTTGCCGTCGTCGGTAGTCGTTCCCACGGTGGTGATTCGCTCAATGCGTTTCTTGAAAAACTGGGTGAGCACGAGATCATCAGTATGGGCAGTTCGCTGAAAATCTGCCTGGTAGCCGAAGCCGCAGCGGATATTTATCCCCGCCTGGGACTCACCTCCGAATGGGATACTGCCGCCGCACATTGCGTGGTCGAGGAGGCGGGTGGCAGGTTAACGGACTTATCTTTGCAGCAGTTAAAATACAACACCAAGGATTCGTTATTGAACCCTCATTTCCTGGTATTTGGCGATAAACGCAAGGACTGGAAGCAATATCTTTGAGCCGACACTGAACGTTACCACCGGTGGGGTTCGTGCCTCACCCCACCCTACATTTTTCAGATGGGCCCAGTCTATTTTTTACGATGACCGCTAGCGTCAGCACAGCCACAAGCGCGCCTGATGTATCAGTAGGGTGGGATTTATCCCACCAAAGATTGCGCGGAGTAAAGATGGTCATTGTTGTAAACCTTTACCGGAATACCCCTCCCAAGCAAAAGTAAATCCCGGCCTGCAAACTGAGATCATGGCACTACAGTGATTTTATTTCCCGCTTTGCCCTGTGGCTACAAAGTAGTCGCGTAACCCGGTTTTTTTAACGATTAAAGCAAGGATTAACACGGCTGTTAAGGCACCCAAGGTATCAGCCGCCCAGTCGAGAACCTCGGCGTCACGCCCCGGCACAAATGTCTGGTGTATCTCATCGCTAATGCCATACAGGCTGGCAAGCACCACCGCCATGGTGATTTGCAATCCGGTATAACCGGGGATTTTGTATCTAAAGCTCATCAGCAGCAAAACGCCGAGCACGCCATAAGCGGCAAAATGAAACAGCTTGTCCTGGTTGTGGAACAGATAAGGGGTAGGAAGGTTAGGCTGGCTCGACAAAAAAAAGATTGTCGCCATCCAGCCAATCGCCAGCGACAGGCTGACTCTGCGAATACGTTGTGTCATCAGGCGGCGTTGATGTTACCGGGCACCAATGCCAGCAATTTTTCGCTGAGCTCCTGGCCATAGGCAAGCTGGTCGTTACTGGCAAGGTTGATTCTAGTCGTGTGGCTATCACAAAACAAAACCGGCTTATCCAGTTTGCCGAGGAAGTCAAATTCATTGCTGCCATCCGCGGGGTTGTTTGTCAGCTCGATCAGCAGGATATCGATGCTAGCTGGATCCAGTGCATTAAATGAATCCTGTTCCAGTGACAGGGTGACGGGCTCATCAAAACCGCAATAACTCAATAAGCGGGCGATGTATTGGCGGGAGATACTGGATTCTGCGGCGACGGCTATTCTAAGGTTTTTTTTTTCGGGCTCCGGGGTGTTAGCTGCAAACAAGCCGCCCTGTTGTTTGTCGTGACCGACATCATGAACCAGCATGGCATCAATCCGTTCGCGTTGTTCGGCATAGCCATAGACGAGCACGGTGTCGCAGAGGGTATTGATCAGGCGTGGGACACCACCGGTTAATTCAAACACAGCTGCGCACGCCTGGTCGGAAAACAGATCCGGTTTGCCGCCGGCGACCCGGCAGCGGTGTTGGATGTATTCATGGGTTTCCGAGGCCGACAAGGGTTCAAGGTGGTAATCAACCGCAATACGCTGGGCAAACTGAATCAGATCGGGCCGGCGCAGGGTATCACGTAATTCGCGCTGGCCTACCAGAATTATTTGCAGCACCTGGTCCTTGTCGGCATTGATATTGGACAGCATGCGCAGTTCTTCCAGGGTCTCAGCCGACATATTCTGTGCTTCGTCGACAATCAGTACGGTGCGCCGACCCTGGGCGTATTCGCTAATAATGAAATCAACGAACATCTGGTACAGCTGCACCTTATCCTTGCCGGTGTGTGGCAGCTCAAAGGCCAGCGCGATCCATTGCATCAATTCTCCAAACGACTGGTGGGTGTTGGAGATCAGGCCGACCCGGACATCGTTATCGATCTGGTTGAGCAGTTTCCGTATCAGGGTGGTCTTACCGGTGCCGATATCGCCGCTGATCACGGAAAAACCGGCCTGGCTCATCAATCCGTACTCCAGCAAAGTCAGGGCCATTTTGTGTTTACTGCTTAAATACAGGAAGCCTGCATCAGGCAATAATGTGAAGGGTTTTTCACGAAATCCGTAAAAGCTTTCGTACATGATATCGGCTGCGGTGAAATTAGATGGGTTTTTTGTTTAGAACCGTACCCAAAACATTCGTGTTGGATAGCATCTCAACTGCACGGGTTGTGTCTTGGCGGGTGGTTTTGCCTTCTTCGACGACCAGCAAGGCAGCGTCAACATAGGGTGTAAACGCGAGTGCATCGGCGGCAGATAATAAGGGTGGCAGGTCAAAGATAACAATCCGTCCCGGATAGCGCGTTTTCATTTCCTCGACCAGGCGTGTCATTTTCGGTGAATTGAGCATTTCAGCAGAATTCATCACCGGGCGTCCGCCAGGCAGAATGGTCAGGTGGTCGATCCCTTTGGGGTGGATGAACAATTCTGACAGGGGCGTATCGTCGAGCAGATAGTCACTCAGACCTTTAGAGGGCGTGATTCCTAGATGTTCGTGCAGGTTCGGGTGCTGCAGATTGGCGTCAACCAACAGCACCGTATGGTCTATTTCCATGGCGATACTGGCGGCCAGATTCAGTGCTGTGACGGTCTTGCCTTCGCCAGAGCCCGGGCTGGTGATGGCGAGCACGTTCCAGTCATTTTCCTTGAGCCGTTGCAGGGTCTGGGTGCGGAGCATTTTGTAGGCATCCGCAAACGGGCTTTGTTCCATGCAGGCGACGATGCGGTGTTTGCGCAGGTGAATATCAGATAATTCAGCGTGCCGGGTATGTGTGTAGTTGACATCGATCGGCTCTACGGTAGCAGAAGCGGTATTGTTTGCTACGGGAGAAATGGCAGGTTGTCCCTGGCGTTCTGCGCGCGCGCGTTCGAGGGCTTGTTTGATTCTTTCCACTGCAATAACCTGTTATTTTAACTTTGAATTTATAGGATATAAGATCGAACAGTATTATGTATTTATTACCACGTCCGCCTTGCGTAAGGCTTTATACCAGAGCACATCCAGCGGCTTCCAGAAGAAGTGTGTGAGCGCCACAGCCAGAACGATAATACTGACCGCCGCCGCTGTTGTAGCGATGAAGCGGTTTTTCCGGCTGGATACTTCTGCGGCATTCTGCAGGTAGGGTATTTCGACAAGCGGCGGCGCGCCGAGGGTGGCAACCAGCGACTTGCTCCCCCTGATGGCATCATCCATGCTTTCTGCGATGGCGGCGTAACCAATACCCGCGCCCAGTGCCAGCACCAGGCTCAGGAAAATAATGGCTGGCCGGTTTGGGCTGACGGGTTCTTCCGGAAGAATGGCCGGTTCTATGAGTTCAAAGCGTTCGCCTTTGCGTTCGGTTTCCAGCTGTTGAGAAATCTCTGCTTGTAGTTTTTTTGCTGTTAATTCCTGGAATTTAGTCGTAGCCGTATTGAGATTGCGCACCAGTTTGCGGTATTCACCTTCAATTTGCGGTGTTTTAGCAAGTCGACTTTCATAATCCTCGGTCTTTTTTTGCAGCATCAGCTTTTTTTGCCGAAGCGAATTTGCCTCGCTGTTAATTGCTTGAAGCTGGCTTGTCAGAGAGATAAAGGCCGGATTGTCCGGGTTTATTTTTGCCGATTTGGCTAGCGGTGAGGGCGCGCTATTTGCCGAGGTTCGGAGACTTTCTATCTGCTTTTCAAGCTTAATGACATCAGGGTGTTCATCAGAGTAGCGTTTTTTGAGTACCGCAAGTTCACTTTGTAACTGCTCGATTCTCTGTAATTGTGAGGCGGCACTACTGACCGATCCGGTTTCGGCCTCCAAACCTTCCATTTCACGTTTTGCACGAATAACATCCGGGTGATTTTCTGAGTATCTGGCGGTCAGGAAAAAATACTGATTGCGTAGCGCCTGCAGACGTGTCGATGGATCTACACTTGCGTC
>CAYPEL010000169.1:0-5506 GCA_964409635.1 uncultured Gammaproteobacteria bacterium | reverse complement strand
TGATTCAGGAAGGCAACATCGGCCTGATGAAAGCGGTCGACAAATTCGAATACCGGCGCGGTTATAAATTCTCGACCTATGCCACCTGGTGGATTCGCCAGGCGATTACCCGCTCGATCGCCGACCAGGCACGCACTATCCGTATTCCGGTGCATATGATCGAAACCATCAACAAGCTAAACCGGATTTCACGGCAAATGCTGCAGGAAATGGGCCGCGAACCGACACCGGATGAACTTGCTGAACGCATGGATCTGCCGGAAGACAAGGTGCGCAAAGTATTAAAAATTGCCAAAGAGCCGATCTCCATGGAAACCCCGATCGGTGACGACGAAGATTCACACCTGGGTGACTTCATCGAAGACCAGAATATAGATTCGCCTGTCGATTCCGCTTCTTCATCCGGCCTGCGCGAAGCCACGCTGGATGTTCTGGCCGGCCTGACACCACGCGAAGCTAAAGTATTGCGCATGCGTTTCGGTATCGATATGAATACCGACCACACCCTGGAAGAAGTCGGCAAACAGTTTGACGTTACCCGTGAACGGATTCGCCAGATTGAAGCCAAGGCTTTGCGTAAACTGCGCCACCCGACCCGTTCGGAACAGCTGCGCAGTTTTCTGGAGATCGAGTAACTTGCACTAGCGCCCACTGATTCTTCAGTGGGCATTTCATCTGACCGCTTCAAGCGATAAACTATAAGCTTTGGGCCTGTAGCTCAGCTGGTTAGAGCAGGGGACTCATAATCCCTTGGTCGTAGGTTCAAGTCCTACCGGGCCCACCAATTCAAAGTATACCAATTTCGCCTTGGCACCCCTCTTTTGATCTATATCAATATTTTCAAATATTGATTCATTTAATCTATAGCCTCGATATTTACGATTGAGGCAGATAGTGGCATACACAATTCTTGTACCCGTTGAACCTATAAAAATCAGTTGAACCGAAGCGACGGTGGCTAAGGTGCTGGCTACACAAGACTTCGCAGGTTATTTAGGGCGAAGGCGTATCAGCCATATGGTGACTCCAACATGTTCTGGGAAGTCTTGTGTTGCCAGTGCATTAGACAGACGTAGGTTTAACTGATTTTCTAGTTTTAAGGAAAGACGCCGGCAGGATGCCCAGCAGCGCGCAAGGATGCGCCACCCTTATAAGCCTCTGATTATTTTATCAGATCAACATAGCCCGCATACCAGAACAGATCATCCGCCAGCGTACGCTTCACGCTGTCCAGATGCTGCACTACTTTCTTTTGTAATGGCTTGCTGCCCGCTAACGATTTACTGGTCAAAGCCAATCGGGTCAGGACGGCTGATGCAGAAGGCAGTGAGTTATCGGTAAAAGCAATTTTGCCACCCAGACCCGGCAGAGTAGCATGATCAGACTGGTGCCAACGGTCGCTACGAAAATATTTTCCCCAGGCGATGCTGGTTAATTGATCACTGAGTTGAGCATACGATTTTTGCGTCTCGACTGCTGACCAATCTCGCAAGCCTTGTGCAACCAAGGCATAATCTTTAACACTCGCCTGCCCCATTTCTCCCGATTTACCGGTCGCACGGAACAGCTGCTTCCCATTCCATAACTGCCTGGATAGATAGTCTGCCAACCGTTTACCGGCCGATTTATATTTCTTATCATCGCTCAGCTGGTATGCCCTCGCCAGTGTACTGAGCACTAAACCGTTCCAAGCGGCTAGCTGTTTATCGTCAACCGGTAATGAACGCTTATTTCTAAATTTAATCAGCTTGATCCTGGCTGATTCAAGCACTTTGTGCAGTGACGCTGGTTTCATATTGAGTGAATTGGCCAGCTTTAATTTATCTCTACCAAGGGTAGGTAAAAAACCATACTCCGTCTCGGAACCACCCCGTAGTGACCAATAAGCTGTTGCTGCTTTTAATTCGTCTGGGCTTAGAATCTTTTCCAGCTGTTCATTTGTCCAGGAATAATAGAAGCCCTCACGCCCCAGGTCATCAACTGCCGAAAAGCTGCCAACAAAACCGCCCGACAGACCAGACATATCCCGGAGAATAAAACCCAGCGTAGAAAATCCTATTTTAAGATAATTTGTATCCTCCAAGAGCTTACCTGCGTCCATATACAGCAATGCCAGTTGCGCGTTGTCATAGAGCATTTTTTCAAAGTGCGGGATGCTCCAGTCAGGCACTGTCGAATAGCGGAAGAAGCCATCGCCTATATGGTCGCGCAAACCCCCGTTTGCCATTTGATCAAGGGTAAGGCGCACGAAGGGCGCTAAACCAGCATTTTTGTCCCGGGCGGTCTGTTTCACAAGTTGCTGCAACTGGACTGGCATTGGAAATTTACTTTGCTGCCCGAAGCCACCCGATAGTTCATCTGCCATTTCACTGGCAGACAGGGTAAAAGCCGCAACCCTATCCACGCCAGCTTTGGCCCGCTGGCCTGAAACCTCAAGTTTAGTTCTGATAATTTCTTCCATACCCTTACGCGCCAGACCTGAAAGTTGATTGGGTTCCTGCTGCCAGCGCTTGGACAATGTTTCTAATAAATCGTAAAACTGCTGCTTAGGCATGTAGGTAAAACCAAGTAGCGGATATCCATCCGGCGTCAAGATGACGTTCAATGGCCAGCCGGCATTGCCGCGTGTTAGTTCGACGAACTCAATCAAGTGTGCATCCAGCGCGGGTTCGAGTTCACGATCAATTTTTACGGGTAAAAACTTTTCGTTGAGCAACCGGGCAACCTGTTTAGACTTAAAGCTCTCACGCTGCATAACATGACACCAGTGGCAAGAAAAATAGCCACTGGAAATAAATAACAAACGGTTTTCTTGCTTGCTGTGTTCAAGCAGATCCGGCCGCCAATCCTGCCAGGCTACGGGGTCATCGCCGTGCATTGCCAGGTAGGGAGAGGGGTGATTGATTAACTGATTGTCATACCCACCCGCAGCCGCAACTTCTTCAGAAGGTGCGGCTGCGGCAAGTACAGCAATAAAAATCAAGTATAATTGCAGCATGCTATATTTTATTCGTTAACTGTAGGAGCGGTTTTAACCGCGATAGCACTACCGCCCATCGCGGTTAAAACCGCTCCTACAGTTATTTGCTAATAATTCTGAGGCTCCTAGTCTTCTTCTGCACGATCCAGCTCTCGCTCCATTTCCTTATCGGTCATCGGCTGATAGTCACCTTCAGCAGGCTCCTTAGCTGGCGCAAAACGTTCCGCCAAAAAGACACCCACTTCGAACAGCAGCCACATGGGAACCGCCAGCAGCGTCTGCGAAATAATATCGGGTGGCGTTAACATCATGCCGACGACAAATGCACCGACAATGATATAGGCGCGTTTCTCCCTCAAGGTTTCGGGTGATACAGCCCCCGTCCAGACCAGCAATACAACAGCAACCGGAACCTCAAATGCAAACCCAAAAGCAAAAAACAAGGTAAGTACAAAATCAAGGTAACGGCTGATATCGGTCATTACCTCGACCCCTTCCGGCGCCGCATTGGCTAAAAAACCGAATACCAGAGGGAAGACCGCGAAATAGGCAAACGCCGCACCTGCATAGAACAACAGGGTGCTCGATACCAACAGGGGATAGACCCGGCGGCGCTCGTGTTTATATAGGCCGGGAGCGATAAACCCCCAAGCCTGATACAAAATATAGGGCATCGCAGCAAAGATCGCCACCACCAAAGCAAGCTTGAAAGGTATAAAAAACGGTGAGGCGACTTCGATAGCCACCATTGTACTGCCTTCCGGCAAGTGCGCGGTCAGCGGACCTGCCAGCGCAGAGAACAATATGTTGGCAAAGGGAGTCAGTGCAAGAAATATAACAATGACAACCAATATGACTTTCAACAACCGGTCACGTAATTCAATCAGGTGTGATACAAAAGGTTGTTCTTCGCCGCTACCAGACGAAGATTGTTTAGCCGTTGCTGTCATGCGATTTATCTGCCAGACCCTGTTTCTGATCTAGCTGCTCTGGTGACTGCGTGTCCGTGTCCTTGAGAGACTGCTTGGTTTCTTCGATGATTTCGTGAAGCTCGGGTATTTCGGCCTGCTTTGCGAGTATTTTTTTCAATTCATCTGCCGCCAGCTCTTGGTCAATATCGGCTTTCACCGTCTGCACAAAACGCTGCCCTTTACCTACCCACAAACCAACAGTGCGGGCCAGCTTGGGCAAGCGATCAGGACCAACGACCAGCAGCGCCACCACCATAATAACTGCCAATTCCCAGAAACCAACGTCAAACATTACAGATGATCCATCTATAAACGCGTCAGACCTTGTCCCGATCCTTACGTGTCACTTCGCCATCAATAACCCGTCCGCTTTCCTGACCATCCTGTTTGTCACCCTCATCTTTCATCGCCTTGCGAAAGCCTTTGATGGCGCCGCCGAGGTCACCGCCTATATTGCGCAACCGTTTTGCGCCAAATAAAACCAGCACAATAGCCAGAACGATCAATAATTGCCAAACACTAATACCCATAGTTTTACTCCAGACCTCATTCTAATGCCGCTACCACGGCATTATTTGGATTGTTTACGGCGCGCTTTTTCTTCCAGGCCAGACAAGCCAAAGCGGCGTTCCAGCTCTTCCAACACCAGGGCCGGTCCCAGCCCCTGATGAGCCAGCATGACCAGCGTATGAAACCATAAATCAGCGGTTTCATGAACTATTTGCTCGGCATTGCCATCTTTAGCGGCCATCACTATCTCGGTCGCTTCCTCACCGATTTTTTTTAAAATACTGTCGAGTCCTTTCTCGTACAGGCTGGCCACATAAGAAGAATCCGCGTCAGCTTGTTTGCGCTCTTCCAGTATTTCGGCCAGCTTGTATAAAGTCTTATCACTCATTTCAGTAAATCTGCTCAGGATCTTTCAGCACCGGCTCTACAGCGACCCATTTTCCTTTCTCCAGACGCTGATAAAAACAGCTGCGCCTACCTGTATGACAGGCAATACCGCCTTTCTGTTCCACCTGCAGAACAATGACATCATTATCACAATCCAGGTGAATTTCGTTGACGGCTTGCTGGTGGCCGGATTCTTCACCTTTATGCCACAGGCGCTGCCTGGATCGCGACCAGTACACGGCATGGCCCTGCCCGGCAGTCAGTTGCAATGCCTCACGATTCATCCAGGCAAGCATGAGTATTTTGCCATCATGCGCATCCTGAGCAATCGCCGGCACCAGGCCAGCATTGTCCCATTTTATTTCGTCTAGCCAATCTTCTGACATTATCCTAGAAACCGCAGTTGAACAGCCTGTAGAGTGGTTCTGTTGGCATAGCCAGGCTAGCCAACAGGGCCGCTCTACAGGTTGTAGCGCCTTCACCCTGCGTGTGAAGCCTGTCTAAACCACTTTGCTTTGTAGTCTCAATCACTTTATACAGCCTCGTAGTGGTCAACTGGGGTTTCTAGGATCATACAACCTGACATAATCGAAGGTTATAACCTGACTTCTATACCTTTTGAAGCCATTTCCTGTTTGGCTTCGCCAATACTGTATTC
>CAYPEL010000168.1:0-5529 GCA_964409635.1 uncultured Gammaproteobacteria bacterium | reverse complement strand
ACAACCATGTTCGTCTGATAGGTTACGACAACTATTCTCAGAGCCAGGGCATGTCATTCGTTGTGTACCGTGGCTAGCAACCATTAAGTGTGATGCTTATGCCGATGCATGGGTGTCACACCACTATACGAACCCTTTAATTTAAGGTAATTCAGTATGAATGATTCACCACATACACCCGCACTATCAGGTCGCGAACTGTCGCGTGCAAGACGACGTGAAATGTCTCGCACCGGTGGCGCCAATATAAAGGCCGGTCGCAGCAATTCCCGCGCCTCTGCCACAACGCCTGCCAGAGCAACAGCTCCGGTTGCGACCAGTGCTGGGCAAAGTTCAGTTGCCCAACAGAGCGTGCAAACAGCCGCTGTAGAAGCTGCAGCCACGGAAGTGGGTGCCAAGCCGCCACTTACCGGAAAAGCACTTTCTATGGCACGCCGGGCGAGGCTGGCTAAAGGTGGGAAAAGTGCATTAGCGGCTAACGCTAAAATGGCCGCCCCAGCCAGGTCAACCGCTGTCGTGTCGCAGGTAGTTGAGTCAAAGCCGGGTGGCACTGAGACTTCTCCAGCAGCAAAACATGACGCGTGTTGTGATGAATGCGCAGAGGCTGGCTATATTGAACCTTGTGAACCCTGCACGACTGCTTCGGAACAAGCGGTAAAGGATACAGCTGTTGATAGCCTGTGTGAAATTATCGAAACTTCCCCAGAGGCTGCCGCGAATGCTTCATCCAGTGTTCGGGCTTTTTGCCGTGAGCGACGCAATACGCTTTCTAGAAAAGGCAAACTGGGTTTGCCCGGCAAGGCAGGAAGACAGGCTAAAAAATCCTTAATGCGTGGTGCTGCTGCTTCATCACTAACCGGTAAAGCCTATGCAAAATTACGCCGTGAAGAACGTTGTGTGGTCGGTCGCGGTGATATCCTGGCCTGCCGTCCAAGTGGGCGTGTACGTTCTGAAACAGGCAATGCGCCGCCCAAGGTAGAAGTAGGCACCACCTTATCGGGTCAGGCCGTAACCGGCACGCAGGTCGAGCAATCAGGAAAGATTACCGGGATTGAGTCTGGCGCTTGCCGCAATGTCACTGGTACCGAGTATCTGGGTTATGAACAATTCGAAAAATTTTGCAGCAGCGCACCCCAGGCAGCTGCCGCCAAAGTCAATTTGAGCGAAACCAGCCACGGCCAATTAGTGACCGGGAGCAAAACCGCTGGCAGCAATAAAGTCACGGGCGACGAAGCTGGAGATTGCAAAACAGTGACGGGTAACGAATACCTTGGTGCGGAACACTTTGGCGCCTTTTGTTCGTCCCAGGGAATGCATCAGGCAAAAGATAAAGTTGTGGCCGGGAACACCGGTAAAAACATGCGTATAACGGGTGTTGATGAAGCGCGTGATAATGCTATGACTGGCTCGGAATCCGGCGCTGATCAAACCATTACGGGTAGCGCCTATGTAAACGCAATACCACGGCGGCAAGCATCGGCTGCAGCACCGGCTAAAGTGGGTATGAGCCACACCGCTGCAGGTAGCTATGTATCAGGCGGTGAACTATCCCGCATTTCCGGCATTACCGGTGATGATGAGGATATCTGCCGCCTGGTTACCGGCACAGAATATATTTCAACCGAACGCTTTCAAACGGTCTGTGGCTCTGCACCGCAACGTTCTGTTGCCAAGGTAGGCATAGATTCAAGCCGTGGCGGCATGGGCATCACCGGCAATCTGTTTGATCGCAGCAAACATGTTACCGGTAATGAACCAGGCTCTTGTCAGCGTGTTACCGGTAGTCAATACGGCGAACCGGCACGCGCAGGACTCTGCGACCAGCGATCCAACAAGGTGCATGAGATGCACACTTTGCAGGGACGAATGTTGACGGGCACGGAGACTAGCCCCTCCCCAAAATTAACAGGTGACGACCGGGGTAGCTGTTCGGACGTTACCGGAAGCGCGTATGTCAGCCAGGAATATTTTAATCAATCTTGCCAGCAGACGCCCCAGCCGAGCGCAAAAATGACAGGCTTTAGTCGAACCTGGCATAACCAGGTGGTGAGCGGCGTGCAGACCGGGCACTCACAAAAAACCACCGGTGATGAGCATGGCATTTGTACCACCGTGACCGGCAGCAATTATGCCGGACGTGAACAGGCGAGTGAATTTTGTGACGCCTCTACGGTGCAGCAGGGCGAACAACGGTTACGCCAACATGATGACGTGGCTGCGCTGTCTGTTTCCGGCATGACACCGGAAATAGATGAACGCATAGCCGGTAATTTTCAACGTGGCACATGCCAACAGGTTACCGGTACACCCTATCAGGGGCAACAGGATCGGGCTTTGTGCAACAGCGGCAACCGGCATCATCTTGCACAGGGCACTATGGCTCAGAGTGCGCCGCAATCAGCAGCGCCGGCCAACGAAGCTGAACCCTATCAAGCCGATTTTTCTGTACTATCGCCGGCAAAAGCGGTCTGGCAGCAGCGTGATAATGACCCTGTGCATAGCAGCGTTTACGGCCGCAGAAGCTCTATTACCGGTGCGGTTAACAAGGCAGAAGGTGTTATCTCCGGCACCCCTGAATTTCGTCACCAACGTGATATGCAACCTGGTGAAATGCAGCCCGCTGTTGCTGTTTTGGCAGCAGCACAGTCAGAAAGAATTACCGGCGAAGGCAGCGAAAGTGGTACAGATATAACCGGTGATGACTGGTCGCGTGGCGGCCTTATCACTGGCACAGAAGGCCTGTTTTCTGCCAACCGTAATCAGACACAGCAAGGCACATCAGTGAAACGCAATAATATCGGTGCTCACGCGCTTAAAGATCGTGAGCGCCCGGAAGCCGCAATTTCCAAAGTAACCGGTAGCAGCGGTAATGCTACTAACACGGGCCTTGTTACCCTGTCGGGTGGCGCTAGCGCTTAAAGACAGGCAGTAATACGCAAATACCCGCGACTACAGAGACCATGAAATGAACACAAGAAATGCCTACAGGAAGAGAACTACAAACGATGCAAGTCGTTATATGCAGGCGCCTGTCGGTATGGCTCAACCATCGGCAGTAGCACCCGTGGCACGAAGTTCTCAGGCGGCCGCTGCAGACAGAACACCAACAGTCGCAAAAGTGCCTACGGCTGTTGAAGCTATGGCGTGTGATAGCTTGCCGATTCGTACCTGCCGGCATCCATTGACTGATCTGCGTGCGAATGCCCAGTTGGCGCGTTGCGAGGAAGCCATCAAGAGCCGCTTTGAAGCCATTGTGCCAACGCTTAAGAAACTGGCTAATTTTCAGCATCAAGAAGATTTTATTAGCCAGGCGCAGACGCATGCCAGAAAAGAACTGGGGCACGAATTAGCCAGTAGTCTGTTGGCCAATGCCTGGCTGAACGGTCTTGATATGCAGGCAATGTACGCGCACTGTATTTTTGGAGCGTTGCAAAATTCTATTGAACAGTTTGCAGATAACCTGCGCACGCAGGCGGAAGATACGCTTGATGCGCAAAGTTTCTTTCTCGACTGTGGCTTTCACTGTGTGGATATTACCCCCTGCTCGGATGGCCGTTTGAAAGGTCTGTCTAAATATATTTTACGTTTACCCTTGACAGCTTTGACGGTACGCAATGCTTACGCCGGCGCGCTCTTTAATGTAGAAGCCAATATCCGCCATTGGGAAAGTGTTGAACTGGATCGCTTTCGCACGGGTCAGCCCGTCACCGCAGATGCAGGAACACACTATTTAAAAGTGGTGGTTTATCATCGCAGCAGTTCCGACCCATCACACCAGGGTTGCGCCGCGCATGGCAGTAACGACCGTGTATCGGCAGAAGCCGGACTGGCGCGTCTGCACGAGTTTCGTGAAGCCATCGAAAACAGCTTCTGTTGCGGTGCTTCGGTCGACATCCTGTTGATTGGTGTTGATACCGATACGGATGCAGTACGGATACATGTACCGGACAGCAAGGGTGAACTTAATGTATATCGCTACCTCGATAACGCTCAGCTCTACCATGACACCCTGGATCTGAGTGCCGACCAGGCGCGTATCGCGGTTTATGACGCAGTCAATAATGTCAGTGAGACAGATGGCTGGGGTGAAGGTGACGGTGAACCTGAGGCAGGAATACGCCGCTTGATTGTTAATTTATTAATTAATAATTTATCGCAAATAGAATATGTCAACGATTTATATGAAGGCCGGTATCCCGATATCGGACACGCAGAACGTTATATCAGCGTCGGTGATGGCTTTCAGGAAGTGCAACTGCGCAACCTTGCTTATTATGCGCACCTGCATACCGTTGAAGAAGGTGCCGCAGACCTTGATATAGGCATCAAGATTTTTACCGGGTTAAATCTTGCCAACGGACTTTCGGTGCCCATTGCCATTCATTACCGGTACAACTCCAAAGTGCCGGAATCCAGGCAGCGCATGGAAGAAAAATGCCGGCGCGTGAAAGCCGCGATTTTAAATCGTTATGCTGACCTGGCTGCACAGAACAGATTGATTTGTCAGATGAGCTTGCAGGATCGACCTCTAGGCAGCCCGCTTGAGATTATTAAAGAGGAAGCAGCATGAGGATTATGCAGGTAGATAAAACCCTGGTTTCGACCAATCGAATTGACGGATTGGGTCACCGCCCTTTGCTGGTTGTACGCGACAAGCCCGGCAGCACGCCCCTGGTAGCGGTTGATTCAGTCGGTTGTATTCCAGGTGATTGGGTTATCTGTGTCGGCAGCTCGGCGGCGCGTGAAGCGGCTGGCAGTAGAGACTACCCGAGTGACTTGACGATTGTCGGCATTATAGATTTTTGGGAGGAGTCCTGAAATGGAAATCATGCAGGTACGTGATGACTTGGTGACGACTCAGCGCATAGACGGCTTGAAAAGTGTCTCACTGCGAGTGCTGAGTGATTTTAATGGCAAGCTTTGCGTAGCCAGTGACCCCGTGGGTGTACCGCCGGGACAGTGGGTGATAACAGCGAGTGGTTCGGGAGCTCGCTATGCCATGTCTGACTTCAGCGTATTGACCGATCTCACCATCACCGGAATTATTGATGAAAACTCACTGGCAGAAATAACCAGTACATAGATTTTTTAACGTTTTAATGAAGTACGGAGAATGATATGGCAAATGATATAACAGGAGTTGCATTGGGAATGATCGAGACCCGTGGTCTGGTGCCTGCTATTGAAGCGGCTGATGCTATGACCAAAGCGGCTGAAGTCAGGCTGATTGGCCGTGAGTTTGTTGGCGGCGGTTACGTTACCGTACTGGTTCGTGGAGAAACCGGCGCAGTAAACGCAGCGGTTCGCGCTGGTGCTGATGCTTGTGAACGTGTTGGTGATGGCCTGGTAGCCGCCCACATTATTGCGCGCGTACATGGTGAAGTTGAAAACATACTGCCTAGTGCCGTAGCAGCCTAATAGCCGAAAGGCCAAGGCAAAATACTAGGATTTTTTAAACCCCAAGATTATTAATTAATCAGGAGAAATAATATGAGTGATATACCTGGAATTGCGTTAGGCATGATTGAG
>CAYPEL010000167.1:0-5544 GCA_964409635.1 uncultured Gammaproteobacteria bacterium | reverse complement strand
GCGAGTAAAAAATAAACCAAATTGATGCCCGTGGTGCTAAGGGGATACCCCTTATGGTGATACAGTTCATAACCGGTATCCCATTGCCGCAAACGGCCCGCGTTCATTACGCCGATCTCGTCCGCCAGAGCAAAGGCCTCGAATTGATTGTGTGTGACGAAAATGGCAGTAGTTTGCTCCTGGCGCAGGATGTCACGGACCTCGCGGGCAAGTTGTTCGCGCAGTTCGGCGTCCATGCTGGAGAATGGTTCATCCAACAGTAAAATATTCGGTCTTGGCGCCAGCGCCCGGGCCAACGCCACGCGTTGCTGTTCGCCACCGGAGAGCTGGTGAGGGAAGGCCCTGCCCGTATCCCCCAAGCCTACGAGCTGTAATAGACCGTGAACGCGCGCCACGATTTCGCTACGTGCCATTCCCTTAAGTCCGAAGGCAATATTCTCGCGCACATATAAATGAGGAAACAAGGCGAAATCCTGGAATACCATGCCGATACGACGTTGTTCCGGCGCCAGCGCCCAACCTTCGCGGCTAACCTCAGTCTCATCGATGAACACTTGACCCTTTTCGGGAAGCTCAAAGCCTGCGATGGCGCGCAACATTGTCGTCTTGCCATAGCCGCTGGGACCCAATAGACAGCCAATGCGCCCATGCTCCAAGCTAAAAGTAATATCCTGGATGACCCTCTTGCCGGATAGCACGACCGATAACTCTTTTAATTCAAGCTGACTCATGGCTAGGCCGGGAATGACTGATAGAATGACTGAGCAAGATTACTGGAATGATGCCTGCCGCTACGATGGCGAGCGCCGCCGTCGACGAGTCCGCCAGCCTTTCATCGGAGGCCAGTTCGAAGGCGCGCATGGCCAGGGTATTGAAGTTAAAAGGACGCAGTATCAGGGTCGCGGGCAGTTCCTTCAACACGTCGACAAAAACCAGCAACAAGGCCGTCAGCACATAGCCGTGCATCACCGGGATATGTACCCGTTGCAATACTCGCATTGGCCGGTATCCAAGTGAGCGAGCGGCTTCATCCATGGACGGCCGAATCTTGCCTAGACCGGTCTCGACGGTCTGCAGCGGTACGGCCAGGAAACGTACCGTATAGGCGAACAGCAGTGCAAAAAGAGTACCGCTCAACAGCAGGCCGGTGGAGTAGTCAAAGGTATCGCGCATCCAGGTATCGATGAGGTTATCCAACCAAGCGAAAGGAAGCATAACGCCCACTGCAATGACCGCCCCGGGAACGGCGTAACCCATTGCAGCAAAACGAACCGCCGCAGAGACCCATCCAGAGTGCCACAGGCGTTTTCCATAAGCGAGAAATAAGGCCAATACGAGAGCCGATAGCGCCGCGCTCGTCGCGAGTAAAAAACTGTTTACCAATAACCAGCCAAAATGTGTGTCCAGTGTCTTACTTGAGGTTTGAATCGCCCACTTCACGAGTTGGCCCGCAGGTAATAAAAATCCTAGGAAAAGCGGCGTAAAGCAGCCGATAAATGCCAATATGCCGCGCAGTCGATAGCGGGGTAGGCGTTTATAACGGGTTGTAGTATGGTGGAAACGAGCCTGGCGCCGGGATCCATGTTCCAGCAGAATCAGAATAAACACCACACCCAGCATCAGTGCCGACAGTTGCGCCGCCGCAGCCGTATCGTCTAAGCCAAACCATGTTCGGAATATCCCGGTGGTAAAGGTGTTTAGACCAAAATATTGTACCGTCCCATAGTCCGCCAGTGCTTCCATCATTGCTAAGGATACTCCGGCCACGATCGCGGACCGAGCCAATGGCAGAGCGACCGTAAAAAAGCTGCGCCACTGCCCGCAGCCCAGGGTGCGGCTGACTTCCAGCACACACACCGACTGACTGAGAAAGGCCGCGCGGGTGAGCAGGTAAACGTAAGGAAATAATACCAGTGACAGCATGCCGACGGCACCGCCCATAGAGCGGATCTCAGGAAACCAATACTCCCCATAATGCCAGCCAAACGCTTGCCGTAGCGCCGTTTGGGCAGGACCTGCCACGTCGAACATGCCGGTATAGGTGTACGCGATGATATAGCCTGGAAGGGCCATCGGCAGGAACAGCGTCCAGCTAAAAAGCTTGCGGCCCGTGAATTCACAATGGCTGGTGAGCCAGGCGGTAGTAACGCCCAGTAGCAAAGTTCCAACCCCAACCCCCACTACCAGCATCAGAGAGTTAAGAACATATTCCCCAAGTACAGTATCCCGGAGATGTTGCCAAACTTCGCCAGCAGGCTGAAACAGAAAACCTGCCACCGTCAGCAGGGGAGTAGCCAGAACAGCGGTCAATAGTAGGATCCCAATACTCCATGGATCCGCTGTGCTTAATTTACTCCGCGGAGTGGAACTCAACGCCAACCGGCCCGGTCCATCAGCATTACAGCAGCCCTATTATTAATACCCAGAGTTTCGAGATGAAGCGAATCGATCTTGAATTCTCCCCATGCCTCCAGAGTGGCGCCGGCTGACACGCTTTCCCGAACCGGATATTCGTGTTGATCATACTATACTGTTGTTGCGCCTCGGGGCTGAACATATACAGCAGCAACTTTACCGCGGCATCCCTATTCTTTGCGTAAGCAGTTACCCCGGCACCGCTGACATTGACATGGACGCCTCGTCCTCGCTGGTTGGGCCAGAATAAAGCCGTTTTTTCCGCCGCCTCGCGCGTCACCGGATCGTCCTTGGCATTCAGCATACTGCCGTAATAATAGGTATTGATTACCGCCAGATCGCATTGACCCGCCGCGACTGCTTTGATCTGATCCCGGTCGCCGCCTTGGGGCTTGCGCGCCATATTGGCAACCAGGCCCTTTGCCCATTGCTCGGTGGCAGGTACGCCATTCGCTGCAATCAGAGAAGCCACCAGGGATTGATTGTAAATGTTTTCGGAAGAGCGGATGCAGATCCGGTTCTTCCATCTGTCGCGGGCAAGATCCTCGTAGGTAGAGAGCTCGGTTGATTTTACGCGATCTTTGGCAAAGACAATCACTCTAGCTCGTAGCGATAGACCATACCAATAGCCTTCGGGATCACGGTAGGCGGTGGGCACGGTCCTGGTCAGTTCCGGATCTATAATGGCCTGTAATACTTTGGCCTCTTTGGCCCGGTGCAAACGGCCAGCATCAACGGTTAGAAAGAGATCCGCCGGTGAATTACGGCCCTCGCTGACCAGACGCTTAAGCAACGCATCGGCCTTGCCGGTAATTAAATTAACCTTGATGCCAGTTTTTTCCCTAAATTTATCCAATAACGGCTTGATCAGCGCCTCCTTGCGAGCGGAGTAAATGTTCACCTCCGCCGCATCGGTAATATTTGCCACCCCCAGCATTATCCCTACAAAAACAGGACACACATTCTGGTCATATCGTTATCTCTATATTTCGGTTCAAAACTGTTTACCATAGTGGCATAATTGAGAATCATTTACATTAAGATTTGCGCACAAATCTACTCTTAGAGTCTAGTCAAACCCCATTTCCCTCTACTACTACAGCCATAAATTAATGCATAACACATTTGCTCCATACGACTCGCCGACCTATTGCCCAAGACTTTTTATGACTATTTTTGTTATCGCCTTGGTGCTGTCTGGGTGTGCCGCCTTGGACAAAACATCCCCGCCGGTTTCTGATAAAACAGGCAACACCCGTACCTACTACATCGCCGCGGAAGATGTGTTGTGGGATTATGCCCCTTCCTACCCAATCAATGGGATGACGGGAAAGCCGTTTACCAAAGATGCAAAGGTCTTTGTCGAGGGTGACGGTAACCGCCGCATCGGCCACAAATACTGGAAGGCTTTGTATCGTGAATACACCGATGAAACCTTTACCACTCCAAAACCTAGGGCGCCTAAATGGAAACACCTGGGTACGCTGGGACCGGTCGTCCGTGGGGTGGTGAATGATACCATCGTCGTCGTATTTAAAAATATGACGGCTGATAAAAGACTGTCGGTACACCCCCACGGCTTGTTCTATGATAAATCTTCCGAAGGTACACCCTATGACGACGGCACTTCGAACAAAGATAAATTAGACGATGGGGTAACTCCCGGCGCAATACATAAATATACCTGGAAAGTTCCGGAACGAGCCGGACCAACCGAGAACGATCCCAGCTCCATTATTTGGATGTATCACTCACACGTGGACGAACCGGCGGATACCAACGCCGGCTTAATTGTGGCCCCATCATCATCACTAGGCATGATGCCTCCCAGGCGGATGGCTCGCCGCAGGACATCGATCGGGAGTTTATCAATCTATTTACCATATTCGATGAAAATGCCTCACTTTATCGAGACAGGAATATCGAAGAGTTCGCATCCGGCGCAGATCCTGAAGACGAGGATTTTCAAGAGAGTAACTTGATGTACGCCACCAATGGCTATATTTATGGCAACTTACTAAATATGTCTATGAAACAAGGTGAACGGGTGCGTTGGTATTTAATTAGTTTGGGTACGGAGACGGACCTGCATACTCCCCATTGGCACGGCAATGCCGTCACTTGGAATCGTCAACGAACAGATGTGATAGAGCTGTTGCCGGGCAGTATGAAAACGGTGGATATGACCGTGGATAACCCCGGTCTGTGGATGTACCACTGTCATGTCAATGATCACATCAAGGCCGGAATGATGACTACCTACGAAGTGATGGAATAACGGCCCCGTCGTTTGACGGCGGAGTGCCAATTCTGGGAGACTATCGTGCTTCCATGATGCTCGGCGATCGAAGTCCCGAAAATATTTTTTCTCAAGTTTATATGGACGGTTCAATGGTTGCGGTCAAACTCTACGATATTTGACTTTGGTTTTAATGTCGATTTCTCTGGAGTTTTTATGATTTTTGCGGCCAGCGTGAAGGCATCCGTAATTTCCAAAAATTGGTCAACCTCGAATTGAAATGTGATGCGGCAAGGTAGATTAAAATGAACCGTACCGCAGTCCGGACATATTGATAATTTGCAATACTTAGACATGACTAAGGGCTTAAGTACACAGAGTTTCTCTGCCATTGTGTTTCTCCTTTTGATTGAATGGGTCATAGTTTGAAAGCCTGCAAACCGCATGCTATCTGAGTATTCGGATGCTCCAGTTGTGGTGATGGCTTACTGAAGATGTAGTCCATTGCAATCATATCCTGGTTGAGATCTTTTCGTCTAAACCTTCGGATATGACTTTATCCCTTACCCATCTCACCTGTCCAACACATTTCCCGCACTGGGTGCAACAACCAAGCTGTTCGCGCAATCCACCCAAGGTGGTCGTACCATTGCGAATAGCGCACCAAATATCTCGGTCCGTTGTCGCTTTACATATACAAACGTACACCTATTTATTTTCCTAACAGTGATGAACAGAGTAGCAAATAGATCAATACAAACCGTTGCATGGCGCAGCGTGCTAATTTTCGGGCTGTGTGCAATAAATTTCAAGCATTACTGATTCGCATTTTCATTATGATTAATACTTATAATAAGTATATATAACAACAACTTGAAGTTGCATTGCCT
>CAYPEL010000166.1:0-5622 GCA_964409635.1 uncultured Gammaproteobacteria bacterium | reverse complement strand
CACGAAGTCACCCACTGCTACATCAGCGCCGTCCGATAAGGCCACGATCGCACCAGCAGGCAGGAAGTAGTGCGCCGCCATATCCGCATCCGGTAGTTTGAGCTCGTTACCATCACTATCAATTAACTGGATCAGCGGCCGCAAATCCTTACCTGCGCTACCCCGTTGTTTTGGGTCTGTGACGACCAAGCTACTCAGGCCGGTCATTTCATCAGTATGCGTTTGTACCGTTATACCATCGACAAAATCTGCAAAGCGCACCTTGCCCGCCACCTCGGTAACGATTGGATGGGTATGCGGATCCCAGTTAGCAACGATCTGGCCACCATCAACCTTGGCGTCATCACCGGCCGTAATAACCGCACCATAAGGCACTTTATAACGCTCGCGTTCCCGGCCGTGCTCATCGAGCACACTGATTTCGCCAGACCGCGACACCGCAACCAGGTTACCGTTTTTGTCGGTAATGGTTTTGATGTTATGCAAACGAATCTTACCGTTGTTCTTAACTTCCACATTATTTACGGTTGCTGCCCGGCTGGCCGCGCCGCCGATGTGGAAGGTACGCATGGTTAACTGCGTGCCTGGCTCACCGATAGACTGTGCGGCGATAACACCGGTTGACTCCCCAATATTCACCTGATGGCCACGCGCCAGATCACGCCCATAACAGGTAGAACAGATGCCGTGCCGCGTCTCACAAGCTATCGCAGAACGCACTACCATTTCGTCGATGCTGACACTTTCCATATGCTCGACCCATTTTTCATCGAGCAGGGTACCCGCCGGTATAGCTACTTCCTTAGTCCCCGGCTTCAGGGTATCCGTAACAGTGACACGGCCTAGCACGCGTTCACTCAACGCCACGACGACATCGCCCCCTTCGACCATCGGCGTCATAACCAGCCCATGCTCGGTACCACAATCAACTTCTGTCACTACCAGATCCTGCGCAACATCCACCAACCGGCGGGTCAGGTAACCGGAGTTCGCAGTTTTCAGGGCGGTATCAGCCAGTCCCTTACGCGCACCGTGGGTTGATATGAAGTACTGCAGTACGTCCAGACCTTCACGGAAATTAGCCGTAATAGGCGTTTCGATAATCGAACCATCCGGCTTGGCCATCAGGCCACGCATACCCGCCAGTTGACGAATCTGTGCAGCAGAACCACGCGCGCCGGAGTCAGCCATCATATAAATGGAATTGAATGATTCCTGCTGAACCGTCTTGCCTTCGGCATTCACCACATCTTCAGTTCCGAGTTTGCTCATCATTGCCTTGGCAACCTGATCGTTGGTGCGCGACCAGATATCCACGACCT
The DNA here is from genome assembly GCA_964409635.1 of uncultured Gammaproteobacteria bacterium. Lineage (GTDB taxonomy): Bacteria > Pseudomonadota > Gammaproteobacteria > DSM-19610 > DSM-19610 > CAYPEL01. The sequence goes on along the minus strand of CAYPEL010000166.1, from coordinate 4,300 downwards.
TGTTATAACGCTCGCCGTTTGTCACCAGACCAGAAACATATTGATTTTCGATTTCCTTCACTTCCGATTCAGCCTCGGCCAGGATGCCTACTTTCTGCTCTGGAATCACCATATCGTTGATGCCGAATGAAACCGCCGCACGGGTTGCATAGAAAAAGCCGGTGTACATCAGCCGGTCGGCAAAAATGACTGTCGCCTTCAGACCGATATTGCGGTAACAAGCGTTAATGACATTGGAGATGGCTTTCTTTGTCATATTCCGGTCAACCAACTCGAAAGGCATACCTTCCGGCAGAATCCCGGACAACAGCGCCCGCCCAATCGTGGTATCAAAAATCCGGGTATTAACCTCAACCTCACCGTCTTCAGTCGTCCACGTATCACGAATGCGCACTTTGATTTTAGCTTGCAGTTGCGCAGCGCCAGTTTCATAAGCGCGATGCACTTCGCGCACATCGGCGAACATCATGCCTTCGCCTTTGGCATTGATACGTTCACGGGTCATGTAATACAGGCCCAGCACCACATCCTGCGACGGCACAATGATCGGCTCGCCATTGGCCGGCGAAAGAATATTGTTTGTCGACATCATCAAGGTACGCGCTTCGAGCTGCGCTTCTATCGACAATGGCACGTGAACTGCCATCTGGTCACCGTCAAAATCAGCATTAAAAGCGGCACAAACCAGCGGGTGCAGTTGTATTGCCTTACCTTCAATCAATACCGGCTCAAAGGCTTGTATACCCAGGCGATGCAGGGTCGGGGCGCGGTTGAGCATGACCGGGTGTTCACGAATAACATCTTCGAGAATATCCCAGACTTCACTGCCTTCACGCTCGACCATCTTCTTGGCCGCTTTGATGGTGGTTGCCAGACCACGCAATTGCAGCTTGCTGAAAATAAATGGCTTGAATAGCTCTAACGCCATACGTTTGGGTAACCCGCACTGGTGTAAGCGCAACGCAGGACCCACCACGATGACAGAGCGGCCAGAGTAATCAACGCGCTTACCCAGCAAGTTCTGGCGGAAGCGGCCCTGCTTACCTTTGATCATGTCAGCCAGGGATTTTAGTGGCCGTTTGTTGGTACCCGTAATTGCCCGGCCACGGCGGCCGTTATCCAACAAGGCATCAACCGATTCCTGCAACATGCGTTTTTCGTTACGCACAATGATATCCGGCGCGTTTAAATCCAGCAGGCGGCGCAGGCGATTGTTGCGGTTAATTACCCGGCGATACAGGTCATTCAGGTCAGACGTCGCAAAACGGCCTCCATCCAGCGGCACCAAAGGCCGCAACTCTGGCGGCAATACCGGCAGCACGGTCAACACCATCCATTCCGGTTTATTACCCGACTCAATAAATGACTCAACCAGCTTGAGGCGCTTACTGAGGCGCTTCAGCTTGGTCTCAGACTTGGTGTTACCCATGTCTTCACGCATGGTAACGATTTCTGCTTTAAGGTCGATTTCCTTGAGCAGTTCGAAAACAGCTTCTGCGCCCATGCGGGCATCGAATTCGTCGCCATTTTCTTCAATCGCTTCGAGGTAGGCCTCTTCCGATAAGAGCTGGCTTTTTTCCAACGTAGTCATACCCGGATCGATGACGACAAAGGCTTCAAAATATAATACCCGTTCGATATCACGCAGCGTCATATCCAGCAGCAAACCAATGCGCGACGGCAATGATTTCAGGAACCAGATATGCGCGGTGGGGCTGGCCAGCTCAATATGACCCATCCGGTCGCGGCGGACTTTAGACAGCGTGACTTCAACGCCACATTTCTCACACACGACACCCCGGTGCTTCAAGCGTTTGTATTTACCGCACAGGCATTCATAGTCTTTTACTGGGCCAAAAATCTTGGCGCAGAAAAGACCATCGCGCTCCGGCTTGAAGGTTCGATAGTTGATCGTCTCCGGCTTTTTTACCTCGCCGTAAGACCAGGAGCGGATCAGATCGGGCGATGCCAAACCAATGCGGATCGCATCAAAATCATCGTTGTGCCCTTGCGGCTTCAGCAGATTCAATAAATCTCTCATGATGTCTCCTTAATCCTGCTCGAGTTCTAGACTGATAGCCAGCGAACGAATTTCCTTCACCAGTACGTTGAAGGATTCCGGCATACCGGCTTCCATGTAGTGATTTCCATCGACAATGTTTTTGTACATCTTGGTACGGCCGTTCACATCGTCCGACTTGACCGTCAGCATTTCCTGCAAGGTGTAAGCTGCGCCGTAGGCCTCCAGCGCCCAGACCTCCATTTCCCCGAAGCGTTGCCCACCAAATTGCGCCTTACCTCCCAGCGGCTGCTGGGTAACCAGGCTGTACGGACCGGTTGAACGCGCGTGCATCTTGTCATCAACCAAGTGGTTCAGTTTCAACATGTACATATAACCAACGGTAACAGGACGCTCAAACAATTCACCGGTGCGGCCATTGATCAACTGGGTCTGACCTGTTTCTGGCAAGTCTGCCAGCCGCAGCATGTTTTTAATTTCTTCTTCATCCGCGCCGTCGAATACCGGCGTAGCCATCGGTACACCCTTGCGCAAGTTGCCGGCAAGCTCGAATACTTCGGCGTCACTCAGAGAATCAATGTCTTCCATATGGCCACTACTGTTATACACCTCACCCAGGAACTTGCGCACTTCCTGGATCTTTGCCTGCGCTTCCAGCATCTTGCCGATCTTCTGGCCAATACCGTGCGCCGCCCAACCCAAGTGGGTCTCCAGCACCTGCCCAACATTCATACGAGACGGTACGCCTAAGGGATTCAGCACGATATCCACCGGCACTCCATTCTCGTCATACGGCATATCTTCGACCGGCACGATCATGGAAATAACGCCCTTGTTTCCGTGCCGGCCGGCCATCTTGTCGCCCGGCTGAATACGGCGCCTTACGGCCAGATACACCTTGACCATCTTCAGCACACCCGGCGCCAGATCATCACCTGCCGTGAGCTTGGCACGCTTCTCTTCGAGCCGCTGCTCAAAAGTTTTACGCAAATCTTTCAATTGCTGGGATGCTGTTTCCAGTTGCTGATTGGCTGCATCATTCTTAAGGCGGATTTCAAACCATTTATCCTGGCCAATCTCTTCCAGGTAAGCATGGGCAATTTTACTGCCCGCAGTCAGTGTGTTAGGCCCGCCTTCAGCCGTTTTACCGTTCAGCAGTTTCTCGACACGCTGAAAGATGTCAGCTTCCATAATGCGCAACTGATCATTAAGGTCTTTCTTGACACCTGCGATCTGATCTCCTTCAATTTGCAAGGCACGGGCATCCTTCTCCACACCGTCTCGCGTGAAAACCTGTACATCGATAACCGTACCGTCCATACCAGACGGCACTCGCAGAGACGTGTCTTTTACGTCAGAGGCTTTTTCACCAAAGATGGCGCGCAGCAGTTTTTCTTCCGGCGTCAGTTGGGTTTCACCTTTTGGGGTTACCTTGCCAACGAGGATATCACCCGGCTTCACCTCAGCGCCGATATAAACAATACCGGATTCATCCAGCTTGGATAACGCGCTTTCACCGACGTTGGGAATATCACCACTAATTTCTTCAGGGCCCAACTTGGTATCACGGGCGACACTGGTCAGTTCTTCGATATGAATGGTCGTGAAACGATCCTCATCAACGACGCGTTCTGAGATCAGTATCGAGTCTTCAAAGTTGTAACCGTTCCAGGGCATGAACGCGATACGCAGATTCTGACCCAGCGCCAATTCACCCATATCCGTACTCGGGCCATCGGCAAGTACATCACCTCGTGCTACCTGGTCACCCAAGACCACCAGTGGACGCTGATTAATACAGGTGTTCTGGTTGGAACGGGTGTATTTGGTCAGGTTGTAGATATCGACACCCGGTTCGCCTGCCACAGTCTCATTATCATTAACACGCACCACGATTCGAGCGGCATCAACCGAATCAACGGTTCCGCCACGGTTGGCCACCACCGTAACCCCGGAATCGATGGCCACTGTACGTTCTATGCCGGTACCTACCAGCGGCTTTTCTGCCCGCAGCGTGGGTACCGCCTGGCGCTGCATGTTGGAACCCATCAAGGCGCGGTTAGCATCATCGTGCTCAAGGAAAGGGATCAATGCGGCAGCGACCGACACAATCTGTTTTGGTGACACATCCATATAATTGATGCGGTCGGGTGACGACAGCGTGAATTCGTTTTGGTGCCGGCTGGAAATCAGATCATCGACAAACTTACCTTTGCTATCCAGGGTGGCATTAGCCTGCGCTATGACATACTCGCCTTCTTCAATCGCAGACAGGTAATC
>CAYPEL010000165.1:3720-5659 GCA_964409635.1 uncultured Gammaproteobacteria bacterium | reverse complement strand
ATCTATGCGTCTGATCAGTCACGCACCGGTGTGGCTACCTACGATATCAGCGACCCTTCCAATCCTGTATTGCTTGATGTGCTGAACACCGGCGGACCGGGTGGTTATTGGCCGGAGCTTTGGGGTAATCAAGGACGCTTATACGTTGTTTTCCCGTATCGCTTACTCGGTAATGGTATGCGGGTTGTTGATGTCACAGATCCTGCCGACCTGAAATTCGTCATCGATGTGCCCCTGCCAGGTGATGAAGACATGTATGCAGAGTTTCAGGATGAATTTGCTTTTATCGGCAGTCATAATGTTGATATGCGCACCTTCCCGTCGGTACTGAACCTTGAGGGGCCCAACACCGCCCACACCCACGGCGGTGGCAGTGGTGTGGATACCAGCCAGTTTGCCCTGCCGCTGGGTAACCTGCTGGTTACAGGTGGCATAGGCGCTAATCAGGGTATGGCCGTATGGGCACATCAGGCAGCGCCGGATACCCGTGGGCCCTACGTTGCTTACCACATACCGCGGGTTGGCCAAACCAATTATCCGTTGAACGTGCCCTTAAGCTTTATTATTCATGAGACACTGGAAAGCTTTACAATCGTCGACGGTGAAACCCTGATTATTCGCCCGCTGGGTGGCAGTCCAATCAGCGGACAAATCACGCTGGCATTCGACGACATCATTACCTACACACCCGATACGCCATTGCAGGCAAATACCACCTATGAGGTCATCTTTAGCCAGGATGGGATTAAAGACGCAGCCGGTAATGGCATGGACATGTATTCTTACACTTTCTCTACTGGCAGTACTGTCGGGGGCAATGCACCACCAGTCATCAACAGTTTTACTGTTTCTGCTTATCCGGTAGATCCGGGGCAATCAATCAGCTTACAGGCTGCTGCATCCGATGCAGATAATGACCCGCTTGAATACCGCTTTGATCCGGGCGATGGTTCCGGCCAGAGTGTCTGGAGCAGTAGTAACAGTCTTAACCACACCTATGCACAGAGCGGGCACTTTCGGGCAAGCGTGCAAACGCGTGATGATTCGGGGGCGATTGCGTCCAGTAGCATCACGGTGACGGTTATCAGTTCGCCACCACCAGCAGCATCCAATCACAGTACTGCGCTGGTCTGCGATGTCGCAACGCGCAGTGTGTGGACGGTCAACCCGGATAACAATTCACTGTCAATGATTGATGCAGATCAACTGGCCATGAATATTGAAGCGCCAGCCTGCACAGACCCGCGCAATGTTGTACGGGCTGCCAATGGTGAGTTATGGATCACTTGCCACGACGACGACAGCATCCAAATCATGAGTGCAGCCGGTACACCGGTCACTAGCATCGATACCGGCTACGGCAGTGCGCCTCACGGCATTGTATTTTCATCCGATGGTGCGAATGCCTATGTCACCCTGGAAGGAAGCGGTGAAGTGCGCCGCTACAATACTAGTTCCCGTAGCCAGACTGGTAATCTCGCCCTGGGGCCCACTCCACGCGCACTGACGCTGAGTACCAATGACGCACAGTTATTGGTGACCCGGTTCATCTCTCCGAAAGATCACGCCGAGGTCTGGGATATCGACACCGCGACGTTCAGTCTGACCCAAACCATAAAGTTACCCAAATTTGGCGGTGAGGACAATCCTGAAACGACGGCGTCCGGCAGAGGAGTCGCCAATTATCTTTCCAGTATTTCGATCGAACCCGGTGGACAGGGCGCGTGGATTACCGCCACCAAGACCAATACTGAACGGGGTCTGCTGATCGCTGATGATCTTGATCAGGACAATACCGTCAGAACCGTACTCATCGAACTCGACCTGGGGACATTTACAATATCTCGCGCCATTGATCTGGATAACCGTGATTCAGCAACCGCTGTTGCCTGGTCACCACTGGCCGATTATCTGTTTGTCACCTTACAGGGCAATAACG
>CAYPEL010000165.1:0-3658 GCA_964409635.1 uncultured Gammaproteobacteria bacterium | reverse complement strand
CAGTCGGGCCATGCACCACAAGGACTTTGTATGGACGCACAAACCAATCGTCTGTTCGTTAAAAACTTTACTGACCGAACGCTAACAGCTATTGATCTTGGTAACTTGTTTAACACGGGCGATATCACCACGCAAAGCCAGCAGATCAGTACCGTAAGCAGTGAGACTTTGAATTCACAGGTCAGGCTGGGCAAGCAGATTTTTTATCATGCCAGTGATCCACGCATGAGCGCCGAAGGCTACCTGAGCTGTGCGACCTGCCATGTCGACGGTGGCAGCGACGGCCGGGTCTGGGATTTTACCGGCCGCGGTGAAGGTTTGCGTAACACGATCACATTGCGGGGCCGACAAGGCACGGCTCATGGCAATGTTCACTGGAGTGGTAACTTTGATGAGATACAGGATTTCGAAGAGGATATCCGCAATGCCTTTGGTGGCAGCGGATTTTTAACCAACACCGATTTTACCAATACGAGCAATCCGCTGGGCACGCCGAAGGCTGGGCTGAATGCAGATCTTGATGCATTGGCCGCCTATGTCAGCTCATTGGATCAAAGCCACATTCCACGTAGCCCTTATCGCAACCCGGATGGTACGCTAACAGCAGAGGCCTTACAGGGAGAAGCCCTGTTTGTTAGTCTCAACTGTGTTAGTTGTCACAGTGGCCCCAGGTTTACGGATAGCAGCCTGGGCGCTGAAACACTGCATGACGTGGGGACGTTACGGACAACCTCCGGCGAGCGTCTTTCTGCACCACTCGATGGCATTGACACGCCGAGTCTGCTGGGGGTATGGAATACGGCGCCCTTTTTTCATGATGGTTCCGCCGCCACGCTTGAAGAGGTGTTCAGCGTGGCGGGTGGCGAGGTTATCCCGGCAGAACAGGGTGTTGTCTCTGCCGCAAATGCCAGTATTGTTAATACCTATGTTGAAATCAATAATGACGATACTGTGCGTAATCGGGCATTTGTCAGCCTCGATAATAACGGCACAGTAACGCTGAGTAATGTAGACGGTGGTAGTGGTGGTAGCGGCGCAATTGAATTGCGTTACAGCAGTGACAGTTACAACCCCAGCTCTTCTGCTGAGCTACGCGTAAACGGTGTACTCACGACTTTCAACCTACCTAATGTCGGCAACCTGCCACCCTGGCGGCATACAAACTGGCTAACGCTACAGATCGAAAATATCAACCTGACAGCCGGGCCAACCAATAGCATTGAAATCCGCTCTACATCAGCCTCAAGAATCAGCATCGATGAGGTTTTAATTAACCGTAGTGATCAGCTGAATCTGGCCCAGCCGCACCGCCAGGTATCTGCTTTGAGCGCAAATGATTTCAATGATTTATTAGCTTATCTACGCCAACTCGATGGCACATCGAACAACCCGGGAAGTGGTGGCACAGACACTGATGGTGATGGCATTCCCGACACCAGCGACCCTGACGATGACAATGATGGTTTAAGCGATCTGTTTGAACAAAGCATAGGCACGGATCCACTGCTGGTGGATACGGATGGCGACGGCTTAAGTGACTTTGATGAAGTCAATTATGATGGCGACCCGGGATCCTACTCACCCGGACAGGATCTTGACCCCTTGTCCACCGATACGGACAGTGACGGCATTGCCGACAGCACCGATCCGATTCCACTGACGTTCAATCATAATGACGGTGATCTGGCGCCTTTGGCTTCCCCGGACGGAGTCATTAATGTCGCTGACCTGCTGATTGCCCAGCGTATCGTCCTCGGACAGTTACAAGCTTCAAACACAGCATTGGCCCATGGCGATCTCTATCCACCGGCCGCCCCGGACGGTGTGATTGATCTGTCGGATCTACTCTTGATACAACAACTCGTACTTACACCCGCCGTCAATTCTGTCACCATAACCATAGACTTTGAAACAACAAGCTTTGGAAGTTATACAAGCATCACTGACCAGGGCTTCAGTTTTGAAAATAATGGAACCGGGCTTGATGTGCTGGATGCGAGCGGTGGCAGTACCGGCAGCACACACTACCTGCGCAACAGCGGTTGGGCTGAAACTCTGACACTGACTAGAACTGATAGTGGCGCATTTGAACTAAGCAGCTTTGATTACCAGGGCCTCTGGGACAATGGTACGGCCACGGTTACAGGCTACAAAACAGACAGTAGCGTGCTGAGTGACAGCTTCAGCTATACAGCCAGTACACCACTGACAAGCAAAACTTTGAATTGGACAAACTTGCAGCGTGTAGAAATCAGCTTTGACAGTTATACGCTGATGGATAATTTTATCGTCACCACCCAGTGAAATGATGGTGCGCTGATTAAATCGTGATACGCGAGTATTAGGTACCACTGTATCCTTTTCAGGTGGCTCGCTGAGATCACAACATTCAGTGATTTGAATTCAGCCGATGTTTACTCAGTACTGACTGAGCTTTATCCTCCGGTAAACGCCATAAACCGAACCACCTGAGACGGCTTCTCAAGAAATTCATGCCGTTCCGGCTTCAGTGCCAGGGCTTCGATAATTGCCCGTTTGAGACCTTCGTCATCAATGCCGTCGCGCAGCAACGGCCGTAGCGGATAGTTGTGCGCCTGACCCAGACACAGGTAGAGCGTTCCGTCCGCTGACAAGCGGACACGATTACAGGTTTCACAGAAATGCTGCGACAGCGGTGTAATGAAGCCGATGCGTAAATCAGTACCCGCAATTTGCACATAACGCGCCGGGCCACCACCCGGCATCACACCGGGTAGCAGTTCATAGCGTTGTTCAAGACGTTTCTTAACCGTGCGCAAATCAACAAAATGATCTGTCGCGTTGCGACCGGTTTCTCCCATGGGCATGGTTTCGATAAAGCGCAGGGTAAAGTCATGTTCGATACAAAATTCGACCATGTCCTCGACTTCGTCGTCATTGATACCCTTCATGACCACCATGTTAATCTTGACGGGTGCAAAGCCAGCGGCTTTGGCAGACATCAGGCCGGCGAGCACCTTGTCGAGCCGGCCTTTGGTAATCTCTTTGAAGCGATCGGCCTGCAATGTATCCAGACTGACATTGACCCGCTCAATGCCGGCTGTTTTTAGCGCCTGCGCCTGCCGGGACAGGCCCACAGCGTTGGTACTCAATGATAGATCGTCAATGCCCGGTAGTTGTGACAAGCGTGCAGTCAACTCAACGAGATTCTTGCGCACCAAGGGTTCGCCCCCGGTAATACGAAGTCTGCGAACACCCAAGGCAGCAAAAGCCCCAATGACCCGTTCAATTTCATCAAACGTCAACCATTCATCCGGTTCCATAAAGTCATGAGTACCCTCAGGGAGACAATAGAAACAACGCAGGTCACAACGATCCGTCACGGAAAGACGGATGTAATCAATCGTACGGTTAAAAGGGTCAATTAATTCAGTGGGCATGTTAAATGCTATTACAAATCCAACATTAATTTGAGCGGTTTACGGGTACCGGCAATCTTGCACGCCTGTTGACCATAGCCATAGGGGAATAGTTTGTAAACATACTTTCGGGTTGCGGTCTCTTTGCCATGCTTTTCGCGTAGATGCTTCAACAATTTCCGCGCCTCGGGTACCGATTGATTTTGGGTATAATGGTCACGAATAAATTGCACGATCTCCATGCGCCCATCGATTAACTC
>CAYPEL010000164.1:0-5733 GCA_964409635.1 uncultured Gammaproteobacteria bacterium | reverse complement strand
TATGGTCAGCATGTGCATGACTGTAAACAACGTGAGTAACCGGTTCTTTGGTCACGTCGCCAATTGCTTTCAACATCTTGTCGCCGAACGAAGGCGGTGCATCAACAACAATCACTCCTTTTCCTGTTGTAAGGAACATGGCGGTGTATGTTCCTTCCGTCACCCAATAAAGACCCTCTTTAATTTCTTCAACAACATAACCTTTGTCTTTGGGTATAGGTACGCCCTTAGCTGAATCGGGTACGGGTGCAGCAGCGAATGTCATGGAGGCGCTAAACAAACATGCCAACCCCAATATGATTAGTCTTGATCTCATCATTACTCTCCTTTTTTGTAACATTCTTGAACTATACTTTTTCATTCTCCACTAGATCTTTAATACAGTTTTACGGTTTATTTACCAAACCACATGCGTGATATGAGGCTGTCTTTTCGCACAAACTGGTGGTACAAAGTGGCTAACACGTGTAAAAAAATCATTGCAAACAATACTTTTGCGATAACACCATGAAAAAGTCGCGGAAGAATGTGATTAAAATCTTCAGGTAAAGCGACGCCACTATTATTAAATACAATGTCAGGTAAGCCACTAATAACAGCTGTTGCCATACCGCTACCCACCATTCCGAAAACAAGTAGATAGAGAAGGTAGTGCGCAACAGTACCCGCTTTATTCAGTACGGCATTTCCAGTGTCCGCAGCAGCAGGCTTCTCAGTAACCTTTCTGACGATGACTCGGACAATCATTAATACAAGGATGATAAAACCTGAAATCATATGCATCTTTAAAGCAAATAACTTCTCAGGATTGTCGTTAGGGATTTGACTCAGAATGTTGCTGCCCATAAACAAGGAAACTACTATTAAAACAGTGAGTAGCCAATGCAAACTGACTAGGGCGGGGTGATAGCGTTTCATGTTGAATTCCTGCGATATGAACTTATCAGTATCATATTTAACCCTGCTAGTGTTTAATATAGCTTTATTGTCACATTATTGTTTCCTAATGAGATCTAATATGAGTATTTTAAACTATATGGAAGCTTTTACCTTTACCGTAAAAACAGGCAGCTTCACGGCTGCTGCCGAGCAACTCGGGCTTTCAAAATCGTATGTTAGCAAGCAGGTGTCGCAACTAGAGAATGAGCTAGGTACTCGTTTATTGTATCGAACGACACGTAAACTAAGCTTGTCTCATGATGGCGAACAATATTACCAACACTGTAAGTTGATTATGGCGGAAGCAGATAAGGCTAAAGCCGAAGTAATGGATAGTCATGACCAGCCTAGCGGGGTAATTAAGCTCACTATTCCGCAGAGTTTTGTATTGTCTGAAGCTGGATCGGTACTGATCAAGTTTCAGAATGAATATCAAGATATTGAACTGGAAATTATTACGAGTGGAAGCAATGTAGACTTGATAGAAGAGAGTATTGATTTAGCATTGAGAATTGGTGAGTTAGAAGATTCAACAATGATGTGTCGCAAACTGGTTGATTGTAAATTTCAAGTAGTAGCATCTCAGAAATACATAGAGCAACATGGCGTACCTAGTCAGCCTAAAGAGCTTACACAGCACAATTGTTTAATTTACAGCGCTTCACAACTAAGTCGACAGTGGCCTTTTCGTTTACCCAGTGGTGAAACAATCACTGTCAATGTACAAGGTAGCTTAAGTTGTAATGATGGTCAGTATATTCTCAATGGCGCGCTTAAAGGCATGGGAGTTTGCTTTGGTCCTAGTATTATGTTCAAACATCACATTGATAAAAACGAGCTTTGTTTACTGCTTGAGGATTACTATCTTCCTGCCGTTTCTATTTCTGCTATCTACCCTCTGAATCGGAATTTATCTCGAAGAGTTAGGTTGTTGATAGATTTTCTTGCTCAAGAATTGTCAGCATAAACCGAATATGCCAATAGATTTAATTTTACCCGAAGGTGACCACCACAGCTAACAAGTACATGCAAGGGACTGACTAACTCAGCGGTTGATTTCAGTTTTGTGCATTCTGTTAGTATATTGTAGCTTTAAGTTCCGTGCTTTCAAACCGCCAGCCCCTGATGAGGGCGTGTGTGCCGGGCATGGCACAAAACTAGGGAGGTGCAAGTCCTCCTGCCAGGTATTCGCAGAGCCGAAGGCTAGGAGCAGGGCAAGGTTAGCATCGTTACTTCTACAAGTATAAGATCTCCAATAACAACCTCTTCAAGTCCAAGTATTTCGTTCAATTTATCTGTTTTAGTATTTTCAGTGCCATTGAAAAAATACGAAGAAGGCTTTGCGCGTCAGCACAATATCGTTATTGTAGAACCAACTGCATCATTAACGTTAAATCCTGAATATTAATCAAGCCATCCGGCGCGCCGGGCGGGTAGACATCACCATGCGCAAGTTGCAGATTTCCTGCAGTCAATGTACCCAGCGCAAGACGCGTTGCGATTAATATATCCGCGCCATTAATGATTCCGTCCGGGGCGCCCAGGGGCGCGAGGTCACCATCGGCAAAGTTGAACTGCAAGGGAATCGGGTCGCTGCCGTCGATCAGCCCGTCGCCGTCGGTATCTGCCGATAAAGGATCAGTATCCTGTCCCGGCGTGTAATTCAATGGATCACCGTCATAGGCGACTTCTGAATAGTCATCCAGTCCATCACCGTCGGTATCTGTCAGCAGTGGATTGGTTCCGATCTGTGATTCCAATGTATTGTCAAGACCATCACCATCGATGTCCGAATCACAGACATCGCCTGCACCGTCACTATCGGTGTCGAGTTGAGTTGGATTGGAAATGGCAGGGCAGTTGTCATTGATATCGGCAAACCCATCACCATCCTGATCCGCCAGAACTTCTACCGGCAGGAGTAATTCATTGTCAGCGTGTGTGGGTTCGACTTCAGTTGCACTGACCTGCAAGGTTTGTAACTGAGAGCCTGGTATATCCGCGCTCAGGTCAATTTGAACGTTGGTACTGGCACTGTTTGCGAGGACACCGAGATCGCATGTAATCGTTCCTGCCGTATGTATACAGCTTCCTTGTCCCGGTGAGGCAGCAACGAAGCTAAGCCCGCCCGGTAACACATTTGTTAGTTGTACCTGATTGGCTGCATCCGGCCCCTGGTTGGTCACTGTCAAGGTATAGGTAAATAACTCTGTTTCTACGACTGGATCTGGGGGTGGTGATGGTAGTTGTATATTCAGATCAGCCTGTATGAGGCGCACTATCACCAGCCCTTCATCGCGGTCACCGATGATAATGCTACCGCTTGGGAAATAGGGATAGACACTCCAGGCGCCATCGAAAGACGTCAGGGAATCTTTCGCTGGGTGGGTATCAATATAGGCCACTTCCTGTAATTGTGCATTGGCAAGGTCTACCGGTTCCAGTACACGCAGCCCCGTGGTGTAGTTAGCGGTGAAGATCAGTCCGTTGTGAACATACAAGTTATGATCGATAGACTGAACCTGCGCTTCGTAGAAGCCGAGGTGGAAGGGATTATCCAGATCCGAGACGTCCCAGATATGGGTGCGGGTAAAATTAATATTAGGGTTGTTGTATTCATCCAGTTCATCGTTGGAAAGGAAGTAAGCCTGATCTTCTGTCAACCAGCCCTGATGGGTATAAGATGAATTTAGATAAGGCACGCGCGCTAACATAACGGGCGCTGTTTTACTGGTCACGTCTACAACCGTCAAAGTGTCTTCATTGGCACTGAATGCTATCTCGTTGCCGGTATAAAATGCATCCGGCCCCTGATAGGTTACAACCTGTGTATCGTGCGTGTAGCCATCACCTGCGTAGCCGCCCGCCAGTAAGGGATTGACCGGATCACTGAGGTCAAGAAAATGCAGTCCACCGCTGTATGTGTTGGCGCCGACGATGTAGGCGAAACCGGTGGACTCATTGATCATGATATTGTGGGCTTTTGTAACACCGCTGTAGTGTGCCGTTTCAGTAAATGTAACCGGCGGGTTGGTGATGTTTCTCAGGTTGGTCAGATCAAAGATTTGCATGCCATGGCTGCCGTTATTATCAGAAACGATATAGGCATGATCCGCATAGACTTTGACATCACGCCAGGCGGTTACACCTGTATGGGTCGCCAGTGAACCAAGATAAACGGGGTTATAAGGATCAGAAATATCGACAAACGCTGTGCCGTCGGTACGGCTGACCAGGGCATATTCTTTATTATCGAGTGAATCGGTCCAGCCCCAAATGTCCGCCCCGCGGATGTTGGATCCGGAACCACCGATGCTGGCATGCGGCAGATGTGCTGTTAGTTCAATATTAAGCGCGGCAAAAGGTCCTCCAGTACCGCCACCCCCCAGGCTCAGGTTACCTTTTTCCGAAAGGGGGTTATCGTGTGCATCTGCAGTGGCCGCAAGGAAAACCAGGCTTGCTAAGGTGACAGTGATGCGGCTTGCAAAGGCCTGCTGCATGATCTTTTCCTCGATTGAAGCAGTTTCTGATAAATATCTTTAAATGAGATGCATTAGAGAATAACATTTATTTGCTAGAAGCGTAGCGTTACAGGTTGTTGACGCTTATGCGTGGAAAATACTTCTGGATCGCCATGCGGCCTCTGGTGGGTTCCACCACCCTACGGGAAGTTACCCTATGTGGTGGTAGGGATGTACGTTCTCTTTATTAACAATGGATAATCCGTAAATCCAGTTATGTTTCCTGATATAAATATTAAGCAATCACTTATTCACTCTGTGAATTATGGTGGACGCTTACTAGGGAGCAGCCGGTTAAAAATGACCAATTTCGATCTGCACGGCTTGCTGGATGAGGCGAAGAAAAAATCCGGTCACAATGATTTTGGCGCCCAGGACTTCATGCAGCCCTTGGAAAAACTCCTGGCTTCATACTCCCATGAAGCCAAGCTGAATTTTATTGGCAAGATCGCTATGCGCCAGGATATTCTGCACACCCTGATAACCCGCTTAAAGATTGAGGCCGACTATAAAGGTAACCCTGAGTTATACGAGTCCGGTATCGTATCACCGGTTTTTATCATCGGTCTGCCACGCACAGGAACGACCTTGTTACATAATTTGCTGGCAACAGATCCGGGATTGAGAGTGCCTGCCGGGTGGGAAGTGATGTTCCCGTCACCGCCGCCAGGTGCAGTACCAGACAGTGCAGATTCGCGTATTGCCAGAGCGCAAAAACGCATGCAGCAGCTTTATTGGCTGGCGCCCGGGTTTAAAGTGATACATCCGCTGGATTCACGTTCGCCTCAGGAGTGTATTGCGATGACCAGTTATGCCTTTACGAGCGATGCTTTTGTAACGCTGTGCGATGTTCCCGGTTATCAGCGCTGGCTTGGTAGTGCTGATCTTGAGCCTTCGTATCGCTATCACCGCCGTTTTCTGCAATACCTCCAGGGAGGATCGAGGCCACTTCGTTGGGTGCTTAAGGCGCCGGCACACCTATTTGCACTGGATGTAATTCTGCAGGTATACCCGGATGCAAAGTTTATCTATTTGCACCGCGATCCGTTAGACGTGTTACCTTCAGTAGCAAACCTGACGCAGGTGCTGCGCAGCGCCTTTAGTGACCATACTGACCCACAGGCTATAGGGCAGGAAGTGCTGGCCTATTGGTCTGCTGGAACCCGCAAGGCGAGTGTAGTATTGGCTAAACTACCTGACCGGGAAACACGCTGCATGGATATTCACTATCAGGAATTATCCAGCCGGCCGATCGATACCTTACGAAAAATAT
>CAYPEL010000163.1:0-5735 GCA_964409635.1 uncultured Gammaproteobacteria bacterium | reverse complement strand
TAGACCCAGGGTTCGCAAAGCTTTCAGGACTTTTCCAATCTCGGCAGTTTCCTTGTTTTTCAGTCACTTAGGTCAGGACATTAGTACTGCTGCTTACATGCCCGCCCACAGGATGGGTCGACTCTGGAAGTTCAAAAAAGATGCGGTTTATACGTGGGAGAAAGCAGGCGGAGCTGATCAGGGGAGCAGGGCCAAGCTGAAAGGAGATCATGATGGCCAGTCATGAAACCGATCTGTCCTTTTTCACCAATGATAAAAAACCAGACCCTGCTTGATCGCTGCAAGTAACGCTTACAGATTCCCTGGCTTTGCATTTCTGCGCAAAACTCGCCACCGTGTGCTGGCGGGGCTTGAGCTGACCGGTCTTGCGGTACTGGGCGATCGTCGTAAAGTCTTCGAGTTTCATGAGGGTTTTCATCCTTCCCAGCATGAACAGCTTCGAGACCGGTTTCTGACTCATTTCACATTAGAAAAGACTCCTGTTTTTTAGCTGGCCAGTCTGATATAATTTTTCGCGCTTTCTGAAGTGACTGGGCTAGCAGGCCGGGTCAATGTGTTATAGAAGTGGGCCTTGTGCCCATTTTTTGTTTTTGGTCGATGGATATGCCGAGAGAACCGGCCCAATTACGCAATTTAATTGAACCCGCGGTAGCCGCGCTTGGCTATGAACTGGTGGGTGTGGAATTAAGCCGTGGCTTGCTGCGTGTCTATATTGATCACGCCGACGGAATTGGTGTTGAGGATTGCCAGGCAGTTAGCTATCAAGTGAGTGGGCTGCTCGATGTTGAGGATCCTATTTCCGGTCAGTATTCACTGGAAGTCTCATCGCCAGGGCTGGAGCGGCCCTTGTTCAAAGCGGATGATTTTAAACGTTTTGCAGGCGAGCAGGTGTCACTGAAACTGACCGTGCCCTTTGAAGGCAGGCGCAAGTTCAGGGGTTTATTGGTAGGACTGCAAGCAGAGCAGGTTATTGTTAGTGCCGAAGGGCAAGAGTTCAGTTTTTCGCTGGATCATATTGATCAGGCAAAACTGGTGCCAAACTATTGAGTATCTCGGTCTGAGGAATCGGAATGGGTAAAGAAATTTTATTGGTTGTGGATGCCGTTTCAAATGAAAAGGGTGTCAGTAAGGACGTCATTTTTGGCGCCATTGAAGCTGCGCTGGCATCGGCAACAAAAAAACGCCACGAAGAAGATATCGAAGCGCGTGTCGAGATTGATCGCGACTCGGGCGAGTATGCTTCTTTTCGCCGCTGGCAGGTAGTTGAAGAGGCGCCGGATGATGTGCCTCCGGATGAAGAGGATGAAGACGCCGGTTTTCAACATCCCTCGCGTCAGATTCTGCTGCAAGAGGCGCAGAAAACGCAGCCGGATATCCAGCTCGGTGACTATGTGGAAGAACCCCTGGAATCCGTTGAATTCGGCCGTATAGGCGCTCAAACAGCCAAACAGGTTATTGTGCAAAAAGTCCGTGAAGCCGAACGTGCGCAAGTGGTTGAAGCTTATGAAGACCGGGTAGGTGAACTGGTTAACGGGATCGTTAAACGGGTCGAGCGCGGCAACGTATACCTGGATCTGGGTTCCAATGCCGAAGCCGTCATCTTTCGTGAAGAGATGGTGCCGCGCGAAGCGGTTCGTCCTGGAGACCGGCTGCGGGGCTATTTACGGGAAGTGCGTTCAGAGGTGCGCGGGCCACAACTGTTTGTTAGCCGTATTGCGTCTGAGTTCTTGATTGAACTCTTCAAACTGGAAGTGCCGGAAGTTGGCCAGGAATTAATTGAAATTCTTGGCGCGGCACGGGATCCGGGTTTGCGTGCAAAGATTGCGGTTAGATCCAACGACCCCCGCATTGACCCCGTCGGTGCCTGTGTCGGGATGCGTGGCTCGCGGGTACAAACCGTTTCAACAGAATTAGCGGGTGAGCGGGTTGACATCATTCTATGGGATGATAACCCGGCCCAGTTTGTCATTAACGCCATGTCTCCAGCGGAAGTGGTCTCGATTGTGGTTGATGAAGACAAGCACAGCATGGATGTCGCTGTCGGTTCGGAACAACTCTCCCAGGCGATCGGCCGGGGTGGACAAAATGTGCGGCTGGCCAGTCAGCTGACCGGCTGGGATCTAAACGTAATGGACGAATCCCAGGCCGAAGAAAAATCTGAAGAAGAAGCCGCTACGTTACAAAAGCTGTTTATGGAAGATCTGGATGTTGATGAAGAGGTGGCCGTCATCCTGGTGCAGGAAGGATTTTCTACCGTCGAAGAAATTGCCTATGTGCCAAACAGTGAGTTACTCCAAATCGAGGAATTTGAAGAAGCCATCGTTGAAGAGTTGAGGGGCCGGGCGCGCGATGTGTTGCTGACGCGCGCTATCGCCACAGAAGAAGGGTTAGGTGGCACCGAGCCTGCTGAAGATTTGCTGACAATGGAAGGCATGGAACGTGATATGGCCTACAAGCTGGCAGCAATAGGTGTCATCACCATGGAAGATCTGGCCGAACAGGCGGTGGATGAGTTGATGGACATCGAAGGCATGGATGAAGAACTCGCGGGCAAACTAATCATGACCGCACGTGCACCCTGGTTTGCAGAACAAGAACAGGGTTGATTGATTTTCCCGGAGACGCCTGACAATGACGGATGTAACAATACGACAATTTGCTGATGTGGTTGGCTTGCCAGTCGACCGGCTGTTAACCCAGCTCGATGAAGCAGGATTGGCGATTTCCGATGCGGATGAAACCATCAGCGATAAGGAAAAAATGCAACTGCTGACTTTTTTGAGAAAAAGTCACGGCAAGTCAGACCCCATTTCCGTCTCACAGCCAAAGAAAGTCACGCTTAAACGCAAAACCCACAGCGAGTTGAAGAATACAGTATCGCGTGGCAGTGCGGCGAGTAAGGCCAAAACTGTCAGTGTCGAGGTGAGAAAAAAACGCACTTACGTAAAACGCGCTGACCTGGTTGCCGAAGAGAAAGACCGCCTGGACAAGGAGGCGGAAGAAAAAGCCCAATTGCTCGCCGAGCGCAAACAACAACGCCAGCAAGAGAAAGATGCGTTGGATCGCGCTGAGAAAGAAGCTGCGCGTAAAGTGGAAGAGGAAAAACAACGGGCTGAAGATAAAGTTAAATTACAGGAAGCAGAAAGCCGTAAGGCTGAAGCAGACCAGCGCAAACAAGCGGTGGCGCAAGCCCGTGCTGAGAGCGAAGCTCAGCAACAGAAGACGGCGGATGGCCGTAAACACAAAGGCCAGAAAGACGATGAAAAACATACCAAATATGGGCGTAAAGAATTACACGTAGATACCAGTAAAAGTGGGCGTCGTAAAAAGAAAAAGCGCAGGCGTTCTTCGGTATCCATTACGCCTTCCGGCGACCACGGTTTCGAACGGCCAACTGCGCCCGTTATCCATGAAGTGGAAATTCCGGAATCGATTACTGTTTCTGATTTAGCTCAAAAAATGTCTATCAAAGCAGCTGAAATCATCAAGGGATTGATGAAAATGGGTGTGATGACGACCATCAATCAGCCCCTCGATCAAGATACAGCGACACTGATCGTCGAGGAAATGGGGCACATTGCCAAACCGGTCGAAGCCCAGACTGTGGAAACCGAACTTGAAGCTTTACAGGCCCAGGAAGTAACCGGTGAAGCCGTGGTTCGGCCGCCAGTTGTCACCATTATGGGTCATGTCGACCACGGCAAAACGTCGTTACTTGATTACATTCGTACTACCCGGGTGGCTGATGGAGAAGCGGGTGGCATCACTCAGCACATCGGCGCCTATCATGTTGAAACGCCGAAAGGCATGATCAGCTTTCTCGATACACCGGGACATGCCGCCTTTACCGCCATGCGCGCCCGTGGTGCCCAGGTAACCGATATCGTGGTGCTGGTTGTCGCTGCGGATGACGGTGTAAAACCGCAAACCATTGAAGCAATCCAACACAGCAAGGCCGGCAATGTTCCGCTCATCATCGCGATTAATAAAATTGACAAACCTGACGCTGACCCCGAGCGGGCGAAAACCGAGCTATCGCAACATAATGTGATTCCGGACGACTGGGGTGGTGATACTCAGTTTATACCGGTATCTGCCAAAACCGGTGAAGGTATCGATGCATTACTCGAAGCGATTTCCCTACAAGCAGAACTGCTGGAATTAAAGGCAGTTATCGATGCACCGGCCCAAGGTATTGTTATCGAATCGAGCCTGGATAAAGGCCGCGGCCCTGTTGCTACCGTGCTGGTTCAACAAGGCACCTTGCGTAAGGGCGATACACTTATTAGTGGTCAGGAATTCGGGCGTGTGCGGGCCATGTTTGATGAGTCAGGTACTGCGATAGAATCCGCCGGGCCATCAATGCCCGTCGTGGTATTAGGGCTGTCTGCAGTGCCCAATGCCGGTGACGACGCAATCGTCATTAATGATGAGCGCAAGGCGCGTGAAGTTGCCGAATTCCGTGAACAAAGGCTGCGTGAAGTTAAACTCGCCAGACAGCAGCAGGCGCGGTTGGATATCTTCTCGCAGATGGGTAAAGGCCAGGCCGAAAATCTTAACATTGTATTAAAAGCCGATGTACAGGGTAGTGTGGAAGCCTTGCGTGATGCCTTGACTAAGATTACTACCGACGACTCTATCGTTAATGATGAAGTTGCTGTAAAAATTGTTTCAAGTGGTGTCGGCGGTATTAACGAAACCGACGCCAACCTGGCGGTGGCTTCAAATGCCATCATGATTGGTTTTAACGTGCGTGCTGATGCAGCTGCCCGCCGTATTGTCGATGAGCAAGGTATTGATCTGCACTACTACAGCGTTATCTACGATGCCATTGACCGGATTAAATCCGCTGTAAGCGGCATGTTATCCCCAGAGGTAACGGAAGAAATTATTGGTTTGGCAGAAGTGCGTGATGTCTTCCGTTCGCCAAAACTTGGCGCGATTGCAGGTTGTATGGTTGTGGATGGTACGGTAAAACGCAGTGCTCCGATTCGTGTACTGCGTGATAATGTGGTTATTTACGAGGGTGAATTGGAATCGCTGCGCCGCTTCAAGGACGACGTCAATGATGTACGCTCGGGTACCGAATGCGGTATTGGTGTAAAAAATTACAATGATGTTAAGCCAGGCGACCAGATAGAAGTTTTTGAACGTGTCGAAAAAGCGCGAACAATCATCTGATGGCCTGTTAATAGCGGTAAGCATTAAAACGTACTTCCCCATATGCCTCGAGAATTTTCCAGAACCCGCCGCGTTAGTGAACAGATCCAGCGTGAGCTCTCAGTACTGATCCGCGAGCAAATCCAGGATCCCCGGCTGGGGTTGGTTAGCGTGTCCGGCGTGGACGTGTCCAGAGACCTGTCACACGCGAAAGTTTATTTTTCGACACTTGGCGATGCCGGCAAGGCGCAAGAATCACATAAGGTATTAGCCGGAGCAGCGGGTTATTTGCGGCATATGCTTGGCAAAAGGTTGATCATGCGTTCGGTGCCTCAATTACATTTCCATATTGATGCCTCGCTGGAACATGGCGCACGTATGAGCGCGCTGATCAGTGCGGCGGTTCAATCTGACCGGCCTGACGGTGACGAGGACTAGTAGTCCTTCAACATGATAATGACGGGTTCAGTCAGTTTGTCAACGTTCACGGCAAGGCGCGTCTCGCCGGCAATGGCCGCTCCCTTGCCAAGGGGCGCAACGCAGTCCGTGGGCGTTGACAAACTGACCCGAAGGGC
>CAYPEL010000162.1:0-5747 GCA_964409635.1 uncultured Gammaproteobacteria bacterium | reverse complement strand
TGTCCTTGGAATTGCAGAGGTGCTGTAATAAGGCGGGCGTAACAGGACACTGCTCACTTAATCACTTAGCGCGATATTGTGCGAGATGCCGCAGCTTGAGGTTCATCTCGTCACAAACTGCCCGGCCACGTTTGCTGGACACGGATACGGCTGATTGCCCCATATTCAGTTTGAGAGTAAGAGTCATTCATCCGGTTTTCAGTCCATCATCGCCCAGGCAAGACACTGGATGCCGGTCTCGGAGAGTCCGGTTCCGAGACGGTCGATAAAGTCCTGCTTGTCGGTGTCCGTCGCTAGAATACGCCGCCGCTCCAAGCCGCGCCCCATGACGTGATAACACCCTCCAGGAATGTGAAGTCTGCCGATCCTTGACGTGGTGCAAGTCTATACCATCGAGAATAACGGCGTTAAGTGATTAAGTGAGCAGTGTCCCCGATTCGCGATTCGTCGTGTCCCCGATTCGTCCCCTGGGCAAAAAATCACCGTGTGACAGTCTGGTTAGCCAAGCGTTAAGCTTTTCCATAGGCGTAGGACATTGCCAGTCAAAGATAAATGTTTGCTATTTAAAAGGCTCTAGTCTGGGCTTTGTATGGGATTCTTAATATACTCAAATCAAGCGCATTATTCCTGAGACATAAAATTGCTGAACCGGGCAGGACAACTTTTTCAAAAGGAAACGCAGCATGGATGCATTGAAGTGTGGCAACAGAACAAGCTGCGCTGGTTAAGCATCGATGCAATTGAACAAACTCGCATAAATATTGATCATCCTGGCCAACTTGAATCACCTTTGCATTATGCTTTTTTGGCTTCCCTGTTTTTTGTAGAAATACCCGAAAAGATATTGCTTGCCGGGATGGGCGGTGGTGCACTTGCGCGTTATTTGCATCATAGGAGACCTGTCATAAAAGGCGATGCAGTGGAAATCAGTGAAACTATTGCAGTAGTAGCTAAACGTTATTTTTATTTTCCAGAAACACAATGGAATATCATTGTTGCTGATATTCAGCAATGGCAGGGCGCCCATTCAGATCTGATTGTGGTAGATATCGCAGTAGCTGATTTAACGCCCGCATGGTTAACGAGTGAGAAGATGTTATTGCATTTAAAACAGCAGCTGTCTGCTAGTGGCGTGCTTGCCATGAACTTGCTGGTCGCTGACGCACAGTCATTGAGCAGTATGCTGATGGTTATCCGTAGAGTATTCGAACGCCGTACGCTATGTTTGAGCATTCCTGATCATAAAAATATTGTTGTTTTTGCCTTTAATCAGCAACCACGCTATCGCTCAATAAGCGAATTAAATTCACGCATAGGTGCTTTAACGAAAATATGGGGCTTTGATTTTAATCCCTTTCTGGAAAGGCTCATAAAGGACAACCCTGTGGGCAGTGGTGTATTTTGATCTTAAATTGATATACTGGTTCAATACTGTCCCAACGTTACCAAAATCATCGTACGTAACCACCTGACGCATCGAGAAAAACAGCCGAAAAAGTCCTGCTTGTCGGTGTCCGTCGCTAGAATACGCCGCCGCTCCAAGCCGCGCCCCATGACGTGATAACACCCTCCAGGAATGTGAAGTCTGCCGATCCTTGGCATGTTGTAAGTCTACACCATCGGGAATAACAGCGTTAAGTGATTAAGTGAGCAGTGTCCCCGATTATGCCGATTACACATGCCAGCGCTACCCTTTACGCTCTGGTGGAAACAGCCAAGGCGAATAAACTGGAACCCTGAGCTTATCTGAATTACCTGTTTGAGAAACTTCCGGCTGCCAAATCCGAGCAGGCGCTGGCAGAACTACTGCCGCAGAATTTAAAAATGGAAGACCTGAAAAGCTAGGGTCAATCCTGCAGTTGCCCAGACGCTTACGGTTATTTCTGATAGGTCAGGCCATAATGAAGCACACCACACTAAGTTCAGGATTAGATTATAGGGTTATAGTATACTGTTATAGTCGGCTGGTGAGTGTGCGCTCTGGCCAAACTATTTTAAATGGCATACTTATGGCTGAAATCTGCGAGGGGTTAATGGCTTGAAAACATTCAATTTGCTTTCATCATTCGTGAAAACACTAGTAAGCTTTGTATCTACTTGCGCTGTAATTTTATTGGTTTTGCTGGGCAACGCACAGGCTGCAGATATCACGATCCCAGTAAATCAATTTACCAGCTATAAGCTACTGAATCCCGAGCACGCAGCTAAAATACAGAATATGGCATGGAGCCCCAAAAACCTAACAGGGCGGGGTGCGCACATCGAAAATGGCGATTGGCGAATTGATACATCATCCAACGGATTACCCATTGGATGGTTTGAGTACTCTTTTACCATTCCTCAAGCAGGTTGGTATTTATTTGAATATGAATATGACTGGCGGGTACACAACCAGAGTAATGGATTGGGGTATACATACAACTGGATATTCGACGCTAGTACACCACAAGAATACAGACTGGACAATACCGGCTACCATATTAAATCCGGAAGTTCTAATGACCCAATTGGTTTAAAGCGGCAAGGGTTTGTTTACCTGACAGCGGGTGCACATACATTGCGAAGTGGACGGTGGGTAAAATGGGGTCATCAACCACTGACATCCATCCTGTTTACTCTTGTTACGGATAGTGATTTAAACAAACGTGTCTCAGTCATTACCAATCCTTATGCTAAATCAGACCCAGAAGATCCCGGAAATGGGCCTTATATACCGGTCGAACACCGTCATTATATGAGACCGGGAGATTCATTTGATATAAAAATAGTATCTGGAGTGACAGAATCAAATAGCACGCGCTGCGTTTTTATACAGGTGGAAGATAAAAATAATCCAGGGATAATTATTGACGAATATGAAGTTGGCACTACATCTAGTGCGTCATCACAAATCATTCCAATCAGTGTCTCTCAGGAAGGGCAGTACAAACTGAAATATGCAATTGATGTATGTGGCAGTGCGCCTGGGACGCGGCCAGAGATAGCCGGTGGCTATAATCTAACCAAGGTGGAGTTTGATGTAATTGACACAACACCGTTGAATAATACTGCTGCTGTTGATAATGCACTAATACGCAATCAGATTGGCAGTGGAATTGATTGCGCGAGTACTCTGCCGGACTATATTGGTGGCCAGAACGATTCTCAATTTGACGCTCAACAACGCGTTGTGAGTCAGTCGCCTGCAGGCGCATACCGTGAAACAGGTGACACAGGGTTTTATGAACGCCACGCTACCGAAGAAAATCGAACATGGTTGCAGACGAGTCCTAACTGGTTCTCTTATATTCTCCCAAGTTTGCAGAAAGGCAAGCACTATGAAATCGAAATGGATTACCCCGACGATACTAACCGGTCTATGGTGGTAAAAATTGCAGAGGAAGATCCGCTTTATTTCATACCCGCCACTGGTGTCGACGCTGGCCATGAATTTCCTAATACAAACACGCAACAAACTGTGCGACTTCTTTACTGGCCCAGAACGACGAATCAGCCTCGCCTGGTGATCCAGAATTTGCACAGTAATTGGCGCTCTGCGTGCAGTAAAATTCGTGTCTATGAGGTCACTGATGTGCCGGCAATGCAGATGAGTCAAAATGGCCGCGATTTTGCTTACTGGTTCGAAGAACCCGACCGTTGGTCAAGTCCATTTGGCAGCGACAAAAATGGAAACTTTGCATCGACAGATGGACTGAAAGAGTCAGCAGAACGCTGGATGCAAACATTGCAGCATTTGGGTGTTAATACTATTTTCTTACAGACCAATGTCTACGCGCTTACTTTGTGGCCTTCTCGGTCACACTTTCTTGATAGTGAGGGCGGATTGTTTCAGGACGACATCGTGCGGATGATTCTGATGATGGCTGAAAAATATGGCGTTAAAGTAGTTGCAGCTTTTCACCCAAGAGCGGACGAATTGTTATGGGCAAGAGCGATGGCGGGACAAGCAGATCCCTTTGCACATCTTGCAGTTAATAAGGATGGCCAATTTTACAGGTCTATTACCTACAATAATATTGTTTATCCAGGCTCGGTTTTTCCTACTAATGCACCAAAGTTTACGCCAAGCCACCCGGAAAACCGCCAATGGGTTAAAGACGCTATTGTTGAGTTTATCAACAGGTACAAAAATGAAACTGCGTTGGTTGGTGTGTCGCTTAGAACAATGGACTGGACTAACCCCGGATTCAACAACTGGTATAGTTTGCAATGGGGTTATGACGATTATACTGCCGCTGTCTTTGCTGCAGATACAGGTGTTAGCGACCCAGGTACACCACAAAGCCGTTATACGGCTTTCACCAGCCTACAAAATAAACAAACCTGGATTGATTGGCGAATTAGCATGGTTAACGCATTTAATAACGAGTTAACTGCCAGCGTGCAGGCGGTTTCACCTAATCTGGGCGTCTACTCTCAGGTGTTTCTAGAAGATAGACTATTTCCTCTTGAAGAAGCTGGGTTACGTGATAATCATGGGGTGAATGGTTTTGAATATATTTATAACAATAGGTATGGGCGATCACTGCATACGAATGACGAAACGGTTTTTAAAAGCCAGATTACTTTACGGCGGACCTGGTTAACTGATCCTCTGAAGCTGGGCGAGCTAGGCGAGTCAAGAGCAATCGGTTTAACAGCGCATTATCTAGAGGATGGGGCTAAAACCATACCCTCGTCTGATTTGGGGCTGAACTACTCAGCTCTTTATACGAGTGCTCATATACCGCCATCAGGTCGCTATAACCTGGAGCGTTATGCTCTGGCGCTAGCCTATACGGATGCAAAACTTTTGGTAAATGGAGGCAACAGCTATTTTATAGATCAGGACAATATACGTGAATTCATGGCTGAATATAGAAAAATACCAAAAGATTCGTTTATCACCATCAATTCAATTACTGATGAAGTCGTTGCACGGGAACTTTCACAAAGTGGAAACTATTATTTCTATTTTGTAAACCGGTCAAATGTCAGTAAAGAAATCGATATAACATTCTCGAGCGATGCAAGTCTGGAATCTCTTTCAACAGGCATTATCCAATCAACCCAAGCGAGAAGAGCACTGTTAACGCTGGAACCTTTCCAGCTTAAAGCGTTTAAAGCAAATGCTGCCACCAGCATTCATCATGTTACTCCAGTGGGTGGGCCGGACACCGACGGCGATAGCCTTTCTGACCAGTATGAACAATGTTTTGATAGAGATTGCCAGAATTATAATCCCTACAACCTGATCACAAATCCGACAGGTACAGACCTGGATAGTGAAAAGCTTGATACGGATTCTGATGGAGTAGCCGATAATTTGGAGATAATTACGGCGACAAATCCCTTGGATCCGGCAGACCACCCTGTTTTTGGTGATCTGAATAATGACGGGCTAGTAAATATTTCAGATGTGTTGATCGGGAATAGAATTATTCTCGGGAATTTACCACTACCAACTGGAGCAACATTCGTGAGAGGTGATGTAGCGCCATTGGTTAATGGGGTGATCGCTCCAGATGGTATTTTTTCGCTTGGGGATGTTTTGCTCATTATGAGAAAGTCACTAGGCTTGGTGAGCTTTTAATATTAATAGAAAGTAAGAACAGAGTAGGGACAGAGTAGGGGACACAGAGTAGGGGACACTGCTCACTAGGAGTAGGGGACACTGCTCACTTAATCACTTAGCGCGATATTGTGCGAGATGTCGCAGCTTGAGTTTCATCTCGTCACAAACTGCCCGGCCGCGTTTGCTGGACACG
>CAYPEL010000161.1:0-5776 GCA_964409635.1 uncultured Gammaproteobacteria bacterium | reverse complement strand
ATTGTGCATATTCCGCCATTATTCGACGGCTGAAGCAGCCAGCCATCTGACCAGACCTTCCTTAAAAAAGTAACCATTAACTGGTTACTGCATCATCGATCAGGTGACGGCCACTCTGTTGCAGTTGACGCCGCACGTGTTGAGCAAACCCCGAGCCGGCCTCAGCATAGAAATTGAAGGTAGCATGCACGCCCGCTGCTTCCAGTTTAACGCGATCATCTTCGTATTTAACAACAGCGGCAATGATGCCTTTATAATCCGAAGCTTTCAGTAGCTCGACGGCCTGGTACATGTCTGTTGTGGTCGGCATCGCCAGCATCACCAATTGCAGTTTGTCGATATCGACCGCATGCCAAAAATCAATATTTTCCGCATCACCCAATACGACTTTACGCCCAGCTTGCTGATGCAGGGCAACACTGTCTGCATCAGCATCAATACCGCACACCTTGTCACCGAAGGTTTCGTTCATCGAAACATAGGCGCCGATACCCACCCGGCCCATGCCGGCAATTAAAATCTCGGCACCACCCAGATCAGGCACCCTATCAACGGGCAAGCGCCGTTTAGACTCGTAGCGATGTAAAAATGCTTCTACCTCGCTATACAGGCTATGCGCACGGGCGTTAATAATCGAGCCGATGATAAAACTAAAGGTTAATGACAAGGCGATAATTACTAACCACTGGTTACTGATCCAGCCGGCACTTACACCGACGGCGGCGACAATCAAGCCAAATTCACTGTAATTAGATAGTCCCACCGTACTTAAATAGGCGGTGCGTACGCGTAACCGCAAGCGGGTCAGTAACAAAAAGAACAACACGGTTTTCAGTGGGAGTAAGAAAACCACCAATGCAGCAGCGATCAACACGTCCGACCCGGTGGGCAGCGCGTTGATGCCGATGTTAAGAAAAAAGCCGATAAGAAATAAATCTTTAAAACTTAGCAAAGATCGAGACAGTTCGCTTGATTTAGTCTGGCCGCTGAGTAGCACACCAAAAATCAGCGCACCCAGATCCGCCTTCATGCCCACCAGTTCAAACAACTGACCCCCGCCAATCGCTATGAACATGCCAAACAACACCAGCACTTCACCGTGACCACTGCGTTGCATAAAATGATTCAGCAGCGGCCGTGCAAACGGCAGGCCTAAGAGTGCCAGCGCCCAGAGTGTGGGTGATTTATCGGTTGCCAGCGTAAGAAATACCACGGCGATGATATCCTGAATAATGAGAATACCAATCGCCACCTGGCCATGACGGGTTCTCATCTCACCCCGGTCTTCCAGGATTTTTACCGCAAACACAGTGCTGCTAAAACTCAATGCGAACGCGATCACGGCGGCCGCTTTCCAGTCTAGCGAACCTAACCAGACAAAACCGGCTAAACCCGGTAATAACAACAAGCCACCAAACGATAAAACAATCAACGTCATGTGGGCGCTGGCCGTGGCCCATACTTCCGGTGCCAACAGGCTGCGCAGGCGTAATTTGAGGCCAATGGTAAACAGCAACAGGGTGACGCCAAGATCAGCAAACTTCTGTAATGCCGGTCCACCATCGATACCCAACGCGTGCAGGGCAAAACCCGCGAGCAGAAATCCAACCAACGGTGGCAGACTAAGTTGGCGTGCGAAAAAACCCAGCAGTAATGCGACCAATAACCATAATGGATCCATTTTTCTATCCTGTTAGTTTGATGCTGCCAGTTTACCATCGCTACCGGAGTATTTTACTGCGCCAATGACCAGATAGACTGTCAAGCCAACCGCCAGAATATATAATCAATACTAAATAACAAGCAGCTGGCCCCGGTGATGCCAACTAACTTGATGAGCATCAGCCCCAGCGACACACCTAACATCACCGGGTGAGTCAGCGTCTCGCCCAATGAATCTAATTCCAGCGTGGTACCGGTATTGACCAACGCGAAGATCGGGATTACCAGATAGGACACCGACATGTGCCAGACATGTTCCGGCCGTTGCAACGGCCCTTCAACACAACGTACACCGTACTCCAGGGTCTGTACCACGGCAAACAATTTGTCATTGGTTATGATGCCCTTGCCCAGAAATATTGGGACACGCACCAGATAATGGCATGAACTGCAAGATTCGTCATAACAGGTTAATTTGCCACCCGTTTGACCCTGCTCAATCCCTGATGACTTGATGTAGGCCAACAACTATGAACCAACATCACCCTATCGTTAATAGCAACGTCACCATGCGATCAGGCTGCTGGAAAAGATAATATTTCGTAGTCAAATTGCATGAAAGGCAGGAGTGTGTGGTTCTGTTTGGGAAATTGACTTGAGGGAACAAGGCTTATATTTTACTTATACACAGGGCGCAAGCGGATAAGGGTGAACCAGCTTGGCAGCCGTACCGAGCGCTTCCCGGCAAACATTTGCAGCCCAAGCAGTGTGACGACCACGCCCAGTAGAAACTGCGACCTAAAGGTTAGAACCGGCGGAGCATTGGCTAACGATAACAGCAGCAGTGAAATTCCGTAATCATTTCTCCCCGCTGTTAATCGGCACAAGGCGTCTCCTAGCGTCAGCGGGCATTGCCCCGTCTCGATCACCAGCTGGCCGCTGCACTTTCTCCCGCAGCGCAGTCCCCTGCGGATAAAAACCGGTTATCCGGTTATTCAAGGGTCACCGGTGTAACGAAACCTTCCGGCTTGAGCGTCAGCACCGAGCAGTCCACCTGATTGAGTACCTCCTCCGCTGTGTTGCCGATCAGAAAACCGGCGATACCTGTACGGCAGACCGTACCCATGACCAACAAATCGATATCCTGCTCCATCACCAGTTCCGGTATTCGCACATCGGGGTCACCCTCGATCAGGTGCAGGCGTGGCCTTAAAGCGGTGACATCAACCTGGCCCAATAAGGTATCGAAGCGTTGTTTATACTGCATCTTCTCTTGTGCCTTTGTTTCCTGAATCTCCTTCTCAGTCATGCCGCCGCTGCGCATATAACCTTCACCGAACAGATGCCATACGTAGACGATATGGAGTTCTGCCGCCTCCTTGCGCGCCAGGCTGCCGGCCAGTTGCAGAATCAGCGGATTGAGCAAATCCTGTTTTGGATCATAAAGCGAAGGGTCGACCGCCGCCATGATGCGAGTAAACGGCCGCGTCTGCGCCCGCTTGACCACCCACACGGGACAGGGGCATTTTCGCATCAGGTGCATGGAAGTGGTTCCGAACACACGAGCGCGAAGGCCTTTCTTCTCCTCCGCCGTGGTGATTACCAGATCGTGTTGTTCACGCAGTACCTGGCGGATGATTTCCAGGAATGGAATACCCTCCACCACATTGATCACCACACCAATATCGTCATCTTGTTGGGATATCATTAGACCGCGCAGCCATTCTCTACACTCAGTTATAGCCGAGGCTAGCTGATATTGTGCAGCATATTCACTATACCGTTGTAAACCTGGGGGCTCCTTCAATACAGAAAAAAGTGTCAACCGCGCCCCATTTTGCCTGGCCAGCAACACCGCCTTATCCAACACCGCCGTTACCTGATCTTCAGGATTCAGTACCAGAAGAATGTCTTTAAATCTTTGCATGCCGCTCTCCCTTTATCGCTATCATTTTCGTCTCAGCAGCAAACTAACAAACAATACTACCTTCTAAAAGTCGAATATTTAAGCTGCAAAAGTAGTTTTATACGAACTATCTGTTACTTATAGCGCAATGGCTACAGCAGGGGCGCCAGCACCCTGCCAACGCCTTCAGCGAACCTTTGGCGTTTGGGAATACCCTGCCGGTTCACTGCTGTAACCTCGATTGTTTCGCCACAGAGGGAGAGAAAGTCCCGTTCCAGCTCGCAGGCAATTTCCGCGACATAGAAAAATAGGTTGGCCTCGAAGTTGAGGCGGAAACTGCGTTGATCCATGTTGGCGGAACCCAGGGTCGAGAAAATACCATCAACAGTGACAGTCTTGGCATGTGGCATGGTGCCTTGGAGTTCAAACACTCGCACACCGGCGGCCAGCAACTGATCCAGGAAAGAACGCCCGGCATGAAGCACCAGCGGGTGGTCGGAACGTCCTGGCAACAACAACCGAACATCCACACCTCTTAACGCAGCCGTCTGCAGCGCCATAACAATGGACGAATCAGGGACAAAATAAGGTGTTACAATCCAGACTCGTTCCCGCGCCAGATTGATAGCGGCGAACAGCAGAGTATGAATAGCACGCCAGCGATCGTCCGCCGGCCCGCTGGTAAGCAGTTGCGCCCAAACTTTGCCGCGGCCTGTTATCGGAGGAAAGTAAGCCGTGTTCACAAGATCATCACCGGTGGCGTGATACCAGTCCTGACAAAAGACTTCCTGCAGCGAATGTACTACCGGACCACAGATACGCGCATGCAGATCCCTCCAGGACTCGCCCAGTCCCGCGTAGACGTCACCCACATTCATGCCACCAGTAAAGCCGGTCTCGCCGTCTACCACAACTATTTTGCGGTGGTTGCGGTTGTTCAACGCCAGTTGACGGTTCAGGGGGTTGACCGGAAGAAAGCGTTCGACTTGACCGCCTGCTGCCAGCAAACCCTGGAAGAATTCCTGCCGGGTACTGCGCGAACCCACGTCATCCAGCAGTAGTCGCACCTCGACACCGCGCTGGCAGGCCCGCATCAAGGCATCGCGCAGTCGCTCGCCAGTGCGATCCGACTCCCAGATGTAGTAGACCAGATGTATATGGCGACGTGCGCCGACGATGGCCGCTTCGAGAGCATTGAAAGCCACCGGACCCTGCCGTAACAGCGCCACCTCGTTACCCGGCTGTGGCCCGACATCGTCCAGTTTCTCAGCAAGCTGTAACAGCGATGGCGGCAGGTCCGCCACAGGCAGCCTGGTGGATGAATGCGCCTGCAGCTTACGCAATGCCGGTGCGAGTCGCGCCTCAATCCTGTGCCGCTTGCGACGCCGCAGGCGCAGTCGGGTGGTGCCAAACACCCAGAAGGCCAGCATACCCACGAATGGCAGCAGCACAATGACCAGTATCCACGCCAGCGTCGCACCCGACTCGCGTCGTTGCAAAATCACGGTCGGAATAAGCACAGCGATAATAGCCAGATCCAGCAACAGCCATCCGGCATTGAACCAACTCATCCTGCTACACCAAAGTAGAACAGCAGCGTGATGACGACAATCGCCGCCAGGTTGAGACGCAGTCCGACGCGCATCATATCCCGCTGGGCGACCGCTCCACTGGCATGCACCAGGGCATTGGGTGGGGTCGCGACTGGCAGCATGAAAGCCATGGAGGTGGCAATGGCCACCGGCACCACCAGGCTGTCAGTTTCCAGCCCAAGCTGCAATGCGACACCCATGAGGATGGGCGCGAGCTTGGCAGTCACAGCGGTGTTGGAAATTAACTCGGTGGCAAATACACCGATGGTCACCAGTACCAGCAACAGGGTAAACATCGGCAAGTCACCCACGCCGGCACTTAGCAGACTGGCCAACCAGTCCGCCGCACCGGATTCGGTGAGTCCACGGCCCAGGCTCAGACCACCACCGAGCAGCAACAGCACCCCCCAATGAACACCTTTTTCCAATGCTTTCCAGTTCACACAACGGGTCAGCATCAACAACGCCACGGCGATACTAGCCACCGCCGCGGAGCTAAACAGGGCTGGCGGCAACTCCAACAGCTTTCCCAGCAGAGGCCCGAACAGCCACAACACCAGAGTGATACCGACTACCGCAAGAGCGCGTTTCCCGCCTGTGGTCAATGGCATCTCTT
>CAYPEL010000160.1:0-5958 GCA_964409635.1 uncultured Gammaproteobacteria bacterium | reverse complement strand
GAATGGGCGGAAGCCGAGCTTCAGAGTCATTTTGACGATAGACGGCCTCTATCGGCTGATAAGCGGTACACTTTAATTGTAGAGAGTTTGGAATTTGTGGGGTGGAGTGATGCGGGAATCACCTAGGGTGATAGTTTCTAAGTGCTTCGGTATAAAGCACTTTGGTGGATTAATATAGCGGCGTTCGGGACAGACCCGTTTTTAATAAAAACTCAAGAGTTTCAGGCTCAGCCCTCAGCAGTTCCCATTCAAATCAAGTAACTGCCAATTAAATGGTTTTAACATGTTCGTAATCAATAATTTTTTCGTCAGCTGTTACCAGAGGAGCGGCCATTTTCCTGGCCGTTGCTACGATCATGCGATCGGCCGGGTCTTTGTGAAATTCACCAGGTAATTCTGTAGATTTGATCGCTATTTCATTATCTACTGGAACAAAACGAACCCCGTCAATTTGTGAAACTTCATCAATCCAGCTTTCGACTTCCATACTGAGGACTAACCTGTCTTTCTTGATCAGCATGGCTATTTCCCAAGCGGAGATGGAGGAAACAATAATTTCGCCATCATTTGCCAGGGTATCATGAATAACTTTGGCCGCTGCGGCTGATAAAGATTTATCACCACTTACCCACCATACCAATATATGCGTATCCAGAACAATCATCAGATATTTTCCCAATCATCATCAGCAACGGGTTCAGTGGCTGCTGCGTATTTAATGACGGTGCCTTTTAGCAGTTCTAATGGTTCTATTTCACGTTGCCGCAGTTTCCGGATTTCTAGCGTTGGTTTGCCGCGATCAGTGATAATTCTTGAGTTACCACTGCGTTCAATTTCTCTCATTACTTCCAGGGCATGGGCTTTAAATTCGGTTTTTGAGATAACACTCATACTCAGCATTTTATATGACTATATGAAGTAGTCATATTAGCATGTAGAATGACTATAAGCAATGGTTACTCAAAACGTGATATCCAAATGCCATTCTCCCTGCTGTTATTTTGGCCAATCACTGTTTGCAATAACAGACTGTGCTGATCCGTTGCCAGGCCCCAGGTGATGTTCACCTGGTTCTGCTGCCCGGCGACAGGCCGTTGGCTATTTTTCCAGGCTCGATCATAGTGTGTCAGTGCTGCCGTAACTCTGTCATGGCCACTCGCCAGTGCAGGCAAGGATATCGACGCTAACTGGCGTTGCTCATTTAACTTTTCGAACCCAAGTTCTATCGCTTCAGTACGTTGCATGCTGTCGAGATGGCTGCGCCAGATGTTGATTTGTAAGCGGGCAATGGCCAGAAATCCAAAGCTGATGACTAAGACGGTGATCAAGCCTTCGATCAGTGTGAAACCGGTTTGCTTATGCTGCAGCATCAGAAGTCCCGCCATGTGCCAGCCAGGCGTGGTGTTTTCAGGATTGGAAAGGCTAATCTCTGATGCTGATTCGAAGCACGGCTGATGTGGGCAAGATCCAGGTGTTCCGAATAAATGCCTAAAGAGCCGCTGATCGCCAGTGTGCCGGCTATGTTGCCCTCGACAGGATGGGTAGTGGCCGTGCAATCCGCGTGGTAAAAAACGATGCCATAGACGGTTGTTCCTCTGGTAATGGCAGGGCATCCAAGACTTGCGGGGAAGACGAGTAAAACGGGTTGCTTAGGTGACCCTAAAGATCTTGTCCACTGCTTGTTGTGTAAGTCAGCTGTGGAAACCAGCCAATAGCGGCGTTGTGGGGTGTCGATGTTCTGTGTGATTTCGTTATTGACCAGTTGGGTATATTCCGCTTGATCTATCGAAAATAGAAAATCCCATAATTGTCCTGATTTAAAACGCTGGTTAGAAACCGTACCTCTATGCAAATCCAGAGTCGCCTGCAAAGGGCAAGGGGTTTTACGGGACGACCAAATGGCAGCAACCGGCAGCTTGTTTCTGAGTATTTCAGGATATAAATCAGGAGAACCGGTCGTCGCCAGAATGCAGCCATCCAGTACTAGTGGAGGCGCTTGCTCACCGGCAGGCGACAAAATACTCAATGGTCTTGTGATTTGTGAGATTTCAAGGCGTATTTGGTTAGTTGCTGCATCGAGGATTTGTGAAGACACGCCGATGAAGGCAGGGTGTTGCCGCGATCTGGACAGAGATAGTTTTATGCGTCTGGTCTGTGTATCCAGTGAGTTTAGCCATCGGGCGTCTATTACTGGGTGAGCAGTCTGGTTATTTCCATTCTTGCCAGACCAGGCTAGTTGGTAAAAATTGGTTGTTAGATATTCGATCGCATAATCAATCCCAGCTTCTGCTAGCAGGTAATGCTTGACGGAGTCCTGTACATTACCATTAATTCGGCTGTTCAGTAGCTGCGCGTGGACGGCGGTAAGCACCAGCGATGTAGTCGCCACCATAAGCGCCATGGCCGTTAGCAGTGTTGCAGCACCGCGTTGGCAGTATAAACCAGGCAGGGTATTCATCATGTATCACCTGCAGCGATATACCTGTCGTTGCGGATATTGACCACGCGCTTTAAGTCAACGCGGATCTTTTTTCTCCTGATGTTATGCGCAGACAATTTAATTTCGGCTGTTTGTATGATTTGCCGGTCAGCCTTGTTATGACAGGACTCAGCGCTGTTGGCAAGATTCAGGCAAGTTTGTTTTAGGGTGATTTTGAAATCAGTCACACGAATCGAAGCATCCGTTAATGCTTGCCAGTAACCGTACTGGCAAGCAGGATTTTTACCTGCATAACGCATTTGCAAGGCCTGCTTGTTGAGTCGAAAACCAAACTGCTCGACGTTGTCTGCATCGGTCCCGGGTGGGCATCCACTGCTGGGACATTTTCCGACGCCAACTTTACCGTCTTTGTCCAGATCATATGAAAAAACAACACAGGAATCGGGCGGTTCATCTTTCACTGCGCCAGTTTGAATAGTATTGCCGGTTGATTGAAAGGGGTTGTTCTTTAATTTGTCTTTGCCGGGCGTGATATGCCAGTAGCCACTGCGGCGTATATCAGCACTCATGAGTTTGAGTATTCCCTGTGCCGTGTTGTGTAAGTGTATGGTTTCGAGTTGGCGCAGGGTTTGCGCCGCAGTGGTCTGGTAGATAGAGGTGACAGCTGATATGACAATTAAACTAATCGTGCCTGCGATCATCAGTTCAACCAGTGTCATACCGCGTTGATAGATCAACATGCGGCATACCTCGCATCATTATCGCTACACAAGCGGACACGGCCTAAGGGGCTGAGGATAACGGACAGCTTTCTGCCTGATGGTGTGGAAAAATCAAGCCGGCCAGCATTAACGGTACCGCGTATAGGTGCAAACTGAATCAACCCGTTGCCGGAGAAAGCAGGTTTTTTCAGTACTATATTCGGGAACTCGCCTGAGCCGACGCTTTTCTGTGATAAGTCCGTAGGGTACGAATAGGACCACTGTGTCCTGCTGAGATATTGAAACTGTATCAGTTGCGGGGCGTTTTGAAGCACGGCTGTGCGGCGCGCCATTCGCAGGTCGTCTGCTATAGTCTCCGCCGCTGAGCGCAAACGGGCGTTCATAATAAGAGTGTGGAAAGCAGGCACCGCGAGACCGGCTAGAATGCCAATCACTGCCAGCGTAATGAGCAGTTCAAAGAGGGTGAAACCTGCCAGTCTATGATCTTCCATGATCAGATATCCAGAATGGTGTGTTGTTTGGATTGAAATCAAGTATAGCGTATTTGATAAAAATCGAGGGATGATTTTTTTGTAGGCGCCGGTATACTGCGAGTGTCAGCCATAGAGTAGCCGCTTCTCCAGGTTGCTTGCGCTTTGGCTTTTATAAACTGTCACCAGGGAGGGTGCCATGAACAGGAAAATAACCGATTCCGGTTTTTCGTTGACTGAATTACTGATTGTAATGGCAATAGTCTCAATACTTGCCAGCATAACTTTGCCGTCATACAGCAGCTATGTCCTTAAGAGCCGGCGGGCGGATGCCATCGCCAGCTTGCTGCAATTGCAACTGGCCCAGGAGGAATGGCGGGCGGTTTACGGTGTTTACAGTATCGGCCTGTCCGAGTTGGGCTGGCAAGACCGGTCGGCTGATAATTTTTATGAACTGAGATTCGAAGCCACGCAGCCGGGATACTGGTTGGCTACGGCAAAACCCGTGGGTGTACAGATGGGTGACAGCTGTGGGCCTTATGCCATTGACCGGGAGGGACCGGTCTATGGTGGCCGGTTTGCAGACCAAACTTGTTGGCATCGATAGTCAGAACTGCATTGAACCAGGTATTCTCAAGTGAGTGATGTAATTGTTGTCGGCGCCGGTTTGATCGGCATGCTCTGCGCGCGTGAATGTGCGAAGGCTGGCTTGACTGTAACGGTGCTGGAACGGGGTAAGCCTGCGGGAGAATCTTCATGGGCGGGCGGCGGCATTCTATCGCCGCTCTACCCCTGGCGTTATCCTGATGCAGTGACAAAACTCGCGCGCTGGAGCCAGTTAGGTTATGCCGAATTTTGTGACGAGCTTGCACAGGCGACCGGCATCGATCCGCAATACACCGTCAGCGGCTTATTAATGCTTGATGAGGATTATTCAAAAGCCCAAGCCTGGGCTGAGCAGTACGCTGCACAGATAAGCTTGCTGCGGGCTTCGGAAATAACCGGCATTGAACCGGCATTGGCTGCAGGCTTTGAACAGGCGATATGGATGCCTGATGTTGCGCAAGTCAGGAATCCACGATTTACCCAGGCGTTGCGGCAGGACCTTGAAAATCGTGGCATTGAAATACGTTCTCACCAGACGGTGAGCGGATTTGATATTTCCGGTAACAAAGTGAACGGAGTCATCACAGATAAGGCAACCCTGTATACCGATATCACTATCGTCGCAGCGGGTGCCTGGAGTGGTGAGCTGCTTGCGGCAACAGGATTTAATTTGCCTGTTGAACCCGTGCGGGGCCAGATGATTTTGTTCAAGGCGCAACCGGGACAGGTGAAACGTATTAGCCTGTACAACGGCCACTATGTTATACCCAGGCGTGATGGCCGGGTGCTGGCTGGGAGTACGCTGGAGTATGCGGGTTTTGATAAAACAACGACTGAATCTGCGCAGGCAACATTACGTGAGGCTGCAATTCTTCTTATACCAGGGTTGCAGGATGTGGCGATTGAAAAGCATTGGGCGGGACTGCGGCCTGGATCGCCCACGGGCATACCTTATATAGGCCGGCATCCGTCACTGGAAGGGTTGTATATTAATGCGGGGCATTTCAGGAATGGCGTCGTGCTGGGTCCTGCTTCTGCCAAGTTAATGGCAGATCTCTGTCTTGGCCGCGAACCGATACTTGAGCCAACTCCCTATATTATTGAATAAAAAGAATAAAATTCTAACTTGCGGAGGATGGACTTAAGCTCACCGGGCATCGTATACTATGTGGTATGTTAGAACACTCCCATGCAGAGTTCCCCAGTGAAGAGGAGGCATCGCAGCGTCTCCAGGCGAGCGGCATTATGCCGACTTTACAGCGGGTTCAGATTGCCCGTATTTTACTGGCCAGGAATCAACATTTGTCGGCTGATCAGGTGCTCGATAAGGTGAGTGCAGTGGATGGCCATGTTTCCAAAGCGACCGTGTACAATACACTGGGACTGTTCACTAAAAAAGGCGTCATCCGCGAAGTAATTGTTGATCCCACCCGGGTTTTCTATGACACCAATAATTCACAGCATCATCACTTTTACAATGTCGATACCGGTGAATTGACCGATATCGATGCTAACCAAATTTCGCTCGAGAATTTCCCCGCGTTACCGGTAGGGACGGTGGCGGAAGGTGTTGATGTTATCGTCAGGATTCGTTGCGACAATACCGGTAACTGATCCTGCCTGCTGTACCCAGATCGGACGATCTTCTATAATTTTACCCCTTCGCCGGAATAGCTCAGTCGGTAGAGCAGCTCATTCGTAATGAGAAGGTCGGGGGTTC
>CAYPEL010000159.1:0-6052 GCA_964409635.1 uncultured Gammaproteobacteria bacterium | reverse complement strand
GCGAGTCTGCAAATAATGTGTCGCATAATCAACGTACGTATTAGCACATCCCCCGAAACGCCTTAATAAGATCCAGTTCAACCACACTTGGACTCACCACAATTCAAACAGGTCAGGCAACCATCCATCTGGATCATGGCTTTAATATTACACTTAGTACAAAGTTTCGAACCGGCCGGAAACTCACTTTCATCTGATTCCGGCGCCCGCGTTATACGCTGTTCGTACTCGCTGCGTTTTTCATCAATCAAGCGCTGTTGATGCTCATCCAGTTCTTCATCTTTCAACATGCCGATGAAACGCAGGTGGCTTTCAATCGCATCACCAATTTCCGCAACCAGTGACGGCATATATTTACCCCCCTTCTTGAAGTATCCACCCCGTGGGTCGAACACCGAATGCAGTTCCTCGACGAGGAAAGTAACATCACCGCCCTTGCGAAACACCGCAGAGATAATACGGGTTAAGGCGACGATCCACTGAAAGTGATCCATGTTTTTAGAATTAATAAAAACTTCGAACGGGCGGCGCAATTCATGCTTGGTACCCTGGTTCAGCACGATGTCATTAATCGTCACGTAAAGTGCATGCTCGGATAACGGTGTTTTGACCTTATAAGTCGAACCCAGCAGCACTTCCGGACGCTGTAGTTTCTCGTGTAACTGAACCACATTGTCATCATGGCTTTCTTCCTGGTCGACCGATGCAGCTGCAGACGCCTGCGCACCTGTGGCATCGGTCTGTTTAACGACTTCGTAATCTACAATAGCTTGGTCTATTTTAATGGCCATAGGTTTCTCCACACTGCAAGTCAGAACTTGCCGTAATATCCTTCTTTCAAGGCGTCATAAAGGTTGGCGGCGGTATGCATTTCGCCGTCATACTCAATGTCTTCGTTACCTTTGACTTCAATGGTTGTCCCATCCTCCAGGGTGAACTGGTAGGTTGTGTTTTCCAGATCCTTTTCCTTGACCAGTACACCTTGAAACGCTTCAGGATTAAAACGGAATGTCGTACAGCCTTTCAGGCCTTTGTGAAAAGCATATTTATAAATGTCTTTGAAATCCTCAAACGGATAATCGGTGGGAACGTTAGCGGTTTTTGAGATTGAGGAATCCACCCATTTCTGTGCTGCTGCCTGGATATCGACGTGCTCTTTTGGCGTTATGTCATCTGCCGAAATAAAATAATCCGGCAGTTGCTGCGTTGCATCCTCGCTGAACGGCATAGCATCGGGATTGACATGCTGCCGGTAGGCGAGCAGCTCATAGGAGTAGACATCGACCTTTTCTTTAGTTTTCTTACCCTCACGAATAATATTACGCGCATAATGGTGTGCAAAACTGGGCTCAATGCCGTTACTGGCATTGTTCGCCAGCGACAGTGAAATAGTTCCGGTTGGTGCAATCGATGAATGGTGTGTAAACCGTGCTCCAGTTTCCGCCAGCTCCTCAACCAGTTCCGGTGCAACGGTGGCTACACGCTGCATATAGCGGCTGTAACGGGCGTGCAGTACTTTACCCGGCACCTTCTCTCCAGCCCGGTAGCCATCGCGTTTCATCTCCGGCCGTTTACGCAGCATCTCGGCGGTGACATCAAATTCTTCTTCCATAATCGGCGCGGGACCTTTCTCCTGCGCCAGCTGCAAGGCGGTATGCCAACCGGTTATCGCCAGCTCACGGCTAACCCGTTCGGTAAATTCGACTGACTCTGCAGAACCGTATTGCTGTTGCAACATCGCCAGGCTTGAACCCAAGCCCAGGAAACCCATGCCGTGACGACGTTTACGCAGGATTTCATCCTGCTGCTGTTCCAGCGGCAGGCCGTTAATTTCGACCACGTTATCGAGCATGCGGGTAAAAATTGCCACCACTTTGCGAAATTCATCCCAGTCGAATACTGCATCATGAGTAAATGGCTTGCTTACAAAGCGAGTTAGGTTTACCGAGCCGAGCAGGCAGGAGCCATAGGGCGGTAACGGCTGTTCGCCGCAGTTGTGTGCGTGCAGTCCATTGGCATCAAAGGTGTTGATACCCGGCACCTGCACATCGAACACGGCCTCTGTACCGTCCGCCTCGACACTTTCCACCCGTGCGACAAACCGCTCCCGGTTCAAGCGGCGCTGATATGTTTTTAGCAGCCCTTCCAGGCGTGATGCTTTGTCTGTATCCGCGAAACCTACACGTACATGGAAAATTGCCAGATTTTCACCTGATATCACCAACTCATGCTGCGCCGCAGTCGTATAGAGCGCACGGCCGCCTTTTCCATCTGGCAGTGCTGTCAATTGCTCCCTGCGGCGATTTCTGTAAAGTGTCGAAACAATTCCCAGACGTAGCAACATACGCTGAACAACTTCCAGACGAGGCAAATCTGACTGTGCCAGACGAACGCTCACACCTTTGTTCTGACTACCCTGCACAGAACCATCCGCATCAAAAAACCCGCGCAAAAAACCTTGATAGAATTCGCTGCTTGCCTGCTCCATAGCCGGTGTAATTGCTTTGTTACCGGGTTTCATGCCGACTTCCCCGGCCAATGACTTCAACGCGCCGAGAGAAAGACGGTATTCGTTACGTCCGGATACTGTCTGCCAGCCTTTGAAATCACTCCGATGCGGTAACCGCCTGGCTGCCCGCTCCGTTTCCGCCATAACGGCCCGAACACCGTCACTAAGACCGCCGTCTGCACCATTGGCTTCGGCTGCGGCAGACCATGCCGACAATACCGCCTTATCCTGTTTTAAAGTGCCATCACCAACCAGTAGCCCCAGCAGGTAACCCTCTTCATGATGGTAACGGCCAGACCAACTGGCACAATTGCGATGATCATTTAATAAAACGCGGTCACCCTGCACAAGCCTACCTGCCTCGCACCATTCCGTTTCTGCTACATAGCGGGTAAAACGAACAACGCGACGTACTTTGTGGTCAGCTGTCAGACGTAATTTGTAGCCTTCGGCCGTCTGTAATCGCAGCACCGGTTTGGTTGCTGTTTGATAGAATCCCTCCTTACTGGAGATGTGTAATTTTCCATCAACACAAGCTTTGAAAGACGTACCGAGCAGATCACGCACTTGTCGCGGCCCCTCCCCTGTTTGAATCCAGGTATCCGCAGTAACACAAGGATTGGTGGCGCGGATATCTTCAACGAACCAGTTGTTGTTCATCTCATTCACTTTATCGATGAGAATAAATCCGGGTTCGGCAAAATCATACGTCGAGGTCATGATCATGTCCCACAGACGCTGGGCACGAATAGTTTTGTAGACCTTGCAGGCTACCAGCCCGGTATCATC
The DNA here is from genome assembly GCA_964409635.1 of uncultured Gammaproteobacteria bacterium. Lineage (GTDB taxonomy): Bacteria > Pseudomonadota > Gammaproteobacteria > DSM-19610 > DSM-19610 > CAYPEL01. The sequence goes on along the minus strand of CAYPEL010000159.1, from coordinate 2,754 downwards.
TTGCAGGTAGCTGTTCTTCACGGGCCAGTCACGCCAGACTACTTCATTTTCGTTAAAAATATCCAGCTGGTCAGTTTTTACTTCGTGCTCGGTTACCGGGAACGCCAGTTTCCACTCTGCATTCTTGCTGACCGCATCCATGAAGTCCTGGGTAATTAGTAAAGATAAGTTGAACTGCCGTAAGCGGCCGTTCTCACGCTTGGCGCGAATAAAATCCATGACATCCGGGTGACCCACATCAAAAGTCGCCATCTGTGCACCACGACGCCCGCCTGCTGAAGACACGGTGAAGCACATCTTGTCGTAGATATCCATGAATGACAGTGGACCGGACGTATAAGCACCGGCGCCGGAGACATAAGCCCCCTTGGGACGCAGGGTCGAGAACTCATAGCCGATTCCACAGCCCGCTTTCAACGTTAAACCGGCCTCATGAACACGCTGCAGGATATTATCCATGGAATCGTGGATAGAACCGGACACCGTGCAGTTGATTGTTGAAGTCGCCGGTTTGTGTGACCGGGCGCCGGCATTGGAGGTGATTCGTCCGGCGGGGATAGCACCGTGCCGCAGCGCCCAGAGAAATTGCTGGTGCCAGTGTTCGCGTTTTTCTGGCGTTACTTCAACCTCGGCGAGGGCTTTTGCCACCCGCTGGTAGGTATCATCAACCGTTATGTCGATCGCCCCACCATCCTTGGTTTTAAGCCGGTATTTCATATCCCAGATATCCTGGGAGGCAGCCTGCATGGGCGTATCGGCACTGTTACTAGCCACAGATTTCAGCTGAACACTCATAATAACGTTATTACCTCCTGGGCAATTCTGTACCTACTATTTTAAGAGTAGAACCGGCAATACAAGGGTTTGTATGCGATAAATTCAGGCATACTAGATATTGTGTTTACGTAAACAAGATTATGCCTATCCAGCCAAGCTGTCAAGCGCGAGATTATTTCTGCAGATAAAAATTTATTATAATAAATTCATTTACTTATATTTAAAAAGGCCAACGAAAACCGCCTTTATAGGTATATTTTTCCGCTTAAAGCAAAAAAATGCCAACCACTACATATTGTGGTTAGAATTTAGTCAGAAACCTTCGGGCATGAGGGGTATAGCGCAAGAAACTGCAGCTTAACGGTTAGCGCTTAAACTCGCCGACACTGAATCCGCAAAACGCAGGGCGTGGGGCTTATCGACCTGGATCTCAGCAGATTTTATCAAGGGGTTTTCCATTACCAGCGCGAGAATATCGGCGTTTAGCTTTTCCAGAAGCTGGAATTTATTGCCTTCCACCAGGCTGATTATCTGCTTGGTAACCGTCTTGTAGTTCACTGCATATTCGACATCATCACTGTCTGCGGCTTTTCCAGCTTCATAATCGAAACGCACATTAATCACTACATCCTGGCGTTTATCGAGTTCTTCGGTGTTAAAACCAATATAGGTGCGCAAGCGCAGATTGGTTATTCTGATAGTGAGCATTATTTTCCTATCAGCTTGAGGAATTCGGTGCGGGTACGATAATTTTCCCGGAAGGTGCCGGTCATCATGGACGTGACCGTTTCCGAATTTTGTTTTTCAACACCGCGCATCATCATGCACAGGTGTGATGCTTCAATAACCACACCGACACCGGACGCGCCTGTAACTTCGTGAATCGCGTTAGCTATCTGGGTGGTGAGCTGTTCCTGAATCTGCAGCCGCCGCGCAAACATATCAACAATCCGCGCTATCTTGGACAGCCCGATGACTTTACCTTCCGGTAGATAGGCTACGTGCGCCTTGCCAATAAAGGGTAATAGATGGTGTTCACAGAGTGAATATAATTCGATATCCTTAACAATCACCATCTGATCATTGTCAGAAGGAAATACCGCATCGTTCAATACTTCCTCTAGATTCTGATTGTAGCCTTTGGTTAAAAATGCCATGGCTTTGGCCGCGCGTTCGGGGGTTTTTAATAACCCTTCACGCTTTGGATCCTCGCCAATACCTTCGAGAATACTGAGATAACTTTTCGCAAAATCCTCAATCATTTTTTTATCCTTTTTTGCCGTGCAGGCAGTATACACAGAATTGTCTGAGCGATTAAAGGGTAGGCATTTCAGGGTTTATCACTGTGCCAGGTATCGATTTAAAAACGGTTATCAATCAAAACATCCTCCAGCGCCAGCTGTCCCGGACGCGGCCAAGCATCCTTAGTCCCCTTGCCGATGGCGATCATATAAGCGATATCGTGGTCTTCCGGCAAATTAATTATCTTAGCCACAGCATCGTAATCGAAGCCATCCATCGGACAGCTTTCGTAACCGAGTTCTTTTGCAACTAACATAATAGTCTGCCCGGCCAGGCCACAGGAGCGCATCCCTTCATCGCGGATAACTTGTGATTTGCCTTTATAATAACTACCAATCGCAGGCACCAGAAAATCCTGCACTTCCTGCGGTGCATGCTTCCAGTAGCGTTCCGGAGCTCTGCTCCAGGCCTGGTTATCGAAACATAAAACCAGTAATTCCGACGCCTCGGTAACATGCGCCTGATCCCAGGCAACCTTGCGAATTGCGGCGCGTTGTTCTGTATCGGTAACGCGCACAAAGCGCCAATTCTGAATGTTAAAAGCTGTTGGTGACAGAATCGCAAGTTCCATTAAATTCCGAAACACCGCCTCCGGCATTACGTGATCAGCGTCATACCATTTGATCGCACGCCGGGCGCGCACAGCTTCTGTAACTTGCATCGTTAACTCCTATC
>CAYPEL010000158.1:0-6053 GCA_964409635.1 uncultured Gammaproteobacteria bacterium | reverse complement strand
TTGATCGCACGCCGGGCGCGCACAGCTTCTGTAACTTGCATCGTTAACTCCTATCTATATTATTATCTCAAGTTTCGGAGTTCAGTGGGTGCTGCCAGGCGGTGTGTCTCTTAATTTGGAACCCGCTGTAAATACATCCCTGTACGCTCGAAGCCGGCATCCCTGCCGGCAACGGTTCCAAATTAAGAGACACACCGCCTGGCTCTGAGACTGACTTCTATCACCCCAACTACTAAACTTGAGTTGTCATAATCCTGTAGATTACAGAGGGTGCGAAGAACAAGATACCTGTGAATCAATCTTCGCGCCCTTTTCAAGACATCAGCACAAATTATTTTCGCACGTTTACATCAGGCAAACACGCCCTGCGCTTCAACTTTGAAAGTACGCAACACAAAGTTGAACGCACGGTTATTTGCCGCTTGCACGACGGCATCAAAAATGTCGCGATCTGTCCAGCCTTGCTGGCGCACCGCATCGAGGTCTGCCGCATGAATGGCTTCTGGATCATCAACGGCCTTCAACGCCAGATTCAACAAGATCTTTTGCTTGTCATCAAGCGGCGCTTTATCCGGGTGTCTGCGCGCCGCACGAACCTCCTCCAGCTTATGACCCTGCTGTAACAGAAAGCTTTCATTCATATCGATGCAGAACTGGCAACCCGCCTGTGCGGATACCAGGTAACGGATCATGGTCGTCAGCTCGGGCGGTAATTTCGTTTCACCCATAAAATAACCGACATTACCCACAAATGCTTCGAGCAAGGGAGGACTGATTCCATACAGGCGCAGCCCGTCCGGAATAAAACCGAGGTGCTCTTTTATACCACCAAAAATCTGTTCCACACGGTCTTCCTGGCCAGCGGGTGGTACGGGGTGCAGCAAGGGCCGCGTTTCAATTTGAGTCACTGTTTGCATAGTCATATCTCCTTTCTTGGGTTGGTTAAGAGTTGACCGGTAGGTCTACTCTCGGGGTAAAAATTTTTACTTATCGCCTATCCTTTTCAGCCCGGCTCCGGGTAGATACGGATATTCCGCATAGCGGGCAACAACTGCTGTAACAGATCCGGATCATTCCGGGTTTTGGCAATCAGTATGGCGCCTTCCAGATACGCCAGTATGGCTACAGCGGTCGTATCTACGTCGATAGCATCGACATCTCCCTGGGCCACGGCTTCCACCAGCGCTTGCCGGATACTGGTTTTCATCTTCGAGAAAATTGAGTTGATCTTTTGCCGGATGGTTTCGTCCTGGGTCGATAACTCAACGCCCAGGTTGCCAAAAGGGCAGCCATACATTTGACCTGTCTCTGCCATCATCGCCTTCTGGAAACGGTAGATAAGTTCCGCCAGTTTATCTAGCTGTTGTAAAGGTGCCAACTGAGCAGAAAATGCCCGATCTATTAATTCGTTCTTGAAATCAAGATAATAGGTGTCCAATACCGCCAGGGTTAAGTTTTGCTTGCTCGGGAAGAAATGGTAAAAACTGCCCTTTTTGACCCCGGCGCGTTGACAAATCTCAGCCACACCCACATCGGTATAGCTGCGCGAATAAATTAACTCGCGGGCAGCATCAAGGATACGTTGTTGTGTATCAGTTGCTGGATTCATAGGACTATTATATTTGACCGGTCGGTTTAGTCAAGCGGAATTCCCACCTAAATACTATGCATTTAATTAGAGCGCTCAGCTTCATTCAAACTTCATCCTGACAGACAAAAAATAGCCGCGCGGACAGAAAGTGCGGATTAGCAAAAGCCTTTCAGGCTCGCACCTACAAAAGGCACCCTACATACTTGAGATAGCAATAGAGCAAAGGATCAAATAGGCCATCACTGGCGCCGGCAGAATTTAATAAACACGAATCGCCTGCATTTTTCCAGATTACATGTAGAATACCCGGGCGACAATATGCCCCCAAATTCATAACAATGTAAAACAGTGTTCAGACATTCCGCCGACCGCTTACCTGTCACATTGATACTAATGCTGACTTTGCTGGATATCATCCTCTACTTCACTGTAGGAAGTTTTGGGTGGTTGGCCGTCTGGTTTGCCGTCACCCTGATACCCAAAGGCTGTATCTGCGCCTGGAATCATCACCATCAACACACGAAAACTTTCCACTCGACGCTGCTTAACAGACCACTGGAACTGGCTTACGCACTTCACACCGGGGTCACTACCAATCTCTGGTTACTCCACCACGTATTTGGGCACCATCGCAACTACTTAGATCAAGATGCCGATGAAAGCCGTTGGAAACGCAAAAATGGATCAACCATGCGGGAGTGGGAATATTCCTTCATCATAGCAATGACCGCTTATTATCGTGGCTACATTGTGGGAAAACGTTATCCGAAACAATATCGCACGCACGTAATCTATACCATATTGGCAATCGCCACCGTTACCCTGTTAACCTTTTACAAACCTATGCAATCGTTCATGCTGTTTATCTTGCCCATGATAACAGGACTGTTTATCACAGCCTGGGCAACCTATGACCATCATGCGGGTTTAAATGAGACGGAAGATCAATTTAAAGCCTCCTATAACAACATTAACCCTGTCTTTAACCTGATGACAGGGAATCTGGGCTTTCACACCGCACACCATATCAAACAAGGTCTGCATTGGTCAGAGCTGCCCGCCCTGCACCAGGAAATCGAGCATGAAATCCCAACTGAACTCTACAAAGATTCTATCTGGAAAATATTAAACAACAGTTTCTTTCACCGTCTGCTTAGAATAGCTTAGGAAAGCGCTGTTTTATTCGTGTGTCTTGTTGTTGCGAATGCTACTCATGCTTCGCGTTCGGCGTCATTGATCTAGCCTTGAGTGGGACCACTCATGTCCACCATGAACATCACCGCAATATACCTTCCAGGTTTTTGCATTTTAGTAACCAACCAGTCAGTTATTTCCTCGCCATGCAAGATATCTGCATAGGCCTCAACCAGCGCATCGACTCCGGCTTGTTCTATAAAACGAACGGAGATGCCGGACTATAACCAGAGCAACTGAAATAGCAACGGCGTTATGCTTTAATAGCCCCGAATGATGGATGCTTGAAAAGGAACCATTTTCTATGCTGACCGGCCTGCGAATACTCTTTCTTTTTCTAATCTACAGTCAGCATAATCTGGCAGCTCCACCTGCCTCAAGTACGTCTATAGAAGGCATACCCTTAACCCAGGCCGAACAACAGTGGTTAGCAGATCATCCAATCATCCGTGTGGGTGGTGAGCCTGACTGGCCACCTTACGATTTTGTCGATGAGCAAGGCCGCCACGCCGGGGTTGCAGCCGATATTTTAAAGGCCATAGGCGGCCGTTTGGGCGTGCGCTTTGAGGTGGAAACCGGTCTTCCCTGGGAAACTATGCTTGACCAGGTTCGCTCCGGTAAACTTTACGCAGCCTGCGCGATTGCCTCCACTCCAAGCCGATTACAAGACTTCCTGTTTACGACGCCCTATGTCTTGTCGCCTTCCGGCGTAATTACCCGGCCTGATAATGACTTGATCAAGTCACTCAATGACCTGGCAGATAAACGCGTCGCCATACCAGCAGGTTTTGCTGACATCGAACTGCTTCGGACCCGATACCCGGGTTTCACACATGTAAAAGTGGACTCACTTCTTGAAGCATTACAGGCTGTTCAAAACAAACGAGCCGATGCTTTTTTTGGCAGTACAGAAGTCGCCGCTTACCTGATGCACCAGCATCAAATGTCAAATTTACGAGTTGTAGTACGTGATGCGCCACTGCGCGGCAATGAATTACGTATTGGCACCTCTATATCGCAGCCAGTGCTCGCCAGCATTCTACAAAAAGGATTGGATTCACTCTCACTCGAAGAAACCAACGTCATCCTGAAGCGCTGGGTAACAAGCCTTGAGTCTTCGCAATCCTCAGACCAGCGGCTAGTGTTAACAGCAGCAGAGCAAGCCTGGCTTGCTGCAAACCCAGTGGTTCGATTTACGGGAGATCCAAACTGGTTACCCTACGAAGCGTTCAACAAACAGGGTGAATTCACTGGCATAGTCCCAGAACTACTGTCGCTTATCGAATTACGGTCGGGAGTTAAATTTGAACGCATCCCCAGCGGCACCTGGTTGAATGCACTGGAAATGGCGAGGACTCATCAAGTAGATGTTTTGTCGGATGATCCTTCAAGCGTATCCAATAAAGACATACTCAGATTTACTAAACCCTATCTGGAATACCCGATTGGTATCGTCATGCGAAATGAACAAAGTCAGTTCATCAATGATCTCTACGAAATTTCGAGTCAACGCATTGCCGTCATCGAAGGTTATGGGTACCTGACAAAGCTTTACGAGAAATATCCAGACATAAATTTTATTCCCGTCAAGAATATCCAGGAAGCTTTGCTGGCTGTGTCAACGAGTAGTGTCGATGCGTTTGTTGCCTCACTAAACCTTAGCAGCTATCACATAAACCAGATGGGGCTAAACAATCTGCGTCTGGTTGGAGAAGTACCTGTAAAACTTCAGATTGGCCTGGGTGTCCGCAACGATATGCCGGAGCTGCACGGTATTTTGAACAAAGCCATCGCCACATTGACGCCTGCTGAAAAATTCCGGATTACTGATGCATGGATGCAGAACAAATACATTCATCATATTGACTACACCTGGTTGAAATGGGTGTTGGCAGGTGCAAGCCTGCTGTTATTTTCTATTTTTATCTGGAACCGAATACTAAAAAACCAGGTAAATAAACGCACCGAATCTCTATATCAAAGCCAGCAGAGCTTATCGAAAGCACAGCGCATAGCTCATCTAGGCAACTGGGAATGGAGTTTCGCCACAGATACCGTTAGCTGGAGTGATGAAGTATATCGTCTATTCGGGTATCAACCTAAAGCGATTAAACTGTCGGGTAAGGTTTTTTCAAAACATCTCTTTCCAGATGACCGGGCTAGGGTATCCAAAGCCGTAAAAAAAGTTTCTACTGAGCACCAGCCACTGAATGTGATATTTCGAATAGTGCGCAAAGATAAAGAAATTCGCTATGTTGACGTTCAGGCAGAACCACTCATGCGTCAGCAAAATATTACCGGACTATTCGGTACCATCCAGGACATCACCAAACAGCAGCTAGCTGATCTCGCCCTGCGGCAAAGTGAAGCACGTTACCGGTTATTTGTGAAAACCAATACCGCTGGCATACTCAATGTTGAACACCGGCCACCGATCCCTGTAGACCTTCCAGCCGAAGAACAACTCAGACGAATTTTCAAAAACAGTTATGCACACGAAATAAATGCCGTCTACGCCCATCAGTTAGGCTACCAACGCCTGGAAGACTATCAGGGTAAACCCTTCGGCACACATATTGACCTTTCGGATCCGGAAAACCAGAAAAACCTGCTGCGGTTTATCAATGATGGCTACAAGTTAACGGCTGCATTATTCCACAACAAAAGTCTGCAAGGAGAAGATTTATACTTCCTGAATAACGCTATTGGCATCATAAAAGATAATCTGCTGCATAACACCTGGGTATCCTCAACCGACATTACCGCCAGATTAAAATCAGATAAATTGTTGCGCGAGTCTGAAGAGAAATTCTCCAGAGCCTTTCATTCAAGCCCTGATCCAATCACGATATCGCGGATTAAAGATGGCCAATATCTGGATATTAATAAGAGTTTTGAACGCAGCAGTGGCTTCAGGCGGCAGGATATTATTGGCCGCACCCCCTTTGAGCTGATGCTCTGGCGAGACACTGATCAACAGGAAAAAATGCGCGATATACTCCGCAACTCTGACACGATTAATGAATTGCCGATTCGCTTTTATACAAAATCCGGCAAAGCCCGATCTGGTCTGGTTACGGGCGGTGTGATGGAGATTCAGGGCGAAAACTGCCTGCTTGCTGTTATCCGGGACATTACCGATAAAAAACAGCTCGAATACAAAACCCGTCAGCAGGAGTTACAGCTGATCCAGGCTAACAAGATGACAGCACTGGGCACCCTGCTTTCCGGGGTCGGCCATGAAATCAATAATCCAAATAATCTGGTG
>CAYPEL010000157.1:0-6151 GCA_964409635.1 uncultured Gammaproteobacteria bacterium | reverse complement strand
CTATATTACAGCGCTAAAAACATTTTTCAAGCCTTAATCCAAGCGCCTGGTAAAATGAAAATACTGCCAATAACTAAGACGAAATAACAGCTTGTTAACGCTTTAGTAATCCTGATAACAGTGTTTCATAAACACGAGTGCCCAACCGCTCGATATCCGCTTCGGTGGTGACCGTATCGCTGAAGTGCCCGGCAGCCATCGCCAAGGACAAACCATGCACCGTAGACAACGCTGTTACGGTCAGGTCTTCGATCGGCCGGTCAACAAAAATACCGGCGTTCTTGCCATTCTCAATTATTTTCATCAACACGTTGACCGATTCCTGTGTGGCCGCTTGCAACGCTTGCCCCCAATCTTTGGGGGCCAACACGCCGCTGAACATCAGTTTGGCGACTTCGGGTTGATCGATCACCATAAACATATACGCACGCCCGGCGTGGTACAGCTGTTGAATCGGGTCATCACGATGTTCAGTTATTGCGCGTAAATTTGAATCACGCAACTGTTCGTAACCTGCCTGTGCAATCGCCTCCAGCAACGCGGTTTTGTTGCGAAAATGCCGGTATGGGGCGGTATGGCTGACTCCTGCAACCTTGGCAACTGCCCGCAAACTGAGTTTGGCAATGCCATGGCGTTGTAACAGGGTGATAGCGATAGCCACCAGGGAATTACGTAAGTCTCCGTGATGATAGGTTTTTTTCTTCATTCTGGGATTGAATAGCGGGGCAGAAGGTAATTTATCATAGCTTCAACAAAAATGTTGACATTGTCAACATAGAAACCTAAGCTGTCATTGTAATGTTTACAGTGTAAACATTTATTGCTGCCAATACATCGAAAGGCGGCAACCAGAAAAAGGCGCATAAAAATGAATCAGGAAAACATGAGTTATCCATTGTTCGTGGTGTCACTTCTAACGCGCATCACGCTATGTTTTACGCTGCTTTGTAATGCAACTGCTGCCGAAGATGCAGTTACCTTACAGTCAAGTATCGAACTACAGCGCCCGATCAGTTTTGACCACTACCCGGTTATCATTACCGGCAACGATGTGCCATTTCTTAACGGCGTGAGCGCCCAGAGTATCGGCCTGCTGGCTGTGCATGACGGTGCATTGCAGCCTGTCGTGTTTCAAATAGACACCAAAGGCGAAGATGGCCGGTTTATCCTCGATGCTGAGGAAAACGCGTCCTACACAGTCTTCGATGGCAACGACGAGATAGCCTTCCTGGCTAAAGATGCCGGTGCCAGGTTGAATGGCGAGGCACCGCTTGCGGCAGGTTCGACACTGACTGAGATTGGACTTGTAGACCCGGCATCGGGTGCGCGCAAATGGGTCTATGCAGTCACGTATGACAAGCTGAATGCACCACGATCATCAGAAGACCGCGTGCACTATGACAGCCAGACTGATGCTATTCATTCTGCCACCTATCGAATCCGGTTTACAAAAGAAACCCCGTTTCTGGTAGACACCTTAAACTGGTCTGCGACTTCCGGCGATGGTTGGCAACCGGATCTAATAGACCGCATGAAAGTTAGGCACACCGGCAAGCTGTTTGGCATGTTTCCGTTTGTGCGTACTCACGGTGACTACAAGTCGGAGCTGGTAGCCGTAAAAGACGGCCCGATTCGAGTGATCCGGCGCACTGCAAACCGGGTGCGCATTCTTTGGTACCTGCGCACACCGGAGCTGCTGATCGACTATGTTGCCTATCCGAATGTTGTGTTTATGGATACACATATTGACCTGCCGTTCCGGCTCGGTATGGTGTTGAAGGATATCAAAACGTTCACAACGGTAGACTTGGACGATAACCCCGTCTTGCCGCAGTCATATTATTATACCGAATCGTTTACAGACGGCGTGCTTATCGATGGGGTGATGGATGCAGCCGATGAACAAGTTAACCAGTCCGGCGACGACTGGCTGGTGATCGGTAGCGACTACGGAACTGTGCTCATTGGACTGGTTCTCGACAAAGATCTACCTGTCACGCGGAAAGTGTACGTAATGGATGATCGCAGCCATCCCGATCCACCTGAAGACGTGCCAGGACAATTCGGCAACGTTGGATACGTCAGCGATCGCTGGGAACAGGTCGGTACCGGCTTGCAACACATGCTGCTTGCATTTTATCTGGTACGCAATATCTCGCCGGTAGACGGTATTAAAATTCTTCAAAACGCGCCCTGGGATCTGGGAGATTAAGCGTGCCGGATTTTCGCCTGATCACTATCCCCATGAGTCACTATTGTGAAAAGGCGCGCTGGGGACTGGAGCGACTGGGAATCGATTATTACGAAGAAAGACACCTTCAGGTTTTTCACTACCCGCGCACTTATTGGCTGAGTCGTGGGCCTAACGTCCCGGTATTAATCGATGCTGGAGAGGTCGTCACTGACTCCACAAATATTCTCAAGCACCTGGATCAATACGCGGAACCCGGCAAGCGCCTGTATCCCGAAGACCGGGCGGAGTGCGCCCAGGTCGAAGAGCTGGAAGACCTGTTTGATGAAGTACTCGGTATCGAAAGCCGCCGCTGGGTTTATTACCACTTTAAATATCGTCCGATCCCTGCGTTACGCACCGCAGGTCAAGGTGCGCCCAAAATTGAAAAAATCCTCGCGCCCTTTATTTACCCACTGATCGTTCTGTTAATCAATAAACTCGTACGCCCAACAGCGGCCAACGTAGATTCAGGTATCGAGCAGATACATGCCATTATTAAAAAAACAGATGCCCTGTTGGTAGACGGCAGGCCTTTCCTGACCGGTTCCCGTTTTACAGCAGCAGACCTCTCTCTCGCCTGCATGTTGTCACCGCTGGTACTGCCGAGGAACTACGGAATCCGTTTACCGGAAATTGAAGAACTGCCCAAAGCCGCGCGTCCACTTGTTCAGGCATTTCAAAGTACGGAAACGGGTAAGTTTGTGCTGCGTTTATTCGAACACGAAAAGCCGCAACAGATTCGACAAAAATAATTCTTTTGATTACTAGTCAATGAACTACGTTTTTTGTGAAAATTAAGGCCTCAGGTTAGGCGTTGCAATACCAGGTACCTACATAACTGGCCAATATACAGCGCAGGAGATCTCCAGCCATTTCGGTGTTCGTTATTCGAGCGTCAACCGCGCCGTACACCGGTATAACAAAATGTGTAATTATAAAACCAACCTTCGCCCCAGAAAAACCCTATCACTCTACTGTTGAGTTAAGTGTACTTAATGGTCTCAGTGTTCTCCACACTGGACTAAACTGGATACCGTGGTGCTCGCTTGTGGTACAGAGCAACTGCGTCTAGTCACAGTGCCGGGATGTGAGTCGAGTGGTATTCACTACGCAATGAGCTATCTCAAACAACAAAATAAACGCATGGCTGGTGATGCAATCAATCCTCCTGATGTCATCCTTGCATCCGACAAGGATGTGGTCGTGATCGGTGGCGGCGATACGGGTAATGATTGCATCGGCACTGCAATTCGACAAGGCGCAAGACGCGTCACACAGGTGCAATACCATAAGCAGCCACCTCTGCACGCCGATGTGTTACAGCACTGGCCTGAACCCATGCCTGTTTTACACAGTACAGATACAGAAGCAGAAGGCTGTGAACGAGTCTGGAGTTGGGACACCATTGCTTTTGAAGAGAATGATGGCCACGTTGAACAGGTGTTGTTACAACGCTTGAGATGGACAAAACGTCCAGATGGATCATGGGACAAACAGCGTTTCCACCAACAACCCTGGCACTTGCCGGCACAACTCGTGCTGTTGGCAGTCGGTTATGCACATCCAGTCCATGAAGGACTTTTACAGGAACTCGCACTTGCTGTTGATGGACACGGCAACGTGTCAGCCAATGAGGATAATTACCAGACCAGCGTACCCGGCATCTTCGCCTGTGGCGACATGCGGCGTGGACAGTCGCTGGTGGTGTGGGCAATCCGTGAAGGTAGGCGGTGCGCCCATGCAGTTGATGAATGGCTCTCGGGTGAGAGTGAATTGCCCTGCGTTTAGCTACGCTGAACTCAGCTGATGTCAGCTACAAGAACACCATTATTCCAAAGACATACAAAAAACGTGGCGTGATCCGAATGACACTTACTTAAGGACACTTCTATTAATTGTAGATGAGAAAGATTGAGCGACAAAATATTCAAGATCAAGTCGAAATACGTACCTAACGTTAACAATACGTGTTGTTAACGGAATGGTGCAAGTTAATATCAAGCACGGAGAAGAATAGTAAATTGATTTATGTCATCTCCATGAAAGCGGTGATCAGCGCGATAATTTCGCTAGCAATAAAAGTTCTGCTTGTGTGGAAATGACCTGACAATGGGTGCTATTTATCGACTTCTTATAAAAATCTTTTATAACCAAACTATCTTCCGCACCACACCCACTATACTTTACGGTATACCGAAATCGATATGGATGATTACCCTGTCTGGCCACTACAAGTTGAGACAGGTTATTTATCCATTTAGCAAAAGGACACTCTTATGAAGACTCAACTCAATGAAATCCTGGCTGATAAAGACCCTGATATCCATACCGTCGGACCGGACATTCGTGTCTCTGACGCGGTGCGTGACATGAACTACAACAACATCGGCGCATTGATCGTGTTAGAACGAGGTAGAATAGTGGGTATTTTTACTGAAAGAGACGTTCTGGTTCGCGTCGTGGCTGCAGATCTTGATCCAGTAACAACGGCAGTGAAAGATGTCATGACCGAGAACCCGGATTGCGTGACAACCACCATGACAGTCGAAGAAGCCATGTTACTGATTACAGAAAACCGCTTCCGTCATCTACCGGTCGTTCAAAACGGACAGTTGTGCGGTCTTATTTCCAGTGGGGACTTAACCCGTTGGGTGGTACGTAATCAAAAACATCAGATTGATGATTTGAATTCTTACATTACTGACACGCAGGTATCTTCAGCCTTCAATTCATAGCACTTTTAACAAAAGAGGTGTTCACTAATTTGACAGCTTTAGAACAGTGGCAAGCATTGTGCTCTACCGATAAGCCGCGTCCAGAGCACGGTCGGCCGCAATCTGTGCTTCATTACGATCACCTATTTCAAGCAGTTTTTGCTTGTTGAATATATGCTGGCCGCGCTCTTCAAAATGATATTCAAAGATACGCGTTTCCACAATTGCATCGACCGGACAGGCTTCTTCGCAAAAGCCACAGTAAATGCATTTGAATAAATCAATGTCGTAACGCGTGGTGCGCCGGGTACCGTCTTCACGCGGCTCCGCTTCTATGGTTATAGCCAGAGCCGGACACACAGCCTCACAGAGCTTGCAGGCAATACACCGCTCTTCACCATTCGGGTAACGCCGCAATGCATGCAGCCCCCTGAACCGGGGTGACTGCGGTGTTTTTTCATCCGGGTACTGTACCGTAACCTTCGGCGAAAATAGATGCCTGCCCGTTAACAGAAGACCACGGAATAACTCCAATAACAGCAGGCTCTTCAGGTAGCTTGGAACAGCATTCATCGGAAATCTTCCTTCCAGACATAACAAGCATTGCTCTACGGAGTTTTGGTTGCAGATGCTTAAGAATAAAATACAAAACAGCGCTTTTCTATACAGAAAACAACCCAACGGAAACCCCACGATCCAGACGATATTGATGTCCGCTGCATCGTAAGCCCTGCTATGTTTAACTATAGATGGTTATTAGGCACCGTATGCCAAAACATGAAACTTCAGGGGGAATCACAAGACCCATCGCCAAACGATCTCTATCAGTATTTAGACTGTGGTTGTAATTCATACCGGGTGATCAATACTGTTGGTATACCATAAAGTAGGAGGAAAGGTTATGACGACAGGTAACGAATCAATTACCCTCACTGCCCCACATCACGACAAACTCGGTTCGCTGCATTGCGGTGTTACACGGGAAGGCTTCGTGGCCGTGGCCGGTGATACCGCTGATATTACCGACGGCGCGCAGGTCGAATTCGAACGCTCGCATGTTACCGTCATGCGCAAAGGTGGTGATTACACCTTTACCCATCACAACTGAGGACGCATTCTGACCGCCCTGAGCAAGGCGGTCATACTTTATGCAACCATTCACCCTGGCGAAGGGGAAGCTCAACGACAGCTGGGCAAAAAACAG
>CAYPEL010000156.1:0-6192 GCA_964409635.1 uncultured Gammaproteobacteria bacterium | reverse complement strand
CGCGCCTGCTTTGGGAGCAGGATGTCGGGAGTTCGAATCTCTCTACCCCGACCAGTTTTAGGTGCTTGCAGAAAGCCAGAAAATCGTACTGCGCCCGTAGCTCAGTTGGATAGAGCATCGGCCTTCTAAGCCGAGGGTCGCAGGTTCGAATCCTGCCGGGCGCGCCATATTTACCGGCGCGATGTTGTTGTTTTATTGATTGGATTAATGGTGGGCGTAGCTCAGTTGGTAGAGCCCTGGATTGTGATTCCAGTCGTCGTGGGTTCGAGTCCCATCGTCCACCCCATTTTCCGGGCCGTTAGCTCAATTGGTAGAGCAGTGGACTCTTAATCCATTGGTTATAGGTTCGATTCCTATACGGCCCACCATCATTTCAGGAACAGGCCGATTCAGACTTATCCTGATTCTATGAATTCGGTATAATCTCTTACTTGTTATAGTCATAGATCTAAGGTTTTCAGGCGAAAGTGGCGGAATTGGTATACGCGCTGGATTTAGGTTCCAGTGGGGCAACCCGTGAGAGTTCGAGTCTCTCCTTTCGCACCAAATTTATGTCAAAGTCCACCCCAATTACTGTAAGATTAATAAACGGTTAACAATATGTTAGTTGTCGCTGGTGGTATCAGTTACAACTCAATGACAAGACAAAGCCGGTCAATAAAATCGAGGATATAAAATGCAAGTCTCCGTTGAAACAACCACCGGCCTTGGCCGCCGGATGAAAGTGCAGATACCTGCAGAGCAAATCGATCAGCAGGTGCAGTCTAAATTGCAGCAGCTTTCCCATACCGTGCGTCTTGATGGTTTCCGGCCCGGTAAAGTACCGCTGAGTGTCGTTAGCAAGCGTTACGGGTCGCAGGTACGTGAAGAAACGGCCAATGAACTGATCGCATCGAGCTACGAAGAGGCCTTGCAGCAGCAGGCGCTGAGGCCTGCCGGCGAACCGAGTATAGAGCAAACCAGTAATAAACCCGGGGAGGCATTTGAATATGTCGCCAGCTTCGAAATTTACCCTGAAATTACGGTTCCCGATCTAACTGATTTGGTCATAGAAAAGCCAGCTTGTGACATAACGGATACAAATCTGTCCAACATGATGGAAAAGCTCCGCAAGCAGCGGGTCACCTGGAATGCAGTCGAGCGTAAATCCACACTGGGTGATCAATTATTGATCGATTTCGAGGGGTTGGTTGATGGCCAACCTTTTTCCGGTAACAAGGCATCCAATATCCCGCTTGAATTGGGGTCGAAATCTATGATCCCTGGGTTTGAGGATCAGCTGACAGACGTGCAGAGTGGCGATGAAAAGACCATTGAAGTCACATTTCCGGATGACTATGCCTCAACTGAGGTAGCCGGCAAAGCTGCAAGGTTTGATATCAAGGTACACAGCGTTTCAGAGCCGGTGTTGCCCGAGCTGGATGACGCCTTTGCTGCCGCCTTTGGAATGTCAGCAGGCCTTGAAGCCTTTAAAGAGGAAGTGCGGAATAATATGCAGCGCGAACTCGAAGCCTCCATTAAGTCCAAGGTTAAACAACAGGTTTTTGATGGTTTGCTTTCCCGTGTAGATCTGGATGTGCCTGGCTCGCTGGTCGACAGTGAAATCGATGCGTTGATCAAGAATCAGGACGAGGGTGCCGAGAAACTACCTAATGATAGGGCTTCGCTTGAAGCAGAGGCCCGTAGACGGGTATCGCTGGGATTGCTGATCTCCGAAATAGTTAAGCAGAACCAACTGCAGGCTGACCCTGACAAGGTGCGGCAGACTATTGAGGGAATTGCCGCTTCGTATGAAAAACCTGAAGAGGTGGTGCAGTGGTACTACAGTAATCAGGAAATGCTCAATGGTATCCAGACATTTGTTATGGAAGATACGGTTGTTGAGTGGGTGATTAATCAATCAAAAACTGAAGAAAAATCAGTGAATTTTGATGATATTATGCAGTCCTAGCCTAGATGGATTGATAAAGGAAACATGTAGATGTCCGATAATATGAGTAAATATGGTGCAGGAAATACCCAGGCGCTGAACCTGGTGCCTATGGTTGTTGAGCAGACCGCGCGGGGTGAGCGTGCCTACGATATCTACTCCCGGCTGTTAAAAGAGCGGGTAGTTTTTATGGTCGGCCCGGTTGAGGATTACATGGCGAATATCGTGGTCGCTCAGCTGCTTTTCCTGGAATCTGAAAACCCGGATAAAGATATACACATCTATATCAATTCACCGGGTGGTTCTGTCACGGCAGGACTGGCGATTTATGACACCATGCAGTTTATTAAGGCTGATGTGAGCACGATGTGTATCGGCCAGGCTGCCAGCATGGGTGCGGTATTACTCGCCGGTGGCGCCAAAGGCAAACGTTATTGCTTACCCCATTCGCGGATGATGATCCATCAGCCCTTGGGTGGTTTTCAGGGGCAGGCGGCGGATATCGACATTCACGCCAGGGAAATCCTGCTGATTCGTGACCGCTTGAATAAAATTCTCGCGGATCACACGGGACAGTCGCTGGACAAAATTCAGGCTGATACGGATCGGGATAACTTTTTAGGCGCGGAACAGTCCGTAGAATATGGCTTGATCGATGAAATTCTGGTGTCTCGCAAGGTGCTGGACACATAGTATCCGGCCTACTGTTTAAAGTGAGTAAAAACCGCAAGTCATAGACGGGAATACTTGTGTCAATCAAAAGGACGTAGTTGAATAGAGATCTGATTGTATGAAGTGGTGGTTCTCGCGTGTAATCACCGGATCTGACAGCTGAGGAATAATGAATGAGTGACGATCGAGACAGTAAAAGTGATGACGGCAAACTGCTGTATTGCTCCTTCTGTGGCAAGAGCCAGCATGAAGTACGGAAACTAATCGCTGGACCTTCGGTTTTCATCTGCGACGAATGTGTCGAATTATGCAATGACATCATCCGCGAAGAGATGTCAGACAAGACTGCGACCGGCAGTGACAAGCTGCCAACACCTCACGAAATCAAAGCCGTGCTGGATGAATACGTCATTGGCCAGGACAGTGCCAAAAAAGTCCTTTCTGTTGCTGTCTACAACCACTACAAACGGCTTGAAGCTGAAAACAGCAAAGACGGTGTTGAGCTGTCAAAGAGCAATATCTTACTGATCGGTCCGACCGGTTCGGGTAAGACATTATTGGCAGAAACGCTTGCCAGGATGTTGAATGTGCCTTTCACCATTGCAGATGCTACCACGCTGACAGAAGCAGGTTATGTGGGTGAAGACGTAGAAAACATCATCCAGAAGCTTTTACAGAAATGTGATTATGATGTAGAGAAAGCCCAAACAGGCATTGTCTATATCGATGAAATCGACAAGATCTCACGTAAATCAGATAATCCATCAATCACCCGTGATGTATCGGGTGAGGGTGTGCAGCAGGCTTTGTTGAAGCTCATAGAAGGTACCGTGGCTTCCGTGCCCCCACAGGGTGGTAGAAAGCATCCACAGCAGGAATTCCTGCAGGTAAATACCTCAAGTATTTTGTTTGTCGTAGGGGGCGCTTTTGCCGGTCTTGAGAAAATTATTAGTAGCCGTTCGGAGAAAGGTGGCATCGGTTTTTCCGCCGAAGTTAAAAGTAAGGAAGAAACCCAGAATGTCGGTGAAATACTTTCTGATGTCGAGCCTGAAGATCTGATTAAATTCGGATTGATTCCAGAATTTGTTGGCCGCCTGCCTGTGGTGGCAACCCTGGAGGAACTTGATGAGGATGCACTGGTTTCGATCTTGACTGAGCCAAAGAATGCACTCACCAAACAGTATTCAAAACTGTTCGAAATGGAAGGCGCGGAAATTGAATTCCGTGAAGATGCCCTGCGCGCGGTAGCACGTAAGGCAATGGCGCGCAAAACCGGCGCCCGGGGTTTACGGACAATTATGGAAAATGTACTACTGGATACCATGTACGAAATCCCATCACTGGATAACGTGCAAAAAGTTGTGGTAGACGAGCGTTCAATCCAGGGTGAGTCAGCGCCCTATCTGGTGTACGACACACCGGATCCGGAAAAACGCGCTGTATCTGATTAGCTTATACCGGTTTTCCATTCTTATAGCTGCCACTTCTTAGCAGGGCAGTATCTACAATGCGACTACGCATACATTTTATTTCCATAACGCTATAATAGCTGTACAAGCATGATTTTTGGCGTGTCGATGGGCGTGGCTTGGTTCTTGCTGCATATGCTAATAACACCAAAACCGTCATTGAAACGTCTTTTCGGTGCCCCCATATAAACTCGAGCTACTGGCTTTAGAAGCGGCTTAGAATACAGACATATAATCGAGGAATCGCTAAATGGAGCATAAGCAAGAAACCGATATCACCACGCCGGACAACCCCGCAGTCATACCTGTCCTGCCGTTACGTGATGTGGTCGTTTACCCTCACATGGTCATCCCGCTGTTTGTTGGCCGGGAAAAATCTATCAGAGCTTTGGAAGCGGCGATGGATCATGATAAAAAAATTCTCCTGGTTGCCCAGAAAAGTGCTGAAGTGGACGACCCGCAAACGGTCGATATCCATGAAATCGGAACCCTGTCGACCATCCTGCAATTACTCAAACTGCCAGATGGTACTGTCAAGGTTTTAGTGGAGGGTGCTGAACGCGCCTCGATCATCCGCTTTGAGACGACTGAAGATTTCTTTTCAGCACAAATTGAAAATCGAATTGAAGACGATAGCGATGCAGAACGTGAAGTGGATGTTTTGATGCGTTCCTTGCTCGCCTTGTTTGATCAATACGTCAAACTCAATAAAAAAGTTCCGCCTGAGATTCTGACTTCCCTGTCGGGTATCGATGAACCCGGCCGTCTGGCTGACACCATTGCTGCGCACATGGCGCTGAAGCTTGATGAAAAGCAGCGCATCCTGGAAATTATAAGTGTCCGTGAGCGCCTCGAGCGTCTGATGGGAATTATCGAGGGTGAAATAGACGTACTGCAAATTGAGAAAAGAATCCGCGGCCGCGTCAAGCAGCAGATGGAAAAGAGTCAGCGTGAGTACTACCTGAACGAGCAAATGAAGGCTATCCAGAAAGAACTGGGTGAAATGGAAGATGTGCCTAATGAAGTCGAGGAATTACAGCAAAAGATCGACAAAGCGGGTATGAACAAAGAAGCCAAGACGAAAGCCGATGGAGAATTGAACAAACTGAAAATGATGTCGCCGATGTCCGCAGAAGCGACTGTGGTGCGCAACTACATTGACTGGCTTGTCAGTGTGCCATGGAAAAAGCGTACCAAGATTCGTCATGATTTGACGCGCGCAGAAGAGGTGCTGGAAGAAGATCATTACGGGTTGGACAAGGTCAAAGAACGTATTCTTGAATACCTGGCTGTACAACAGCGGGTACGTAAATTGAAGGGGCCAATACTCTGTTTGGTAGGTCCGCCAGGGGTAGGTAAGACCTCTCTCGGGCGCTCCATAGCACGCGCAACCAACCGTAAATTTTCCCGCATGTCCTTGGGTGGGGTGCGCGATGAAGCCGAAATTCGTGGCCATCGTAGAACGTATATAGGTTCTCTGCCGGGCAAGATTGTCCAAAATCTGTCCAAGGTTGGAGTCCGCAACCCGCTGTTTTTACTTGACGAAATCGATAAAATGTCGATGGATTTCCGCGGTGATCCCTCGTCAGCCTTGTTGGAAGTGCTCGATCCTGAGCAAAACAACACCTTTGCTGACCATTATCTGGAAGTCGATTTTGATCTGTCTGATGTCATGTTTGTGGCCACTGCCAATACATTGAATATCCCAGGCCCGCTGCTGGACAGGATGGAAGTTATCCGCATTCCGGGGTATACGGAAGATGAAAAAATTAATATTGCAACACGTTACCTGCTGCCTAAACAAGTAGAAGCGAACGGTTTAAAAGAAACTGAAATTACTATCAGTGAAAAAGCCGTGCGCGATATTGTGCGTTACTACACTCGAGAGGCCGGTGTGCGTAATCTTGAACGAGAGATTTCCAAAATCTGCCGTAAAGTTGTTAAACAATTGTTACTGGATAAAACGGATGACAGTGTTTCTGTTACACCGCGTAACCTTGAAAAATACCTGGGTGTCAAACGTTTCCGTTATGGCCGCGCCGAAGAGTATGACCAGATTGGTCAGGTTACCGGTCTGGCGTGGACAGAAGTGGGCGGTGAGTTATTGACTATTGAATCGAC
>CAYPEL010000155.1:0-6218 GCA_964409635.1 uncultured Gammaproteobacteria bacterium | reverse complement strand
CACCCCATGACCACCCCGCTCAAACTCCAGCCATAAAAAGGGCAAGTCCGGGAAGCAGTTCTGAAGAACGGCGGCGCTGTTGCCAACCTCCATAACCAGGATCCCGTCAGGTTCAAGAAAACCGGCGGCAGAACGTAAAATCTGTACAGCCATATCAATTCCATCCTTTCCAGCGGCCAGTCCAAGCGCTGGTTCATGTCTATACTCGTCGGGCAAACTGTTCATTTCGGCCTCTGAAACATAAGGTGGATTGGTAATAATCAGTTGGTAGCGGCGCCCCTCCAGGGCTGAAAACAAATCAGATTTAATAGCTTTCACCTGATCTTGCAAATGGTGTTTTTTTATATTTTTCCAGGCCACCTCCAGTGCATCCTCAGAAATATCAACTGCATCGACTGCAGCGCCCGGGAATATCTGCGCACAGGCAATCGCGATACAGCCACTGCCCGTACAGAGGTCAAGCACCCGGGTTACCCTATCAGCCTGCAGCCAGGCTTCATTACCCTGCTCTATCCATTCAGCCAGTGGTGAGCGTGGTACTAACACCCTTTCGTCCACATAAAATGAAAGTCCTGCAAACCAGGCTTCGTGGGTTAAATAAGCAGCGGGTTTGCGGGTTCGAATCCGTTCCCTCAAGAGGCTCACAGCTTGCGCGCGCTCATCCGCTGTCACATGCGAATCCAGATAGGGCTCTGGCAAATGGGGCGGCACATGCAGCGCGTGGCACACCAGCACCAGCGCTTCATCAAGCGCATTTTCCGTCCCATGCCCATAGCACAGACCGGCCGCATTAAACTGACTCGCTCCCCATCTGACAAGGTCGCGCAGGGTTAATAGTTCTGTAGGTATCTGAGTCGTCATCAGGGTACTACCGCAAAAGCCTAAACGATGGAATAATACGCCACCATGGACACCGAACCCAGACAGAAAAAAAACCGTGAATATTTGTGGGCGATACCCGGCATTTTGATCGCCGCTTTGATTTGGTACTTTTTTCCGCCCTCATCCCAAATTCAACCACCCGCGCTTGCTAAGGCTACGCTGCTGCCGGATGCAAAACCTATACAGCCTTTTGAACTAAAAACATCAACCGGGCAGGCTTTTACCAAGGCAACCCTGGAGGGACACTGGAGCTTTTTATTCTTTGGCTTCACCCACTGCCCTGATGTTTGCCCAACAACCATGCAGTCATTGGCAACGAGCCTGAAACGAATGACTGCTGCCAAGCCGGATCTAGTACTGCCGCAAGTAATATTCATCAGTGTAGATCCAGAGCGTGATAATATGCACAGGCTGAAGCAGTTTGTTGGCTATTTTAATAAGGATTTTATTGCCGTCAGCGGTGCCCCCGAACAAATAAATTCGCTGTCGGGACAACTCGGCATTATCTACGCCAAGGTAAAGAATAGCCCGACCAGTAATTACCTGGTTGACCACAGCGCAGCTATCTTGCTAATTGATCCCGATGGACAATTTCGAGCTCTATTCAGTGCGCCCCATGACCCGGACAAGATCAGCAATGATTACCTGGCAATTAAAAAATACTTCGAAGCACGCTACCGGTGAAATATTTAATCCCCCTCGGCTTGCTTCTGTCAGGCGCAGTACTGGCAGAAGGTTCAGCAATTGAAGTAACAGACGCCTGGGTGCGGGAAGCACCACCGGGCGCAGCCATGCTGGCGGCTTATATGAAGATTCATAATACCGGCGCAGCGGAGCGGATCCTGACCAGCGTTGAAAGCACAAGTTTCAAGCATGTCATGCTGCACGAAAGTACAGTCATAGACGGGATTGCAAAAATGCTTCACCAGGATAATCTGAAAATCCCGGCCGGTGGCAATCTCATTCTCCAGCCTGGCAGTTTTCATTTAATGATGCCGGCACCCGATATTGATTTACAGCTCGGTCAATATGTCGAATTTTCGTTGCAGCTGAAAAACGGCGAAACGATTGCTGTGAAAGCCATTGTAAAACGGGCCGGTGAAACTGGCTCGTGATCGAAAAACAGCCGTTCACACGCTGGCAGGATTTCCTGAAAAGCCTGCCACTCTACCCACTGCCGCATCACATTTTGTCCCGCTGTATGCTGGCGCTGACACGCATCAGGACAGCCTGGTTCAAGAATCTTTTTATACGTCAATTCAGCAAACATTTTGATATTAACTGGGAAGACTCGCACCATAAACAAGCCGAGTCATTTGCGCACTTCAATGCATTTTTTACGCGCGAACTGGCAGCAGGAGCACGTCCGATCATTGGCAATGCCACGGCGATAGTCAGCCCGGCTGATGGCTGTATCAGCCAGATCGGCAGCATAAGCGGTGATAATATTTTTCAGGCAAAAGGGCATGAATATACAACCCGAACCCTGCTCGGTGGCTGCGGTGACATGGAGCCACAATTTAAAAATGGAAAATTCGCCACCCTTTATCTCTCACCACGCGATTACCATCGGGTTCATATGCCGTGCAGGGGAACGCTGCGTAAATCTATCTACATACCCGGCCGGTTATTCAGCGTAGCGCCTCATACAACGCGCACAGTGCCGCAACTGTTTGCCCGTAATGAGCGTCTGGTTTCACTGTTTGACACCGAACATGGCTCAGTGGCGGTCGTCCTGGTCGGCGCTATTTTTGTTGCCGCCATTGAAACCGTCTGGGATGGCCTGGTGACGCCACCCCACCGCAAGGATATTATAATTAAAGACCACACCACTGCGGGCATCGAACTCGCCCGTGGCGCCGAAATGGGCCGGTTTAATATGGGCTCAACGGTTATTTTATTGTTTCAACAGGATGCAATCAGTTGGGACAAGTCCTTGATTCCCGGTCAAAGCCTCAAGATGGGGCAGGAAATAGGCCAGCAAAGTTAACCTGATCCACCCTGCCCCGTTAGTAAAGCCTGAATCACACAAAAAAGGAATACTGATATGAATATATTATTACGGCTGGCAGCGAGTACTGTTCTGGCGGTGGGCCTCAGCTCACAGGTGTCTCTGGCACAGGCAGAGGGCTTTTCGATTTCCTATTCATCGGGCTCTCTGGGCCATATCTTCCCCTACCTAAGCTATCGTTATAACCATGGCCATCACGGCCATGCCTCTCGTCATGGTTATTCCAGGCACTATGATAAGCACCGCAGTTACCGGCACTACAGGCATGATCGGCGCCATGGCCACCGTAGGAATCACGGACATAACAGGCACCACGATGAGGATAGAAATTTTGGCCACAACAAGCACCGCGGCCATGACCGGCAGCACCGCTATAATGGCCATCGTGGCAAACAACATAACAGCCGGCATCCCGGTCATGGGAACAAGCACAGCGGCAGGCGCCACCATGCAACAGCCAAACGCTTAGACCGCCATTAACAGTATTTACGCTACTGGTAACTATACTTTTACCATGAATCAGGCGACGATGTACGGAGACAGTTTGACGAAACTGACGGACAGTATATTGGCAAACAGCGCAGTGCCGGACATTAATAATAATCAGGCTGAACTTGACAGCTTCCTGACCCAGGTTTCCAAGCAGGCTTACCAGATAGCCTATGGAGCACTTTGGGATCAGGAGCTGGCCTATGATGTCGTGCAGGAAGCCATGTTGAAACTAGTGGAGTACTATCGGCACAGGCCAGCCAAACAATGGCCGGCACTGTTTCGCACCGTACTCAACAGCAAAGTCAACGACCAGCGGCGTAAACGGTTGTTTCACCAAAGCAAGGCCAGGCTATTATCATTAACAGGGTTTGGCCGGACAGAGACAGACGACACAGCTGAAACGGAGTTGCCGGAATATGACACCCGCAGCGATGGGGTCAGCAGACCCGAGTCAGAAGCCTATAGTCAGGATCTGATGCTCCGCATCGATGCAGCTATGGCTAAACTTCCTGCGCGGCAACGGCAAGTGTTTCTGCTGCGGGAGAAAAATGGCATGAGCATAAAACAAACTGCTGAAGTGCTCGGCTGTTCCGAGAACAGTATTAAACAGCACCATTTTCGAGCCATGCGCGCCTTACGCGAACAATTGACAGAGGTATGGGATCATGAACACTAACACTAGACATCCCGGCGTCGAGCTACTGGATCAGTTACACGCGGGCCTGCTGGATGACCAGGAAAAACTGAAACTGCAACTGGAAACGCATTTGCAGCAGTGCGAACAATGCCAGCAAACCACTAACTGGAGAAATATCACTGATCACACTGAAATGCCGGCCCAGTTGGAAAACAGGCTTGAGTCCATTACCAGAAAGGCCCTGAGCCAGGCGCAACGGCCAAAGCCAACCAACCACTTGATCCCGGTTGCGGCTGCAGCCTCGGTTATCGCCCTGCTAACCGCTACCCTGTTATTTAATCCTGCCCGATTGAACACAGATTTGGATCCTGCCATCCAAGCCCAGGCTGAGCCAGAGAATATTTATGAAGACTTGGATTTTTACTTATGGATGGCTGACCAGAAGATTAAAGGCCGCCAATCAAAACAGGACAACGATCTACAAGGCTAAACCATGAATACGCGCTTGCATACACTACTGAAACTCCTGACCGGGCTGTTATTGCTTGGCTGCGCACAAGCAAGCCAAGCCCTGCAAGCTGACAGTGGACACTTGCTACTATTCGCGAAAGGGGAAATTCCCTGGCAGTCCCTGTCACCCGAAGAACAGGGCCAGCTCAAGGGATACAACAATTCATGGGACAATTATGATTCGGAAAAACAAAAACGGATCCGTGACGGCGCGCAACGCTTTCTCAATCTGCCACCGGAACGCCAGAAAAAAATCAAACAGCAGCGCAATCAGTATAAAAAGCTATCCCCCAAAGAGCGAAAGAAGCTACGCGAGGAATATCGGCGAAATCGCCGGTAATCTCAAACTCCTTTTATACTAATACTTACGTTGCAAATACGACACATGATTTGCAGACTCGCTGTGAATACATCCTGTACGCTCAACGGCAGCTTCCCTGCTGCCGATGGTCTGAAAATCATGTGTCGAATAAGCAACATACTGCCTTGGTTGAAGCAGCTGACCCACTCAATTTCTGGACTTGACCGATAGAGATCAGTTTCAGAGCCAGGCGGTGACTCCCTTCATTTGGAACCGTTGCCGGCAGGGATGCCGGCTTCGAGCGTACAGGGATGTATTCACAGCGAGTTCCAAATGAAGGGAGTCACCGCCTGGCGGCACCCACTGAACCACTCATTCTGAGTCATCAACAAGGTGACGCTTCGTACTGCGCACGCTACAATGCGCAACCCATTTCGTACTTAGCCGGAAAATCAGATGCAACCCATGCTCAATATTGCGGTACGCGCCGCGCGCAACGCAGGAAAATTGATTGTCCGAAATCTGGATCGTATCGATCAGCTCACCATTGCCAACAAACAGCGCAATGACTTTGTCACTGAAGTGGATCGGCAAGCCGAACAGGAAATCATCAAAGTTCTGCACAAAGCCTATCCAGACCACGCTATCCTCGCCGAAGAAAGCGGCGAACAGGCGGGTAATGACTTTCAGTGGGTTATCGACCCACTCGATGGCACCACCAATTTTTTACACGGCTTCCCGCAATTTGCGGTTTCCATCGCGCTGCGTCACCGGGGCCGGCTTGAACAAGCGGTTGTCTACGACCCTTTGCGGCAAGAGCTGTTTACGGCCAGCCGGGGCGCCGGGGCACTACTAAATGACCGGCGCATCCGCGTAACCAATCAAAATACACTGGAAGGCGCGTTGCTCGGAACCGGCTTTCCATTTCGGGATCAACAACACATGGATAGTTACCTGGGCATGTTCCGTGACCTGAGCAAAGATACTGCGGGCATCCGCCGACCTGGTTCAGCGGCATTGGATCTAGCCTACCTCGCCGCAGGAAGGATCGACGGATTTTGGGAGATTGGCCTGAGTATTTGGGATATCGCAGCGGGTGTCTTGCTGATACAGGAAGCCGGGGGACTGGTCGGTGACTTTGCCGGCGGTCACGATCACCTCGATACAGGCAATATCGTAGCCGCGACACCAAAGCTCTTCCCCGCCATCCTGAAAACAATCCGTCCTCACCTGACTGACAGGCTACAAAAATAGCCAGGCGTATTTAACTGAAAACTTTAGTCCAGAATATGTGACCCTATACACAATTTCCCGCTAAATACCTGTTTTTGAGATAGACAGCTCAGTCATGAAGAAAGGCGACAAAGAACAGAAAAGCTCAGCCG
>CAYPEL010000154.1:0-6293 GCA_964409635.1 uncultured Gammaproteobacteria bacterium | reverse complement strand
GTATCTTCGTAAAACCATATCATGATATAGCTTCTGTTTTATTTAGACACTCATGTCGGTGCTTTAAATGCAGTGAAAAATACTGACTATCGTTCCTGTTGCGCATAACAGTTAGTTATAAGATGATAATGGGGTGAAGTTCTGCCCCTGTTCTGGTTTATAAGCTGACATACCTGACACCACCTCCTTGATTTGTTTCAATACTACCCTGAAAAGTACACCAATATCCATTGAGAGGATTACACCATGGCAAGGAAGCCGAAATTACTCCAGCAGGTGCGTGATCGTATCCGTGCCCTGCATTACAGCATTCATACTGAGCGTGCATACTGCGATTGGATCCGCCGCTTTATCCTGTTTCATGACAAGCGACACCCCAGGGATATGGGCCTCAGGGAAATCAACAGCTTCCTGTCGGATCTGGCTAACCACCATGCGCTTGCTGCCGCCTCGCAGAATCAGGCTTTGCATGCCCTCATTTTTCTGTACCGTGAAATACTTGGCATTGATTTGCAGGATGCACAAAAGCTGGTTCGCGCTAAAAGACCGAAGCGCTTACCCGTGGTGCTTACTCGCTCTGAAATTGCAGCGCTATTTGCACATCTGAATGGCAGAAACCGCTTAATGGCTGCCCTGCTTTATGGTTCAGGGATGCGTTTGATGGAGTGCATTCGCTTGCGTGTTTTTGATATTGATTTTGATAACCAACAGATCCTGGTTAAAAATGGCAAAGGCCAAAAAGACCGCATTACGCTACTCCCAGAAAACCTGATACAGCGTCTTTCTGAGCACCTGCAGTGTGTCAAAACTATTCATCGCCGTGACCTGGAAGCAGGCTATGGTTGTGTGGTTCTGCCGCAGACTTCATCCCGGGATTCTCAAACTTGCCGTAGATGGGGTATGCAATATGTGTTTCCTGCAACTACCCGGACGCTTAATAACTATTCCAGAAAAATCCAGCGCCATCATATCGATCCCAAACAGCTGCAACGAGCGATTAAAGTTGCCCTGAATCTCGCGGAAATAGATAAACCGGCCAGCTGTCATTCATTACGCCATAGCTTTGCAACCCATATGCTTGAAAACGGTGCTGATATAAGCACCGTGCAGGAATTACTGGGGCATAGTGATGTGCGTACCACACAAATATATACGCATGTTACGCAAGCTCACTTGCACGCTGTACAAAGCCCTTTGGAACAACTATGAAGCATTCATTAATCTGGCGCTGACTAAAGCTATTTCAATGGCGTCCTGGTCAATAATTTTTGGGATCAGCGAATAGGAAGACAGCAGACTTAGCGGCCGTTTGCAGGCAGCTTGTTCTAGCAGTGTACGGGTTTGTTTGGACAGGTTCTGATGCGCCAATAGCCAGGCTGCTTGCCAAGCGTGATAGTCGTTGACCAAACTCCGCTCGGTTTCATCGCCCCAGTCTTCACTGATTAACAGTTCGGGGAAGTCTTCTGCTTTAAACTGACGGCCGATTTCTTTGTCCGTGACACGTAATCCGGTTTTTCCAATGCCGTCTCCATTTGCCTGGCGTTCTATCCATTGTGCCATTGGATTTGGCCGTGAGACCATATTGATCTGGCGTTCCAGCTGCCCGCTGTGGGGGGTTATATTTCCATAGCTTTTTTTTGAAGCTTGCTGATTTTCCAGTGTGGGTGAGACAAAGTCTGTATCGGCTGTTTGGAACGGGTGCCAATGTGGGCTGTTTACTTCGCTGATGTCACTGCTGAGGTAGCAGGTTTTTAGCAGGGCGAGAGGTTTGTGGGTTTTGCTGTGCATTAACCAGAGTTCGTAATGGTCACGAATGGGGAAAGGCACGGGGGGCCGTTTGCGTAATGCTTCGACTAGATTGTCGGCGTTGACGATGCGGACTTCGTTTATATCTTCAGCCGATTCTATGGTTGCTCCCCAGCGGAAACGGCCGGTACTGGTTTGCAGTCGAATCCGCCAGCTACGGCCGTTGGTGGAATAGGCGCAAGCGTCACCTACATCGATTACTTGGATGACTCCAAGGTAAGGGCCGAGTCTGCGTACTCCGTAGTAGGGTGTTTTCATTTGTTGATGCTTTGAACACTGGTTTTGCTTTGCTTGAGGTGATTATCGCTCCCTACAGGGTGGGTATTTTATTAGGTGGATTGCAGAGTAGTGGAAATAGGTACACCGGGCTTAGGGTGGCCCGGTGTCATAGTTTTACTGGCAGGCGCTTTCTTGTTGAGCCACGAATGCCTGCATGATTTTCTTGTTGGCGGCTGCCTGGAGGTTGGCGATTTTTGGCTTGCTGCCGTCCAGGTATGCTTTGAGGCTTATGGTCGGCACTTTTGCCTTGTCGACCAAGGGGTGCATGACGCATTTTTCACAGGCGCGTAACATGGGTTGGGCACCGGCTGGGGCTTTACCGGCCGGGCGGTTACGCAGATTTTCACAGTTGGTAACACGCATATAAGCTTGTTGTGGAATGCAATAGAACATCAAATCCTTACTCACCGGATTCTCCTTCGAAATTATCGGATGGTTTTATATCTCTTATGACAGGCAAATAGTGGCCTGGAAACTGATTCTTCTGAATTGGCAGACAGCGCCAGCTTCACATAAACACCTGTTAAGACCGCTCGTTGTCGGCTGAAATTAGGTAAAATCGCTCACAAGCTCGGGATTATATCATTTTTATGACTTTTCCGCTTGTTTTCTTTAGATAAATTTGAGTTATCTGTCCATTAAAAGTATAGCGCTGGGGGCGATAACCCCATCAAGCCCAAGTTACTTTCTAGCTGTTGGGACTGCTGATCTACAACTGTTACATATTGATATTTATGTATTATTCAACTGTTACAGATTTAGCAAGGTTACGCGGCTGATCTACATCGGTGCCTTTGAGGACGGCCACGTGATAGGAGAGTAGTTGTAAAGGAATAGTAAATACGATGGGCGCCACATGGTCATTCGTCGGCGCGACGGGCAGAACATAGCTGTTATCCGTGGATGACATGCCGGCATTTACATCGGCGAAGACCAGCATTTCTCCGCCGCGGGCTTCAACTTCCCGTAAATTGGATTTGAGTTTTTCCAGCAGTTCATTGTTGGGCGCGACAGTCACGATGGGCATATCGGCATCGACCAACGCCAGTGGGCCGTGCTTTAGCTCACCGGCTGGGTAGGCCTCGGCGTGGATATAGGAAATTTCTTTCAGCTTCAGCGCACCTTCCATCGCCACCGGGTATTGTGCTCCCCGGCCCAGGAACAGGGCGTTGTGTTTGTCTGCAAAGCGTTCTGCGAGTTCTTTGATCTTAGTATCGAGCTGCAAAACTTCTTCTATTTGCCGGGGCAGGTGTTCGAGCTGATGCACCAATTCTTCTTCACGCTCTGGTGTCATGCCGAAGCGGCGGCCCAATGTGATCACCAGTAACATGAGTGCGACCAGTTGGGTGGTAAACGCTTTGGTTGAGGCGACACCAATTTCAGGGCCGGCTCGGGTCATCAACACCAGATCGGATTCGCGTACCAGTGAACTTTCCGGCACATTGCAGATAGAAAGTGACTGGCCAAAACCCAGCCGTTTGGCTTCTTGCAAGCCCGCGAGCGTGTCTGCGGTTTCACCGGATTGGGACAGGGTTACGATCAGCGAGCTGTTGCGTACCACCGGTTTACGGTAACGGAATTCACTCGCTACTTCGACACTGCAGGGAATACCGGCGATTGATTCCAGCCAGTAACGGGCGACCAAGCCCGCGTGAAAACTGGTGCCACAGGCGATGATGTGCACGCCTTTTACTTTGTCAAAAATCTCTGTTGCACCTGCACCGAACGCTGCTTCGAGCACGCGACCGCGGGATATCCGGCCTTCCAGCGTGTCGGCGATGGCGCGTGGTTGTTCGTAGATTTCCTTGAGCATGTAGTGGCGGTATTCACCGCGTTCGACGGAATCAGCGCTCAACTCTGAATGCCGTTCCGGGCGCTCGGCGATGTTGCCTGCTGCATCGTAGATCACCAGGCTGTCCTGGCGGATGTCAGCAATATCACCGTCTTGAAGAAAAATGAAGCGTTGCGTAACCGGTAACAAGGCGGCGACATCAGAAGCAATAAAATATTCACCAATACCGACACCGATAACCAGCGGACTGCCACGCCGCGCGGCAATCAACCGGCCCGGTTCACTGGTACTGATGACGCCCAGTGCATACGCGCCTTCCATATCTGCGCAGGCTTTTTGTACCGCAGTAAACAAGTCATTATCCTGATCCAGGTAGTGATACACCTGGTGCACAATGACTTCGGTATCGGTATCTGAGGTAAAGGCATAATCCAGCGCTTTCTGGCTGGCGCGTAGCTGCTCGTGGTTTTCGATAATGCCGTTGTGAACGACTGCCACTTTATTCCGGCAGATATGAGGGTGGGCATTTTTTTCGCTAGGTTTACCGTGGGTTGCCCAACGCGTGTGGGCTATGCCGCTGGCGCCGTCCAGATTATTTTGTTCGAGTGCACGGGCCAGTTCTGCTACCTTGCCCTGGGTGCGAACCCTTTCGAGTGTTGCATTGCTGTTGAGTACGGCGATACCCGCCGAATCGTAGCCGCGGTATTCGAGCCGCCGCAGGCCTTCGAGCAAAATGGGTGAAACATTACGTTGGGCTATGGCGCCGACAATACCGCACATCTATGAAATCCTCATTCCCTTGTTTCAATTACCTTTAATAACGGCCCAAACCGTTGAAGCTGGATGAAAGGCGGGCTGGCTATTTTTTCTTAACCGGCCGCTGCCAGCCCTGGATGGTTTTCTGGCTCACCCGGCTCAGCGTTAACTCAGCAGGTGGCACATCCCGGGTGATGGTCGAACCCGCTCCAATGGTCGCGCCCGCCCCAATCTTGACCGGCGCGATTAACTGGCTAGCGGATCCCACAAACACATTATCACCGATCTCCGTCAGGTGCTTGTTAGCGCCATCATAGTTACAGGTTATCGAACCCGCCCCCACATTGACGCCGGAACCCATGACGGTATCTCCAATATAGCTCAGGTGGTTCACTTTGGAACCGCTGGCAATGGTGGCTTTTTTTATTTCGACAAAATTACCTACTTTGACCTTGTCCGCCAGCACGGTTTCGGGACGTATCCGGGCGAAAGGGCCAATACAGCATTGTTTACCTATGCGGGCGTCTTCCAATATGCAATTGGCTCGAATCTCAACGCGGTCTCCGATTTCGGCGTTGCGTATAACGCAGTTGGGGCCGATGCTGACGCCCTCGCCGAGCTTGACCTCGCCTTCGAAAACAACATTGATGTCGATGCTACAATCGCGGCCGGTTTGTACGCTGCCACGAATATCGACGCGACCAGGATCGGCCAGTGTCGCCCCATTTCGCATCAGGGTTTCAGCCTGGTTACGCTGAAACGTACGCTCCAGACCGGCGAGCTGCACCCGGTCATTAACGCCCAAAATTTCATATTCATGTTCGGCCTGGCAACTGGTGATGGCGTGACCGTCTGATGCGGCCAGGGCGACGACATCGGTTAGGTAGTATTCGCCTTGGGCATTGTCATTTTTTAACTGGGAGAGCCAGCTGCGTAACAGGGCCGCATCACCGGCTAGAAAACCGGTATTAATTTCGCAAATTGCGCGCTGTTCCGCAGTGGCATCTTTTTGTTCCACGATGCCAATCAACTGCCCTGCTGTATTGCGTAACATGCGGCCATAGCCCTGTGGATTTTCCAGGTCTGCGGTCAGCACAGCTAGTGGATGTTTCTGGGTCTGATCTACAAGTTTCGATAGCGTGTCGGCGCTGATCAGCGGTACATCACCGTACAACACCAGCACCGTATCGCCATCTTTGATCGAGGGCAGCGCCTGCATCAGTGCGTGGCCGGTACCGAGTTGTTCCGCCTGCTCGACCCATTGCACGGGTTCATGCTTCAACGCCTGCTGGACAGTTGCTCCACCGTGACCGTATACAATGTGGATAGAATCAGGTTGCAGCGTCTGAGCCTTGCTGATGACATGCTGCAAGAGTGGCCGCCCGCCAATGGCATGCAAAACCTTGGGCAAGGCCGAACGCATACGCGTGCCCTGTCCGGCGGCAAGAATAACGACACTTAATGGCATAACATCTCTGGGGCTGATATTTAGATGATTATCAACTGCATTTCGGCCATTTTATCAGAAAGTTAACGACTTGGCCGGACTTAGCTTATGCACGATTTTAGGCGCTAAGTAATAAATAGATCTGGCAGCTTTTAACTTTAGCGCTTGGCCTTATCGCGGATCTTTTGAATCGTACGTAGTTGCGCTGCGGCT
>CAYPEL010000153.1:0-6358 GCA_964409635.1 uncultured Gammaproteobacteria bacterium | reverse complement strand
CGAGAGAAGTAGTAAATGATGTCGTTGAGCCGGGGAATGATTCAGTTCGTCCGGCCGAATCACCAACACCTGGGAAGCGCCTTGGTGAATATCCAGAGCGAGATGTAGAGCCTGAGGGTGCATTATCGAATTATTTATCTCAAATGGAACGGATCAAAATCCGTAAGCGTTACGGCGATGAAAGTACGAGAAAAGCGTTTATAGAAAGAGTTAACCGGTCTGGACGGTTGTTAAAAGGAAAAACGGAGAAAGAACTCAATATGTTTCGTCAGCAGCTGCAAGCACAGCTGCGGCGTCTGGGTCTGATTGATAGTTTAATTACACAGGTATTTGCACTGGTGCGCGAATTATCTGCCCGCAAACTAGGTAAGCGGCATTACGATGTGCAGCTGATCGGCGGATGGTATTTGACACAAGGCATTCTAGCCGAAATGGAAACCGGCGAAGGTAAAACGTTGACGGCAACCCTGGCCGCCAGTGCTGCTGCATTGGCGGATATTCCTGTGCACATAATTACCGTGAATGATTATCTGGCCGAGCGTGACGCGCAGGTTATGGCTCCACTTTATAAGGCCTTGGGTTTGACCGTTGGCGTTGTGACTGCGGCCACTCCGCCAGCTGAACGTCAGGCAGCCTATGAATGCAATATCACTTACTGCACCAACAAACAGCTGGTATTTGATTATTTGCGCGACCGGGTGTCGACAAGTTGTGCCGAAAATGGTCTGACGAGCCAGTTGAAAAGTTTGTATAAGGGACAGGGTGACTATGACCAAACATTTTTGCGCGGGCTATGTTTTGGAATTGTTGATGAAGCCGACAGTGTGCTCATAGATGAAGCACGCACACCCTTAATCCTGTCGAGGCCGGGAGATACGGGCATGCAGACTGAAGTCTGCCGTATTGCACTAAAAATGGCGGGAAAAATGGAGCAGGATAAGCATTACAGTATCAACGCCAGAGAAGGCCTGGTAAAGCTGACGAGTCACGGTATAAAACGTTTGCAGCAGGTTGCTGTGAAATTAGGCGGTGCCTGGAATGGCAAGAAAAGGCGCGAGGAGTGGCTGATTCAGGCCTTGACTGCTCTGCACCTTTTCATAAAAGACAAACACTATCTGGTGCGTGACGGCAAGGTTGAAATTATCGATGAGTTTACCGGCCGCACCATGCCGGATCGAGCCTGGGAGCGCGGACTGCACCAGATGATCGAATATAAGGAAGACTGCGAAATAAGTGACCAGCAGGAAACCCTGGCGCGGATCAGTTACCAGCGTTTTTTCCGCCGCTATCTGCATTTATGTGGCATGAGCGGAACCGCGCGTGAAGTGGCTGGAGAATTATGGTCAGTGTACCGCTTGCCCGTTGTTCCTGTACCAACGCACCTCCCATCACAACTAATTAGGCTGCCTGATAGGATCTGCAAAGATTGTGACAGTAAGTGGGACACGGTGATCAATGAAATTCGTATTGAATTGAAGGCCAGACGGCCGGTTCTGGTGGGTACGCGATCTGTGCATGCATCTGAAGAATTATCTGATCGTCTCAAATTAATGGATATCCCGCACCAAGTGTTAAATGCCCGCCAGGATGGCAACGAAGCGGAAATTGTTGCTCGTGCAGGCGAATCCAAACAAGTGACGGTTGCGACTAATATGGCGGGCCGGGGAACCGATATTACACTTGGAAAAAGTGTGCAGAATTACGGCGGTCTGCACGTCATTGCCACTGAACGGCATGATGCACGCCGGATTGATCGCCAATTATTCGGCCGATCCGCGCGTCAGGGTGCAGAAGGCAGTTGCCAGGCTATCCTTTCTATGGAAGACGATTTGCCGTCGCAATACTTGCCGCAATGGGTAGTCAAAGTGTCAGCGGTTTTACCAGGTTTCTTTAAGCGGCTATGTATCACTATCGCACAACGCCGCGCACAACGTCATCACCGTGCAATCCGGCATGAATTGCAAAAGCATGATGAGCAGATTGAAGATTTATTGGCATTTAGTGGAAATTCGGAATAGAGGAAAGCCTAATGTTAGGACTACGCAGTAGAACTTGTTTATCTGCAAGTATATTTTTCTCACTGGCAAGCATTCAGCCGGTTATGGGGCAGGATATTGATCTGTTTGAGTGTCTGGTTGAACCTTATCAAGTCGTCAAGGTGAGCAGTCCTGTGAAGGGGCTGATCGAAAATGTACAGGTAGATACCAGTGATGTGGTTAAACAGGGCCAGGTTCTCGTTGAGCTGGAATCATCTGTAGAAAAGGCCACTGTAGAGGCCGCCCGTGCGCGCTCAAAAATGACGGGCGAGATAGGTGCCAGGAAGGCTGATCTGGCCTTCAAGAAACGTCAGGCAAAACGTATGAAAAACCTTTATATCAAAAAAGCCGTTTCCGTCCATGAAAAGGACCAGGCCGAAACCGATGTTACGCTGGCGAGTATGGAATTAAGGAAAGCACGTGAAGCAAGTACTTTTGCAGGACTGGAGCTGAAACGTGCAGAAGCGATCATGAATGAAAGGGTAATTACCAGCCCGATTTCAGGTGTGGTGATTGAACGGCTGATGAATGCAGGTGAGTTTGTGCGCGAAGAGCCGATCCTCAGCATAGCGCAACTCGATCCATTGCGGGTTGAGGTGATGCTGCCCAGTTCTAAATTTGGCAGTATTAAGCCTGGTGCAACGGTGAGTGTGCTTCTGGAATTGCCGGTTGGTAAAGCGGTTGCAGCAACGGTGACTAAAGTGGATCGTGTGATCGACGCCGCCAGTGGTACGTTTGTAGCCCGGCTTGAAGTGCCTAATCCCGATTACAAATTACCGGGTGGCTTGAAGTGTAAGGCGGATTTTGGTGGCGCTGTGGCTATGAATCGGTGATATAGGGTCGCCACACTGAACTTTGTTTTTTTAACTATGTCTAGACCCTTGTGCTATAAGGTTGCAAAATTTTCTTCTGCTTGTGGGCATAGAAGAGACACTGGGGGAGGCTTTTTTCAGCCATTAATTGATAAACTAGCCAGGAACAACTATTCTTCAACCCATGAACACTTGGTTTAACAAGTATTTCCGCATTATCATTATGCTGGCGCTGGCCGTTTCGCCACTGCACGGTTTACTTGCTTCACCTATTACTCCAAATTTAACTGCCAATTCCAGTATGCTCCACATGCAGCATGAAATGCCATCCCCATCAGCCATGGGCGAAATGCAAGACAGGGAAGGGCACGGATCCATGCAGGAGTGTGACCACTGTTGTGATGATTGCAGCTGTGAACATTCCTGCGCTACCTGTGTACACTTTACACTGGCCATCCTGGGCAGTGACCTGATCACGGACAACCAACATCAGAGCGGAAATTATACGGGTGTAATTGATAATCTGCTTGAACGTTCCGTTTTACCTTTACTCCAGCCCCCCATCTCCAAAATAATCTAATCCAGTTAGCACTGCCTGGCGGGTATTCTTACCGCAGGGTGTGGTGTCTTTTTATACTGTTTAGTGGCTTTGGAGAATTGCCATGTTTATCACTAGCAAAATTGATGTGTGCATCACTACAGGCAAGAGTGGATCACGCATAAACCTAAAGCGTGCGACAGCCGTCATGTTCAGTTTATTCATGACACTGCTAGCGATGCCTTTAATAGCCAACGATGCGCTTACCTTGCAAGCGGCAGAGCAACTTGCGCTGAGGAATGATCCCGGTGTGGAATCGAGCCTGGCGCGTTCGCAAGCTATGCGTGAGGACGCTGTCGCCGATGGACAATTGCCTGATCCAAAGTTCAATGCCGGTATTTTCAATCTGCCACTGGATAACTTTGAATTAGACAAGGAACCGGTAACCCAGCTTCGGTTTGGTCTGCAACAGGCCTTTCCAAGGGGGCGAACACTGCATTACAAGCAACGCCGCACCGAATGGCATTCTACCGCCGAGCAGGCGAAGGCGGAGAATCATGCCGGCATGGTTCTCCGTGATACGCGCAGCCGCTTTCTTGAGCTCTACTACCAGGTACGCGCAAAGCAAGTCATCGATGAGACGCGCGCCTTGTTTTCACAGTTAGTCGATATTACCCAGGCGCACTATGCGACGGGCCGTGTCAGTCAGCAGGATGTGCTGCGTGCATCACTTGAACTTTCGCGTCTCGATGACCGTACTACCCGCACTCGAAATGAAGAAGATAAAAACCGCGCCGGTCTGATGAAGTGGATCGGCGATGCTGCCACACAACCCATCGCAATAATCTTCCCGGATTTACCGGCAGTATCAGAAAAAGAAAAACTCGAAGCCGCATTGCAAGATCACCCTGTCATTCGGATTGAGTCCGCGCGCATCGAATCTTTTAACCAGGGGGTCCATATTGCGCGGGAACAATACAAACCAGGCTGGAGCGCCGGTCTGGAATACCGTAAGCGTTTTGGCGATGAACCAGGTGGCGATGAGCGTGCTGATATGATGGCTGCGATGGTGACTGTAGACTTGCCATTGTTTACAAGCAAACGTCAGGATCGGCGGCTGGCTGCCAGCGTGCAACAGGTTAAAGCTGCACAGCTGACACGTACCAGCCGTCTGCGTGATTTAAAAGCCATGCTGAATAGCGACTACGCAAGCTGGCAGCGGCTTGGCGAACGCGCCGATTTGTACGACGCGCAATTACTGCGTGAAGCAAGGGCCAATTCCAGGGCTTCGTTGAAAGCCTACCAGTCCGGTGTCACCGAATTTACCACATTGATGCGGGCGCGCATCATGGATCTGGATGTGCGGCTCGATGAGTTACGTATACGGGTTGATCGCGCAAAAGCACAAGCCCGTTTGCTCTACCTGGCTGGGGAAATCCAATGAAGATATTTAATCTTTTATTCACTACGGGTGTTTCATTGACTATTGCATTTGTATTTATTGAGTCCGCCATTGCGCAGCAAGAGGATGAAAAAGAGATTCTCTACTGGGTAGCGCCGATGGATCCCAATTACCAGCGCGACAAAGCGGGCAAGTCACCGATGGGTATGGATCTGGTGCCTGTGTATGCAGATGGCGGTGATGGAAGCAGTATCACGATCTCCCCGGCGGTGATTCAAAATCTCGGTGTACGAACCGCTGAGGCCGAGTTGACGCGTCTCTGGCGTGGCATCGATACCGTCGGTTATGTGGATTTCGATGAATCTAAAGTCAGCCACATCCATTTGCGCACCGAGGGTTGGATTGAAAAACTCCATGTGGAATCAGAGGGCGAACGAGTGCGCAAGGGCCAGCGCCTGCTTGATCTCTATTCACCTGAACTGGTCAATGCACAGGAAGAATATATCCAGGCGTTAACTATTAATAATAAAGGCATGTTGCAGGCTTCACGGAACCGGCTGCGTGCTTTAGGGGTGCCCAGTAATCAAATCAATCAACTTAAAAAGACCCGCCGCGCCCAGCAGACAATTGCAATTTATGCGCCCCAGGATGGCGTGGTCTCTACCTTGCCTGTGCGTGAAGGCATGTTTGTCAAGCCGGCCGTGCGGATCATGAGCCTGGCCGATCTATCCAGCGTCTGGTTGCTCGCTGAAGTCTTTGAGCGTCAATCAGACTGGGTTAAAGTCGGACACCTGGCCGAAGTTCGACTGGCCTATTTACCCGGTCGCAAATGGGAAGGACGGGTTGAATATATCTACCCCAGCCTGGATCCTAAAACCCGGACACTGAAAGTTCGGCTGCGTTTTGATAACCCTGACGAAGACCTCAAGCCTAATATGTATGCCAATGTGAAAATCTTTGCTGGGCCTAAAGACAACAGCATCGTGATTCCGGTCGAAGCGTTGATTCGCACCGGCCGTGAAGAACGCGTGGTGTTGGCGTTAGGTGAAGGACGCTTTGCCAGCCAGCAGGTAGAAAGTGGCATTGAGAGCGGTGACTGGGTGGAAATACTCAAGGGGATTTCGCCTGGCGATAAGGTTGTTGTCTCGGGGCAGTTCCTGATTGACTCCGAAGCCAACCTCAAAGCCAGCATGACACGTATGACTGAACCGGATACGCAGCCATGATTGCTAAGCTGATTGGCTGGTCGATAGACAACCGCATTATGGTGTTGTTGCTGACGGTGATCTTTGTAGGCTGGGGTCTGTATGCGGTTAAAAACATACCGCTAGATGCGATTCCGGATTTATCGGATGTGCAGGTTATTGTCAAAACCACCTACCCGGGGCAGGCGCCGCAAGCACTGGCGAAAATCGCCTCCGGCGGTGAGTTATCGCGCATCAGTCTCGCGATACAGGTTATCGCCAGTGACGGCAGCGCGATCCCGACCATGGTGTTCGACGAGGTCGACAGTGGTGTCGGCGGCCGCGTTGCAGAAATGGTCGGGCGGCGTTTGCAGCAACTCGGATTG
>CAYPEL010000152.1:6002-6383 GCA_964409635.1 uncultured Gammaproteobacteria bacterium | reverse complement strand
ATGAGGATGTACCGGCGGTAATTGTGCCAACCTTTGGTATAAAGACAGGCTTTAAGTTTGATAATGCTTCTACAGTGGTTTCTGGCCGGATAACTTCATCCTCTTTAAGCACTGTTTTAAAGCCATTTTCATCATGCCCTTCTACGGGGATAATTTCATTTTCCCAATGGCCCTGCAAGGTGGCTTCATGAGCCAGCCGGTGAGAACGAGCGCCAAATTCATCCTGCATCTGGCGATTGATGCCATTCATTTTTCCCAGCATTTCGGCAGTGAGGCCCATCATCATGGCAGCTTTAGCGGCATATTTTGACATTTCGGGGTTTATATCGACACCATGCATAATTGAAATGTGCCCCATGTGTTCAACGCCACCAACGATAA
>CAYPEL010000152.1:0-5977 GCA_964409635.1 uncultured Gammaproteobacteria bacterium | reverse complement strand
ATTGTGCAGCAATGTGCAAGGCAGACATAGATGAACCACATAACCGGTTAACCGTTTGTCCTGCAACCGAATGTGGCAGTCCTGCCAGTAATGAGGCATTTCTAGCAATATTAAACCCTTGCTCAAGCGTCTGGTTAACACATCCCCAGATAACATCTTCTATATCTTCAGGTTTAACAGCAGGGTTACGTTGCAACAGGGCCTTGATAACTTCTTTTGATAAAGCTTCAGCACGTACATTCCGGAAAGTACCGCCTTTGGATTTACCCATTGCAGTACGTACGCCGTCGACAATGACAACATCGCTGATAGTCATGCTCATGACTGCGCCTCTTTGTTGTGTTGGAGGTATGTTTCGCCATTTCTGGCCATGGATTTCATTTTATCGGTAGGCTGGTACAACAGGCCAAGCTGTTTATATTTTTCTGTCATCTGACAAAATTTATCCAGCCCGAAATCATCCAGGTAATGCATAGTGCCACCCCGAAAAGGCGGGAAACCGATTCCATAGATTAAAGCCATATCTGCTTCAGCTGGACTTGCAACAATCCCGTCTTCTAGACAACGTGCCATTTCGATACATAATGGGATCATCATGCGTTGAATAATTTCTTCATCACTAAATTCTTTATCATCTCCAACAATGTTTTTTAATAGCGCATCAACATCGTCATCCGGCAGTTTCTGTAATTTGCCGCGCCTGTCTGGCTCATACCGGTAGAAGCCTTTACCATTTTTCTGACCATAGCGTTGCTTAGCAAACATGCGGTCAATTGCATTCTCACCCTGATGACTCATACGGTCAGGAAACCCTTCTGCCATCACTGCATCCGCATGAAAGGCGGTATCAATACCGACAACATCGAGCAAGTAAGCCGGCCCCATGGGCCATCCAAAACCTTCCATCACTTTATCTACCCGGCGGAAATCAGCGCCCTCATTTAATAATGCCGTGAAGCCTCCAAAGTATGGAAATAACACCCGGTTTACCAAAAATCCTGGACAGTCGTTGACGACAATGGGTGTTTTTCCCATCGCTTTAGCATAGGCAACGGTTTGGGCAATAGCTGCATCGCCAGTTTTTTTACCACGGATGACTTCGACCAACGGCATGCGATGCACAGGATTAAAGAAATGCATGCCACAAAAGTTTTCAGGACGTTTTAATGCTGTCGCTAGCTCAGTGATGGAAATGGTAGATGTGTTTGATGCCAGGATAGCGCCCGCGCGCATTGACTTTTCAACTTCGGCGAGCACCGTCTTTTTAATGCCCGCATTTTCAACAACTGCTTCAACCACCAGATCGGTTCGGTCGAAATCACCGTAACTCAATGTGGGTGTAATAAGGTTTAAAGTTTTTGCCATTCCTTGCACATCAATCCGGCCGCGTTTGAGTTGACCGGATAATAATTTTGTAGCTTCATCCATACCAAGTTGTAAAGCGGGTTCGTTAATATCTTTCATCAATATGGCGGTGCCCTTTGAGG
Source organism: uncultured Gammaproteobacteria bacterium (assembly GCA_964409635.1). GTDB lineage: Bacteria > Pseudomonadota > Gammaproteobacteria > DSM-19610 > DSM-19610 > CAYPEL01. The sequence goes on along the minus strand of CAYPEL010000152.1, from coordinate 4,490 downwards.
CAGACTGGTAAGCCACACCACCGCCCATAATACCCGCCCCGAGAACCGCTGCCAGCGAAACTGGCGTTGAATCTTTCATGTATTGTTTGCTGACTTTCTTAACGTATTGATCTTTAAGAAACAACCCGACCAGCGCAGCTGTAACATCGTTTACAGCCAGTTTTGCGAAGGATTTCACCTCAGCCTTTATAGCCCCTGCCCGGTCTAACTCAACCGACTTTTGCATAGTATTAAGGACTTGCATTGGTGCAGGATAATGCGGCCCCGCCTTGGCTCCAATTACACCTTTAGCCGATTCAAATGCCATCATCAATTCAATCGCATTATGTTTTACAGGGCTGGTTTTTTCTGTTTTGCGCGCCTTGTAATCTATATCTCCCGCAATACATTTTTTTACCAGATCCAGAGCTGCTTCTGTTACCTGGTTTACCCGAACAACCGCATCTACCGCACCTTCTTTCAGAGCAACATCGGCTCGCTTTTCACTACCACCACAAATCCATTCATTTGCGTTATCAATACCAATCAATCGTGGCAAGCGAACTGTTCCACCCCAACCGGGATGGATGCCTAGTTTAACTTCTGGCAACCCAACCCTGGCCGAATCAGCCATAACGCGATAATCGGTAGATAAACAAAGTTCAAAACCACCACCCAGGGCAACACCATTAATGGCGGATACCGTAGGACAAGGCAGATCCTCAATAGCATTGAAAATATTGTTTAGCTCCAGAATATGTTGATAGACCTCCTCTTCGGTTTGAGAAAACATGCTGGTAAATTCAGTGATATCTGCACCGACAATAAAATCTTTTTTTGAACTGCTAAAGAATACTCCTTGAAGCCCCTCAACCCCTTCAAGACTTTTTATAGCCTGTTGAAGCTCTAGTAATGTTGTCTGATCAAACTTGTTAATGGCTGCATCTTTTCGGTCAAAAACAACCTCAAAAATACCCTCTTCAACAGTCTGGACATGGATATTCTGGCCTTGCATCAACATGACGCTCATCTCCTCTAGTCAGAGAAATGGTTGTAGATCAAAAGAAAATAATTTATCCAAGGAAGCTGATTAATTCGAGAACCTGTAAATGATTATATCAACACATACCGTATACTGACTTACTGATATTCGAATTATTATAGTACTTATTTATTCCATATACATAGCTGTTAATGCACTTTTATGCTGCAATTAGCTTGGTATGTTCTAAGGAACTTCTGATAAATTCAAACAATTTGTAAAAATTCTGTAGGAGCGGCTTTAGCCGCGATGGTGCTGCCGCGTTCATCGCGGCTAAAGACGCTCCTACAGGTATTTACTCGCAAGCTCTTCACTGTTAACCAACTCCCACTGGAAAGCAATGGCCACCGTGCGGGATCGCGAATACATAACCTCACCCACGATAACCGTCTCCGTTGGTATCTGCGACCAATGGTGTATAGGTAAAATAAAAGCTATGCACCCACAAGTCAATTCTAAAATTCAATCACACAGCCCTACCCTCTCATACTGTTTACATCGGAAATACTGCCTACACATAGATGCCATGTGTGGGTGGAGGAAATCCAGCATCATGAGAGGTAAGACTTGCTTCTATTTCTTTCATAAGGCCTGTAGTGAATGTGCTGGCTGTGATGTATGCCAGCACATTCATTGATGCAAAATTAGCTTTGGATGTATCTTACGACATCAGCGTACAGGGACGTATTCACAGCGGCCCATTGATTGAGATCATCCTGAACGAATCTGAGCTTTTATAAGTTATCGATGATGGCTAGCTAAGCAGCAGTTTCGATCGCAATAACAATCCCTTGCTCGAACCAGCGGGACAGGAATTGTATACTGGCCGCGCTGACATTCGACTCATCATGCCATTCAATAATCGACTCACAAAGGGACGCAAAGGGCTCTCCAGCAACTGCGAGCGACAAAAACTGGTATTCATCTTCTTCAAGCAGACGAAATTCAGAGAGCAGGTCAATACTACGCCAAAGCATCCAGTGTGTATCGGCTTGCTGTGTGGCGGGTGGAGGTTCAGCATTATTTTTTAGTGCTTTCCAGCTTTCGACACAGTTCCACCCGGTATTAAATAGTCGTAAACTAGGATGAAAACGGAATCGTAAAGTTGGCCAATTTTGCGGAGCGATTTCCTGTAATTCAGAGAAGGGCAGTCGATCTGTATCAGCGGCATCAAATACATCCATTAACCAACGTTCAAACTGGGCAATTTCTGTAACGACAGGGTGTTGCTTGAAGGGTTCAGTAATTCTTAGATACTCAGGCAGCGATTCACCAAAATCTCGTAATGAGGTGCAATGCGAAGGATGTTGATGAATATAACCTTCGACCATCTGATCGAAGAGTCTGTCTCCGAGGTAGATACCGAGTATTTCGTGGTCGGTTTCCAATGCCAGTTTTAAGCGTATCTGATAGGCATTTTTATAAATGGCCAGGCGAGTTGGTACAGGAATATTACCTTGATCAACAACTGAATTCTTCAGTTGGTCGTTCATGCCAGAAAGAAAATCCAGAAATTGAGTTTGTAATTCATCGAGCCGAGGCATGTGATTCATCCAGTTCTGATAAGGTGCGCAGTGCCAGTTTTTTCGCAACATTCAGCTCATCCAGAAGTTCTTCAAACGGAGGAATATGGTCATCGCGCTCGATCATTGTGCTGATTGACCCAAACCGCTTTAAAGCTTCAATGTAGAGATCCCAGACCGGGTCTGCCACCGCGTGATCATGAGTATCTATCAGGTAGTTACCACAGTCTGTGTGTCCTGCCAGATGAAACTGCCGTACATGGTCATGTTTGATGCCTGCTAGATAGTCGCTGGCAGAAAAATTGTGATTTCGCGCACTGACGTAGATATTATTAATATCAAGCAAGATGTGGCAATTAGCGCGGTCGGCAATCTCGGTTAGAAATTCCCATTCGTTGATTTCAGAAGTGGTGTAGGTGAGATAACTGGAAACATTCTCAAGCAGAATTTGGCGCCCCAGAAAATCCTGGGTTTGTTTGACGCGGTCAACAACGTGATTCAGAGCTTCTTCATTGTACGGTAGTGGTAACAGGTCGTGGCTATTAATATCACCCCGGTGAGTAAAACACAAATGGTCAGAAATCCATTCGGGCTGGATGTCATTGGCAAGTATTTTCAGTTTTTTCAGGTATTCGACATTTAGCGGATCAGTGCTACCGATGGACATGGAAACACCGTGCATGACCATTGGGTAGTGTTCACGGATTTTATGTAGATAAAATTTCGGTTTGCCTCCAGCAACCATGAAGTTATCCGACAAGATTTCAAACCAATCTATCGGAGGCTTGTGTTCCAGGACATGCTTAAAATGGGGTACGCGTAAACCTAGCCCAAAACCCAGAAAATGATTTTTCATTGAGGCGACCGAAAAGGCCCAAACTGCCGGAATAGCCTGGGCCTTTATTCAAGTGAATAATACAAACAACGGAGGAGTTAGCCTGGTGTGCCGCCGATGTCTTTACAGGCTTTGACAGACATGGCGACAAAACCTTGTCCTTTACAACTGGCATGGCCTGCACACGCATTATTGGCCGTTTTGCAGTCATTATGGCCGCCGCACTTATTGACGCCATTACAATGTGTCAAATCGGCTTTGGCGATACTGCCTTTCCAGTCGTCTTTAACACTGCCTCCAACATCAGCACAAGCCTTGGATGGCATGGCGACAAAGCCCTGGCCTTTGCAACTCGCTTTGCCAGCACAGGCATTGTTGGCCGTTTTGCAGTCATTATGCCCGCCACAGGTATTGACGCCAGAACAATGCACTAAATCTGTGCTTGAGCCTGCCGCAGCAACCTTTTTTTCTGAGGATGACGAATACGTGGTTCCACAGCCACTCAACAGTCCGGCCGCTGCAATGGCTAATGCGACACCTTTTGTTACTGTAGTCAGTTTTTGCTTGTTCATAATGCCTCCTTAAGATTATATTAATAGCACGTTATTCTTGCAGGATTATAATAAATAGATGTCACTTTTTTATCACAATATACAGCGATGTTATGCAGCATAGGCACTAGTGTGCCAATTTTCACTAAGTTACCACCGACAGGATACATTCTGTGTTCCTTACTCAAAGTAACGAATCACACTGCAATCGATATTGCAGATTCAAATGGTACAGGTAAAGCGGACAGTTCGGTAAAGGTTGTTGTTGTCAAGGGTGGTGAATGTGCTGGCTGTGATGTATGCCAGCACATTCACTGATGTAAAATTAGCTTTGGACGTATCTTACGACATCAGCGAGTTCAAATTTCCCACCTCTGCCTGCAATACACGCTGATGGTTTCCAGGTTTTATCACTGAGGAAACTTGTTCCACAATGCTTGAGTGCCCCTATAAAAACTTCCAGCAAAATGGCAGATCCGGCAGGCCCTAATTTTTGCCTTTTACCCAATGTTCCCGCCTCTCTCATTAAATAGAAAAATAAAGGTGTTTCTTCGATAAGC
>CAYPEL010000151.1:1703-6416 GCA_964409635.1 uncultured Gammaproteobacteria bacterium | reverse complement strand
CGACGTCAGCTATGAATGCAGTAAGAGATGATTACATAGGACGGCTTGAATTTGTGATTGTACAGCTAGGCACACCTACAGGTAGGATGCTTAGCAATACATATGGTGTAGAAACTACCGCACTTTTATTTTTTGATGGCAACGGAAGAGTACTACACATACTGCATTCATCACAAGATGCGGCATCACTACGGCATAACTTAAATGTGATTTTCAAGCTGGGAAACTAAGGTATTGCTGCGATTCCGGGGGCAGTATACTCATTTCCCTGCCAGCCCGACTTCCCGTCGCAGCCCCGGCTTATGCCCGTGCTGGTACCACCAACGTCATCTTCGAGCCGTAAGATTTCATTGTCAAACCAGCCACATTGGCGACCAAGTCTAGGTAGAACACAGCCAGCTAAAATAAAAATGGCGAAGTCAGCTATAAAACGCTTAAACTAAATTTCTAATATTAAATTATGGTCAGTTACCGATCTCGCGTTATTTGTAGTGCCTGTCATCGACATCTAGACCCACGTAGATTATAGTCTTCTTTATAAATGCCTCTTGTGAACCTTTAATTATAGTGATTTTTTGGCCTTGCCATTTTAAAGCACGCGCCTATTTGAATCCCTAAGTGGCACTAACTTAAACAAAAATAACAAGTTTTATCTCCTGATGCCCGAAGACACATCAAACAAACTGAGCCCGCTGAGAGTCATTCATTGTTTTCGATCACCGGTTGGTGGGGTGTTCCGGCATGTTTGCGACCTGGTCCGTGGGCAGAATCGCCTGGGCCTCGAAATAGGGATAGTCTGTGACTCTTCGACCGGTGGTCACTTTGCCGACTCGACGCTTGATCAGCTTGCCCCGCTCTGTACACTGGGTATTCATCGGCTGCCGATGTATCGGGGCCTGCACCGGTCGGACATCACGGCGCCTGGCAAGATCTATAAGCTATGCCATCCGTCTGCACCTATCATCATCCATGGGCACGGTGCCAAGGGCGGTGCCTGGGCCCGTCTGGTGGCCAAGCGTTTGAACGCTAAAGCGATTTATACCCCCCATGGGGGCTCTCTGCATTACAATCCAACATCACTGACCGGCGTACTGTATTTACGGTTAGAACGCCTCCTGAAAGATCGTACTGACGGGTTTATCTTCGAAAGTAAGTTCAGCGCTGATGCCTACACCCGCAAAATAGGGAAAATTTCAACCCCTTATCAAATTATCCATAATGGTCTGCACGACAAGGAGTTTATTCCAGTCACTTCCAGTGAGTATCGCAAGAACTTTGTTTTCATTGGAGAGTTTAGAAAATTCAAAGGCATCGAAGTATTGCTGGAGGCAACGGCGCGCCTGAAAACGCAGTGTGATATTACTCTGTTAATTGCAGGTGACGGACCCGATGCCGATTTTCTTAAACACCGCATTCACGAACTCGGGCTCCAGGATATCGTTACCCTTCAGCCGCCCATACATCCCGCGACGCGCGCGTTCGCACAAGCACACTGTGTTATTACTCCCTCACTGGACGAATCTTTTCCCTATATTGTGCTGGAAGCAGCTGCCGCGAAGATGCCTCTATTGACAACCCGGGTCGGTGGTATTCCGGAAATCTTCGGGCCCTATGCTCAGCACCTCCTGCCACCTAACAATCCAGAGGCTTTAGCAGACGCCATGCTGTCTGTCATCAAGAATCCGCAACACGCGGAACATATTGCTGAACTTCTCTACGGCCATGTTAAATCGCATTTTCATACCAGTACGATGGTGGGCGCCACGTTGAATTTTTATCAACGCGTCCTTCAGGCAGCATAAAACTGTAGCATGCTCCGGATTTACTGGCCTGATGAGCCTTAAGAAGCGCACTACAGGCGAGCTCATGAAGGATGGCCTACGGGTTTCTGTCTTTGAATCGATAGACGACGCAGAAACGATATGGAAGTGGTTTGAACAAAACGGTGACTGCTACGCGTTCCAGAACTTCCATTGGCTGAAGCACTGGTATAATTTGATAGGGCGTAACCTGGGCATACGCGTACAGATTGTGTTAGTCGAATCAGTTGATGGCAAGCCCCTGATGCTGCTACCACTTGGAATTCAGAAGCGTATCTTCGCCTCTTGCCTGGTTTGGCTTGGCGGCCAAATAAGTGACTATCAAGGCGCATTACTCAGTAGTGACTGCTCCGAAAGATTGACTGAACGCTTGCTGCTGGTGGCTTGGAAAGCTATACAAGAGACGCTTCCCCATTTTGACGCGGTTGTACTGGAGAAGCAGCCTGAATTAATCGGCACACAAAAAAACCCTTTGCTCTATTTGTCATGCGAATCACATGCCAGCAGCGCACACAATACACAGCTGTCGATGCCACTGGATGCTTTTGTTAAAACCAGAAGAAGTAATAAATGGTTCAGTGGCCTAAGGAGAAAACAAAGGCGCCTTGCTGAACACGGGAAAATTGAGTTTACTGTCCTTAAGCAGGATAAAGATGTTCAGCCAGCTGTTGATACAATGATTCAACAAAAGTCGCAAAGCTATAAAAAGCTGGGCGTGGCGGATATTTTTGAAGCACATGGCCATCGGGATTTTGTAAAAACAATATCTGATAAGCAGATCGAAAATGGTTTTGTCTACCTGTGTAAATTGACACTCGACGAGCGAATCCTGGCAACACATTGGGGTTTGGTATACAAGCAGCGGTTTTATCATTTATTTCCAACGTACGAGCATGGCAGTTTTGCGAAGTACTCGCCTGGAAACATACTATTATTAAACATGTTTGATTGGTGTATCCAGAATGATATTTTAACCTACGACTTTACGGTTGGGGATGAGGCCTATAAAGATCATTGGTGCGACCAGCAGCTAAATATGTACGATTATTTTCAAGCTTCTACTTTCAGAGGACTGTTGTATATTGGGCCGTTGAGAATACAAAAGAAATTAAAACGTACCATCAAACAATCACCGTCCCTCTGGAAAGCCTTTACTGCTTTTCGGTCTGGTGTTTCGAGAATAAAAGGCAGCTTGAAAAGCTGAATGACACGCGCAAGGGCATACATCAATTTACGTTAAGGCGCCTGAATCTATTCCACAACGCAAAGGGAGCACCGCTCAAAAATAGCGGGATGTAGCGCTTTTGTTGATAGTCACCGTTTAAAGATATTCTTGGCAGCGCATGTAAATGTTCCCGGTGTTCGGGGAACAGAACACCTTTACGGGTCGTCGTGGCCGTAGCAAAACCAAGCTTTTTTATAATACTAAATTCACGAGCACCCGCAGCCGTCCGGTCGCCGTAAGGGTAGCAAAAATGTGACGGCTCTTTACCAAGATGCCGTTTTAGAATATCCCGGCCCTGGCTTGCATCATCGGTAACTTGCTGTGGCGATAGCCGGTTCATCTGATAATGATTCACGGTATGCGCCCCGATTGTTGCTAACTCATTTCTGGAAAGTTGTTCCAGCATTTCCCAGGAAAGCGCGCTATTACGACACATAGCCGGGCAGTCTATGCTGTACTGATTTATCAACGCCTGGATCGTGGCCTGCTGGCTGGCATGAGACGCTTGCCGCAATGGCCAATATATGGCATTGAACGCAAGCTGTTTTTGTTGCGCCGTTCGGGTGGGCATGCGGATTTGTTTATCGTCTATTGACAGATCAATTTTATTTTCCCTGCGCAGTATGTCTTCGATGACACGCCACCATTGTATAGCTGTCCCATCGGGTAGACCGGTGGTTACGTAAATCGTAAAGGGTATCTCATACTGGTTAAATAGGGGTATGGCATGCTCATATTGATCAGCGTAACCGTCATCGAGCGTGAAACAAACAAACTTTTTTGCAAAGTCTTTTTCGACCAGTCGCCGCTGCACCTCATCCAGTGTAACCACCTCGTAGCCTAGCTTGAGTACTTGTTGAATGACCTCTGCAAGGTAGTTGGGTTTAATTTCAAGAATCCCGTTTGGCGAGAAAGTGTCTTCTTTGCCTGCAGGGATTATATGATGAAGCGTGAATATTGCACCTACACCACTCCATACGGGCGCCAGTAGCCTGTAGATTCCAGAATAGTACGATACGTCCAGTGCTGAACGCAGTAACTTGGGCTTGCATTGATTCATAGGCTGATCTTGTCCGGCGCCTTGACAAACAAGGCGCAATTAATTCCTGTCAGGTTTCTGGCAAGCACCCAGAGCGCGACAGAGCCGATCAAATTCGCCAAGGCATAAGACAATGCAATCCCTAATATCCCCGCGGCAGGATATAGCAGAAATGACCCGCCGACTGACAAACCCAGGCAAATCACCATGACCACTGCTGAAATTTTCTGGTGTCCTTGCATAGCAAGGATGCTGGGCGCTGGTCCGAATACAGCGCGCACCAAAAGGGTAGATGAAACCACCAGCAGCAGAACCCACCCTTGCTCAAATTCCGCACCGAACAACCCCATCAGCAATGAACCGGTTAGCATAAACAAGAGCATAACAGCGCAGGCATAGGCGAATGCCAGACGGTTGACCTTGTTTAATTGCAATAATAATTCTGCGTTATTTTTCTGAGTATTCAACGTAACAATGGTCGGTAAGTAAAGGGCATAAAGCGACCTCATTCCAAATCCCGCAAGCACCCGAAAACGAAAAGCAACGTGCAATACCGCGACCTCAGCGGCTGACGCTAATACCCCTGCAAGAATAATGTGCACCTCAATAAACAAGTCCCACACAAGGGA
>CAYPEL010000151.1:0-1603 GCA_964409635.1 uncultured Gammaproteobacteria bacterium | reverse complement strand
GTGTCGGGTAGCAGCCCCTCTACCTGACGATGCAGTCCAATCAGGATCGCTCCGTGGAATACGGTGAACGCTATAGCAATCGCTGTTAAAACAATCAGGCCAGTAGTCCAAACACCAACGCTTGCCGTCGAGGCTGCGAATGCAACGTATCCCGGCACCAGCAGCAGACACAGCGCTGAACCGAAAAGCACTTGTTTACGCCCTGTTTGTACAAATCCTTTGAGTAAATCTTCACGTCCAATCGCGCTGTATTCTGCTGTGAAAATCGCCGCTATCGCCGGGAAGCCGCCTGATACGATTACCGACAGGATGGCAGCAACTGCTAACATTACCGACAGTTCGCCCAGGACTTCAGCACCCAATTGCCTGGCGATCAGGATGCTTGATAAAAAAACTGCTGTCGCACCAATCAACCTCCCCAGCGTCATAACTGAAAAACGGGCAAGTATTTTTCCTGGAAGCGCCTGGCTCATTTCCTGAAAGACTGTTTCAAACTGTATATTTTTCTCGACAGCGCAGCTTTTAATTCCTTTGTTTTGAAAACCAGATGGCCTGCCAGGCGGGCCCGAGCCGTTGCACCGTAGTGATACACGGGTGGTGTAATGCAAATTTTTCCTGCTTTACCGACAAAGCCCTTCTTGAACTGATGCAATCCATTGTCCTGATCATTGCCCCCAAGATCATACCAGTGGGTTTCTGATAGCCCGCACAAATGCGACGCCATCCACCAATGCAGGACGTAACCCGCTTTGAGCGCCAGCGCTCGATCGTCGGTGGCGCCATAGAGATACACCGCCGTGTCACCGCTAAGATCGAACACGCCTCCCGCGGTTACCGCACCCTGGTGTGACAGGATAACGATGGAAGGCCTGAAGGTCTCACTGCTGCACGCCATCAGATCCTTTAGGGTGGCAATAGCAGAGCTGTCCATGAATTGTTTCCTTGCCACCATCTGCTTATAGAGTCCCATAAAACTGTCAAGCGCAGCATTGCCTGAAACGAACTCTACTTTGAAATCATGCTTTTCTGCCTTTTTAAGATTGTAGCGCCACTTGTGGTGGAGGCTTTGACGCAGCTCTTCAGTCGGCAGACTGGTGTTCACCAAATAGCGCTCGGGCGCGGGTAAAGAAAATCCGCTGCCAAACCCGAGTGCCTCAAGCGCGCAGGTCGTGACTGTAGAAAAAACCGGATCGGCACAGGGAATAATCGTCAAAAATAACCCCTGCTGCTCGGCATATTCCTGCTGCAATAGAGCCAGCATAGCCTTGAGCCGGGAAGGCTCTAAGGATTCGCCACGCTTACGCCACAAGGGACCCCATTTAATAGTTGCGAGGCCGGTTCCTAACGGACGAAATTTCATCACAATAACCGACGCGCCACCGATAACACGGTCACCCTCGCGGAAACAGACATTATCGATATCGGCAAAACCCCAGCGGGATGTATTAAAGCAATGGGTTTGTTCGTGAACAGCGTCCTCAAAGTCAGACGCAAGTTTATTCCAGGCAACTCCGTCTATATGTTCTAGCTTTATTTCTGCCGCAGTGGATGGTGAAGTCTTTTGAGCAGACATACTTGTTCCTTGATTATTCTTGGTTATGAT
>CAYPEL010000150.1:0-6523 GCA_964409635.1 uncultured Gammaproteobacteria bacterium | reverse complement strand
CAGCAGGGATGCTGCCGCTGAGCGTACAGGGATGTATTCACAGCGGGTCTGCAAACCCTGTGTGCATCAGCAACGTACGTATTTAGTGTAGACAGCTTATCGGTTAATTACCTTCTTTCGACATACGCTGGAGGCGCTCCCTGGCTAAACGGGCTGGCGTAGAATCAGGATAGTCTCTTGTCACTTGGGAAAGCGCATCGCGTGCCGCCTTCCACTGTTTTAGTTCGTAATTAATAAAACCAATTTTTAAACGCGCATCGGCAACTTTCAGGCTATCCGGGTAGCGGCTAATAACGGTTTCAAATTCCGTCAATGCATCAGTAAAGCGCCGGTTTACGTAGTGAACCTCACCCACCCAGTATTGTGCATTATCCGCATAACGGCTGTTAGGATGCTGTTTAAGAAAACTCCGGAATTCGGTCAGCGCCTGATTGTAATTTCCCTTCTTTAAGACTTCCAATGCCCGGTCGTAATTCTGCCGCGCCGCGCTCTCATCTACACTGGTATTACCTGATGACTCCCCGCCACTCTTCTGATTCCAGTCACCACCTGAAGCACCACCATGCGCGGGTGATGCAGCCTTACCCGGCTGCATCGCATTCAGGCGCTGATCGATATCAAGGTACAGGTCACGCTGTTTTTTCTCCAGCTTGCGTATTTCATGGCCCTGCACCTCTATTTCACCGCGTATTTTCTGCATTTCCCGGCGCAGGCTATTTTCCTGATCATTTTGGTCAAGCAAAATACGGTTCAACTTTTTTTCAAGTTGTTGAATTTGGGCTTCAAGCTCCGCCTTGCTGATCGCAAGTACAGGGCTGGCAATAAACAACGCCGCCAAACCCAGGGAAACGAGTTTAGTTCCCCGCATAGACCAGCTCCACACGGCGGTTCAGGCTCCAGGCTGATTCATCGTGGCCTTCCACAGCAGGGTTTTCTTCACCGTAACTGACCACAGTCATCTGCCCTGCCGACACGCCCTGCAATTCCAGCATACGCTTAACTGAACCGTTACGGCGGTCACCCAGTGCGATGTTGTACTCACGTGACCCGCGTTCATCAGCGTGACCCTCAAGCCTGACGGAAACGCCTGGGTTAGAAGTCAGATAGTTGGCGTGTGCGGTTATCAGAGCACGATCCTGTTCGGAAACGTCATAGCTATCGTAGGCGAAATAGATCACTCGGTGAGATAACGCTTCACCCGGTTCGCTTCCCAGTGATTGAATACCGGAATCCTTGTAATCGCCGACACCTTCTGTGGTGGCGCTCTGATCTTCTACGGCAACAGTATCTTCAGCAACATCACCCGTAGAACTGCAGCCGGTAACAAGCAGTGAAAATAGAAATGCATAAACCAGATTGACTTTCTTCATCATGAATACTCCCAAATTTATAATAATCCGGCGCTGGCCGGGCAATATTCCGGCGTTAGCCGGGTAAAAAAAACAACTTTAATCTATCCTAATTCAGGACAAAATCACTTCGTACGGTCAAACGGTGACCACACGGGCTCCCTGACATCACCCCCCCGGCTGGAAAAGCGTTGCCGGAAACGTCCATCACTGGACACCGCTGCTAATACACCCTGACGACCTTCTTCTGTCGCATAAATCACCATGCTGCCATTGGGTGCAAAACTCGGAGATTCATCCAGCCGTCCGTCGGAAATCACACTAAAAACGCCCGATTTGAGGTCCAGAATTGCAATCCGATATTTACCGCCTGCACCATGCACCATCGCAAGACGATTACCATCTGCTGAAATATCTGCGCTGGCATTATACTTGCCTTCGAATGTCAGCCGCTCGGGTCGGCCACCCTTCACTGGAATACGGTACAACTGCGGTGAACCACCGCGGTCAGATGTAAAAATCAGGCTTTTACTATCCGGTGTCCAGACCGGTTCTGTGTCGATAGCCACATTACGGGTTACCCGGCGTGTGTCACCACTGGATAGACTATAAATATATATTTCAGGATTCCCGTCACGCGATAATGTCAGCGCCAGCCGACTGCCATCCGGTGACCAGGATGGCGCACCGTTGACGCCCTCAAACGAGGCCAGCTTTCGGCGCTTGGCGGTTTCAATACTCTGCGCAAAAATTGATGCGCGGTTATTTTCGAACGACACATAGGCGAGTTGTTTACCATCAGCAGACCAGGCTGGTGACATCAATGGATCCTTGGAGCTGAGGATGGTTTTCGGGTTATAGCCGTCCGAGTCCGAAACTTCCAGCTTGAATTGACGTTTACCAGCTGATTTCTTTTCTGTGATATAGGCTATGCGGGTGGCGAATGCGCCGCGTAGCCCCGTCAGCTTTTCAAAAATCAGATCACTGACCCGATGTGCGTCATAGCGCATACGCTTGCGGGTGGTAGGTACGCTATAACCAATCAGTTTCTTACCTCGATAAACATCAAACAAAAAGAACTTGATGGTGTAGCGGTCAGGCCCTGCGGGTTCGACCTGGCCGATGACCAGGCTTTCAACCCCCAGCGTCTTCCAGTCCTGGAAACGGATCTGTTCGGGCACATTAGGACGTGACACCAGATTCTGCTCGGACACAGGGTCAAAACGGCCACTGCGGCGTAAATCATCCATTACAATCTGTGACACATCTTCTGGTGGCTGGGCTCCACCAGATGGCTGAGAAAAAGGCACGATGGCTATCGGTACAGCGCCTTCCATACCCTGTGTGATTTCAATCGTCAGCGCCGCCGGGGCCAGCACGGGCAAAACACTAATTAACAGACTCCCAAAATATACGATAATTTTTTTCATTGAGTTAACCTGGTTTAAAAACAAAATTAAATGAGCGAAAACGTGCCATGACTTTTGGATCCTGCGGCACAGGCAAAGGCGACGCCTTGAAAACCGCTGATTCAACGGAGCGGTCAAACGCGGCGTTACCGCTGCTACGGAGTATTTTTGCATCGATCACTTCTCCACTCGGAATCAATTTTACGCTAACCAGGCAGGTCAGTCCGCCACCACTGTCGGGTGGACGAATCCAGCTACGTTGAACTTTGTCCTGGATGTAGGCCACATAGCGGTTAACTTCCTTACTCACGCGCTGACCTTCCATCTCTTCCTGTTCTGCCGCAAGGCTGGCTTGTAAGGCATCTTCCGCAGCCTTGCGCTCAGCTTTCGCTGCCGCCTTGCGTTTGGCGGCCTGTTCAGCTTTGCGTTTTTCTTCGGCTACGCGCTGCTGTTCCGCTTCGCGCTGCTTTTCTGCGATGCGCTGCTCTTCTGCTTTACGCTTGGCGTCGGCTGTGCGTTTCTCCTCGGCCTGGCGCTTTTTCTCTACAACTGCTTTTCGTTCAGCTTCCTGCTGGGTTTTCAGTTTGGCCTCGGCGCGCTGCTTGGCCTCAAGCTCAGCCTTGCGCTTAGTTTCTGCCTGCTGTTTCTGCAAATCCGCCAGCCGCTTTTCTTCCTGTTCACGCGCTTTTTTAGCCTGCTCAGCTTGCAGCTCTAGTTGCTTAAGTTTCTCCTGCTCTTGTTTCTGGAGCTGTTGTTTTGCCTCTTGCTGCCGGTTGATTTCCGCACTCAACTTGGCAGCGTCAACAACAACTGCTTTTATCGGAGCCTCCTTTCCACCTTTAGTAGAAACCGTGGCTGTCCAGTCCATGCTGTAAGCCATTATCGCTAGCAACACCAGGTGCACCACAATGGCCGCCAGGAAAGCACGCGGGTTGTCGCGGATAAATGCCAGCATCTTCGTCTATCCGCCGTGTTGTTCAGGCTCTGTGATTAGCCCGACACTGGGTGCACCCGCCTGCTGCAACAACACCATGGCTGCTACGACCGAACCATAATCCACATTTTTATGACCCCGTACCAGTACCGCCACATCCGGGCGCTGGCGGATTACCGCTGCCGCACGGGTTACTAATGTCTCAGCATCAAGCGGCTGCGTCTGATCATCACCAATATTAAGATAGAAGTTACCGTCAGTGTCTACCGTTAATTGCAAGGGATCCTGATTGGTTTCGGTGTCAAGGGGTTCAGCGGTTGCTTGCGGTAATTCAACTTCTACCCCCTGATTCAGCAAAGGCGCCGTTATCATGAAGATCACCAACAAAACCAACATGACGTCGATATACGGCACAACGTTGATCTCGGACATTGGGCGCTTTCGAATGCGTGTACGGGCCATTATTAATAATCCGCCCGGCTAGCCGTGCGCCTGACGCTGTAACACACTAGAAAATTCTTCAAGAAAATTATCGTAACGATTTTCCAACCGCTCAACATCGTTTGAATAGCGGTTGTAGGCAATGACGGCAGGTATGGCCGCGAACAATCCCATGGCGGTAGCAATCAGGGCTTCCGCAATCCCCGGCGCAACCATCGCCAGGGTGGCCTGTTTTACATTCCCTAGTCCAATAAACGCGTTCATAATCCCCCACACCGTACCGAACAATCCGACGTAGGGACTCGTCGAACCCACTGTCGCCAGGAATGACAAGTGCGTCTCCAGATCATCGATTTCGCGTGACAGTGCGACCCGCATGCTGCGTTGCGCACCTTCCAGTACGGCTTTGGGATCGATATTTTTCTGTTGCCGTAAACGGGCAAATTCCTTGAAGCCGGAAATAAATATATGCGCAAGTCCATGCGTCTCCCCGCCACTCGGCGATATTTTATGATACAGCTCACCGAGATCACCGCCCGACCAGAAGCGATCCTCAAACTTATCTGCGTTAGTCCGGGCCGTGGCTAAGCGGCTGCGCTTGAGAAATATCATCGTCCAGGACATCATCGATACGACCAGCAGTAACAGCATTACAAGTTGGACGACCGTGCTGGCGCCGGTGATCAGATGGAGTAAAGATAAATCAGCTGACATGGTTTATTTCTCTAAGTATGAAATCGGGAATCGCGCGCGGCCGGAAAGCCGCACTATCGACACAGGCAATACGCACAATACCCTTGCACAGGGGGTTTTCTTCTTTGCCGCGATATACCTGTTGTGAAAAAGTCAGGCTCGCACGCTTACACTCCATTATTTCGGCGCTAACTTCAAGCATGTCATCGTAAGCTGCTGGCCGTATAAAATCGACCGCTACTGAGTGTACGGTAAATAAAACATTCTGATTATTTCGCAAATCACTTTGCTCAAAGCCCATTGCCCGAAATCTCTCTGTGCGTGCCCGTTCCATAAATTTCAGGTAATTGGCGTAATAGACTACACCGCCGCTATCTGTATCTTCATAGAAGACACGAACCGGCCAACGAAACTCCGACAATCTTGACCCCTGCTATCGACATTGAATGTTGAAATAAATTCCCTGTACTTCGACAACATTGTATTGATGGGTTCAATCAATACAATGCCATCGGACTACTAGCTTACCGATGTAGCAATAATATTTCACCTGACGTGAAAAAGTGACAGGCAAAAAAAACGCGACCAGGGATGGTCGCGTAAAATCCCTTTGGGGGGGAATTCTGCACCAGTCAGTTCGACCGGTCTACACTAATCATACAAACCATCAATTGAACTCATTTCAATTGAAAAGTAATTACTACTGCCATGAATAACCAACTCAGCACAAGATCAGTCTTTATTAAATAGCTGTGCTTATTTGTACTCACAGCAGACTACAAAAAAATCTGCTTGCTTTTAAGAACTGTGATCAGCCAGCGTACATCACAGAAATAACAAGGCTCAAGCTAATAAGTAATGCAAAAGGAATGGCTAATGCTTTCATACCTAATCTCCTCAGAACTGTCATCATTATTCTTAAAGATACTTATAATACTTAAATAATATTTAGCAATATTCACACCAATACCTATAACACCCTGATTTGTAATAAATAAGTGTATTTTTTGTAGGAAATGACCGATATAATAGAAGCTTATCTGTCTCCATATGGAGACAGTATTTACATAGATGGTGTAACTTATTGTATTTAATTACAATTAACTGTCTCCAAGCAGAGACAGATAGTAATATTCTTAAATATCAAGCAATTGAGGCTCGCAGGCCTTTAAATTGGGAGGGATTCAAGTGATGTTTATGCAGCAGTTTATAAAATTCAGTCCGGTTGCGTTTAGCAATTCGTGCGGCCTGGCTGACGTTGCCATTGGTGATCTGTAACAGTTGAGTCAGGTAATCGCGCTCAAACCGGCTGCGCGCATCTGCAAAGGCAGGCATCTCACTCTGCACTTCATCGCGTAATGCACGCTGCACCAGACTGACAGGAATCGTGGTGGTGGTGGCAAAAGCGACCGCCTGCTCAACAACATTATAGAGCTGACGCACATTACCTGGCCAGGGCGCTGATAATAGAACCTCCATCGCATCCGGCGCAAAACCTTTGACTGACTTTTTGCTGGCATCATCCAGAACACTCAGAAAATGATTGATTAACAAGGGAATATCTTCCCGCCGCTCGGCAAGACTAGGGATATTCAGTGGTACAACATTTAAACGATAATATAAATCTTGCCTAAAACCACCTTGCCGAACCGCTTCCTCCAAGTTCATATGGGTTGCTGAAATAATGCGGACATCCA
>CAYPEL010000149.1:0-6591 GCA_964409635.1 uncultured Gammaproteobacteria bacterium | reverse complement strand
TCACCAAACTATGTTCAGTCTCTAGAGTTGGTAATGCCGATGTCTGTTAAGGTCTCTAAGCGGTCATTGAGATGAAATGAATATTGTGTTCTTCGAAGCATTCAGATTTCTAATACTTTGACCTCTTGATCTTGCTTGCCATTCACGATAATAAAAACGGCGGCCGAAGCCGCCGTCTTAGAAGCACTACTACAGAAATTAAGCTGCTTTCTTTCTCGCAATCCCCACTAAACCGAGTAGACCAGAGCCAGGCAGCAGCAGGGATTGGAACAACAGAGCTTTTACTCCAAACCACATAAGCATTACTATCAGGAAAACCGATACTGGAGTCGAACGATGCCAGACCTCCACCTGAGCCAGTACCAATATCCTTGCTTTCTATTGTATCGTTGAAAATCCACTGAATACCCAGACCGCTACCACCCTGACTTACAAATAAGGGGGTGTTTAACTGGCAACCATTAGTCAATGTGGGGTCGCTGTCAAAAGCGCCTAAAGGAGAATCAATAAATACCTGATTCAGTAAGGCTAAATTTGCTGCCAAGCCTAAAGTTCCATCATTCGTTGGATTAGAGAAAGGGAGGTCTGAATTCTGATCACAGCCGTTATACAGATCCGCACAAATTCCGTCCTCGAATGAAACATCGTATAGAATGCCGTTTACATCGACATCTGTTGCTCCAAATAAAGTACCATTTTGAACATTTAACACAGCACTGCTTGACACTGGTGAATGACAGGCCAGCAGCCCGCGTGATCCCGTATAAAACCGTACTTCACTTCATTTCCTTCGCGAAGTACGCACTGGCTTTTTTTAAAATCTCTTTCTCCATCCGCAGCAAGCGGTTCTCTTTGCGCAGCCGTTTCAGCTCTTCGCGCTCATCCGCACCCAGCCTGGCGTCAGAGGCTTCTTCCTCTAACTCCCGCTTCCAGCGCCCCAGCAGACTGGCTCCAATATCCAGACTACGTGCCGCTTCTGCAACCTTGTAGCCCTGCTCGGTGACCAGCGCCACCGCATCTCGCTTGAAATCTTCTGTATATTTCCGTCTCGTTCCTGTTGTCATCTCTCACCTCGTTATGGCATTTTAACGCCTTAACGAGGTGTCCGGATGCATCAGACCACTTCAAGGTGGCCTGATCATGTTCAGCTGACAAACAAATCATTCAAAAAGGCGCTGCTCACATTGCCGGGGGTAGTTTGAAAATTTGAAAGGTTCGGAAAAATTGAAGAGATCAATGACTCATCCACACCGAACCATTGACAAATACTCGCATTTAACTGGTCCTGCGAAAGTGTTGGAATGATACGGCCCTGAAAATTATAGTCATCAGGGCCATTCAGTGTCAGGTCAGGTAGCGTACCGGTCATGATTCCACCGTTTAGATTGCCAGCTGTATTATTTCCTGCTCCACCCATGACAAAGTGATGTGCACCCCAGGCATGATCGGTACCACCGCCGGAATTTGTTCTTAGGGTGCGGCCAAAGTCAGACATCGAAAAGGTGGTGACTTTTTCAGCATGTCCCCGTTCTTCAAGGGCCTTTTGAAATTTCCACAAACCCAAACTCAGCTCACGCAAAAGTAATGGATGCCGAACTGCCTGACTGCTGTGATTATCAAAACCACCCAGAGTGACAAAAAATATCTGGCGTTTGTAATCTCCAGTATTGAAAGCATCTTGCGCCCCCAGATCGATCATTCTTGCCACTGACTCGAGTTTGGGGATGAGGCTACCAGTTAACTTCTCAGTAAAGCCCAGGTCGCTGGCAGATGGCACAGCAAATAGCGCTTCACCATAGGGACCGGTGCTTGTGTAGGGAGGATTACTCCAGACATCTGATAAAGTCTCGAAGGTTGTCATTGAGGCATCGAGCATATTGCCATATAAGCGCTTGAACGGGTTGCTATCGGTAAAATGGACGCCTGACGAGAGTGCCTTCGTCACAGTTCTACGTGCAATTTCAGAATTAATATTCGGGCGCATTTCAGTAAAGACTTCCGGCGTACCAGTGCCAAGAACCAAAGGCCCGGTGTTATCGCCTATTAACATTCTGCTATTACCGCCATAGGAGATATTCAATCCCAGAGGGAAGTTGTTATTGATACCCAACCAGGCATCGGCTATTTTCCCCGCCCAGCCTATATCGTTGAGATTATCGGCCTGCCCAGTTTGCAGAGCACGTTGTTGATGATTATGTGCAAACAGGAAAAGTGGTAAGTTTGCCGAATTATTATCAATCGCTTGCCGTGTTACAGATTCCACCAGATTTCCCACATTCGCAATAATCGATGCCTTGTTATCAGTCATCAGTTGTGCGAATTCGGGCATGACAGCGTTCACACCCAAGTTTATCCCATTACTGCCGGACAAATCATAGAACCCTTTTAAATAGGCGCTATCCTGCTTTTGATTAACATTGTAGGGATTCCCTGCACCATTTGCTAAGGCGCCGTTATGTATATCCGCACTGATTGACGACAAATCCAGATCCATGTTCGCAATCGCAAGATCACCACGACTCGCTTGATAGACACCATATCCCGCATCACTGGGGATCAGCATATTAAAGCTGTCATTTCCACCCGGCAAAAAGACACAGACCATAGCCTTGTAACCTGAGTTCGAAAAATCAGGAGCAGCAGCGGATGCCTCACTCATTAGCGCCAGTTGGCCCATCGAGCCCAATGCACCATAAGCACTGCTACTTGCAAGGAGTTTCATAAACGCGCGCCGGTTTAATTCATTATGTTTTTTCATATTATGTACTACTTCTGAATCATGTAAGCGCTGGATGTCGTTATCAGGGTTGCTGCTTCACGAATCATGTTATGCGCCTCTTTAAAGTCATCGGAACTTCTAATCTCAGAACTATTTAACAGATAATCAGCCAGAATATCTCTGTATTCAGGTGTCATTGAATTTCCAAGCAGGATTTTATCAAGGTGCGTTAGTAAGGCATCCAGCGCCTTTTCCTTATAGGGAATATTATCTGTCGGATCGATGCTTTCCATATTCATGAAATCACCATTATTATCACCATCCAGCGTCAGCTCGAAGAGCTGTAACTCGCGATCAAAATCAATTAGCATTAAAAATTCATAGAAATAACTGCGTGTGGTGGCATAGTCTGCGATCGTATCGAAACTCGTAAGGCGGACAAGATAATTCTTTTCATAAAACCGTAAAAATCTTCTCATCACATTGGTCAGGCGTAGCACAATCTGATCACTCAAGATTTGTGACTCAGGAGCCACAAGGCGATTTGATGAGAAATAGGGATCACTGGGTACGTAATCAGGCAGATAGAAATTAAATACCGATTGGGCAGCATAGGGTGCCTGCCCATGTCTGAAGATTTGTCTCCGATAGACATACACTCCATCGTTGATGGGGACGCCAACATAACTGTAGCTGGGATCGTCAGGGCCTGTCCAGCCATATAGTGGAGTAACATTGAATACACGCAGCATTTGTGCCCATGCCAGAGTGGGTTCTTTGATTTTTCCAAATGCAGGTGTACTGTATGCCGCTACACTATCCCTTGCCGCCACATCCGTTAATATCGCGCGTACGACTGCTTTTAAATCCCCTTTGACGCCTTGGCCGTTATCATTAAAGACCGAGGCAACCCTAACCACATAGGCCGAAGACGGATTTGAAGTCACCAAATTAGTGATCAGATGACGGCTGATGAATGGTCCAATATTGGGATGATTGAACAGGATATCCAGCGCTGAATCCAGGCCGCTTCCATCCGCCCCCGAATTCAGGGCAAATGTATTTCCAAGAAGAGTTACGTAGCCGTCACCGCCGCCAGCAAGTTCGTCTTCATGATAGGCAGGAAAGAATTCCATTGGCGCCGCATAATCATTATTTCTCGTGCTGGTCGAGCCATATACGATATTTCCACTATAGTCCTTATTATCTTTCAGGTCCCATCCTGTTACGACTTTGGCAAGTTCCTGTACATCATTGATAGGGTCATAGCTGATAACCGGTTGCACCGCAGGATCATCTGGATAGGTATTGATGTCACCGTCTTTATCATGCGTGCCATCCATATTTAATATCGATGGGCCGATCGTAAATAACTGCATCAACTCACGCGCAAAGTTTTCATCCGGGTATACACCATTCGCAGGATCGGCTTTTGCATTTCCCTGATGTGACAGATAAACACCCATCGTCGGACTACGCGACACTTCTCCTATCAAGGTTCGATAATTGCCAAAGGCATTATTCGCCAAAATATCGTTGTAATAAGCAAGGCTCTCGGCTCTGCGGTCAAGTCTCGGATCAATTACTGAAGTGACCAGTAATTGACTAAGGGCATAGGCCACACGCTGTCTTAGCTGGTCGCTGCCATGTAGTGGATTATCCGGGTGACCCAGCGCATTTTCCCACCAGCTCGATATTTGGAAACTCTTAACCAGAGCAGTTCCTAATGTCTCGTTGAATATGCCATTCGCGCTTACCCAGGGCCGTGCAGGAAAGAGAATATTGGCGATTTCGACAGTACGCTCAAAATGCGTTTTATGATTGTCCGTATCGCTGTCATATGCCGAGGGCATCGCCAGTTGCTCATCAATCCAGGCATCTGTTCCCATTGCAACAACACGGTCTATCTCAGACTCGGTTGGACCAAATGTTGCCTGCAGTAATAAACGGTGCGCATTACTTACTGAAGTCGCTTCGCTGATAAGAGAAAAAGAATTTGAATCAGTCGTATTGCCGGAAGTATCCACCGCACGAATAAACCAGCTATAGGCCGTATTAAGAGTCAGCCCTGATATTGTCTGCCCGTTAGCCACATGCGACTGCACAAGCGATCCATCACTGACATTTCTCAGTTCATATCGATAGATAGCGATATTATCGGTAGATGGTGCGAAACTGATAACCATCTGTGTATCGGGTAACACACCAGATGACATAACAAAATCGCTGATCACTCCTGGTGGGGTACTGTCGCCTGTGACACCCGTATCCTGTGAGGCGGTGTTATATAATTTAAAATCATCAATCAGGAAGGTCGTGTCATTGTCATAGCCACTGCTCGACAGGCCTATCAGAGTGCCCCACGACATTTTGTTATCGAGGTTTCCAACACCGCCGAAGTTGTTCAGATTTTGTAGATTGGCAATTAACACCCCGTTGATCCAGACTTTGTAATGCCCGTCATCTATCGATGCACTGGAGGATAATTTAACCTCAACCTCTAGCTCTATCAGTGTGCCATGATTCGCCGTTGTAATAAACTCAGGTGCCAAGGTGATGCGTGGCTGGGCAACACCGTTCCTGGAATACACCATCGCCAAATCCGACGTGTTCTCGTCGGCCCCGGTAACGAGTTTCAATGCAGAATAGGCATGCCCGCCAGACAAGGCCGCCTCATCCTCAGCAAACACCAGCAGTGGATTCGTCGAGCCGTTGCTTTGCCGGTGTTTGTAGTTAGATGGGATCGATAGCTGGTAACTTGCCCGGATCAGATCGGTTGCCGGAAACGAAAAGCGTTGTCCGGCCTGCGTACCGCCACCAATAGGTGGAAGTTCACTTGAACCATTATTGATCGCATTACCTGCAAAGAAAAAGCGCAGCGATTGAGTGCCAGTGATCGGATTAACGCTGGTGACATCGACGGCACCACCGCCAGCGGCTTGCGCTATTTGCCATTGGAACCCACCAATGCCGCCGGTTGGCGCCTGACCTGGCGTCTGCGATTCAAAACCTTCGATAAAAAACAGAATATCCAAGGGAGGTAAGTTGACCAGACCTAACACGGCCCGGTTCAAAATCAGCAGGTCGGCCACATTGAGCACACCATCCGGCGTACCCAGGGGTGCCACATCGGCAATGAGAACTTCTGCCGGACTCGGGGCAAGGTCGTTGGCGATAAAGCGTTGCAGGATAACAAGATCAGCCGCATTCACCTGGCCGTCAGAGTTGCCGTAAGGGGCTACATCACCTGCTGGGGTCGACGCGAATATAGAGGATGAAAATCCAGCCAACAGACTAACAAATAGAAATGATACTGATGGCAAAGCACGAAACGCCAGCGATCTTTTAGCAAAGATACAAAGTGCCCCCAGTAAAGAATTTAAAACGCCATTAAAGTTATCAGTGAACACTGTTATGTTTTATGCCTTAAAAAAATTTATTGTCTACGATTGAACATGAACCATTTCAGCCGACAGTGGGTAACGATGGATATATTCCTGATGATCTACCAGATCTACTCACAGTCACCTTAGCATAGTAACCTTGCCATATTTTGTTAAATTAGATCCCAAATCCATACATGGAGAGTCATCAGCACCTGATCCGCTCCTAAATCACGAATTATATTTGGCACAGGCGGCTATCATCAACGCAAACGGTGATTTATTCAAAAATCATCTTGCAATGGGTCGTTAATCCCCCGTACTTCGTTTTTAGAGCGGATCTATCCTGTATGTCCTGTCATTTGTCTTTTTTTCGGTGTTAAATGGGCGGCGAGTCGAACCTCCTCAGTGCAAAAAAGGGCTTGGGTGGGCTTGGGGACACTGCTCACTTAATCACTTAACGCTGTTATTCCCGATGGTGTAGACTTA
>CAYPEL010000148.1:0-6602 GCA_964409635.1 uncultured Gammaproteobacteria bacterium | reverse complement strand
CCAGTTCTTTGGCGGAGCCATATGAATGATTTAAGTAATAATAATTTAGAAAAACGTTCAGTGCTCTATATAGGTTCCGGTTCTATTGGAGAAGAGCCTGCGGTTGGACTCGAACATTCAAACTGGCAGGTATTTTCTACGCCAGACCCTCTGCACGCCAGTGAACTGCTCAGCCGGAATAATATTTCAGTAGGACTGGTGCACTTTTCTAAAGAGCTGCTGGAAGATAAGGCGCGCCCGATAAGCAATCTTTTAGCGGAGACGAGTGGCGTCCGCTGGGTTGGCCTTGTTGAGCCGGCAGTGCTCGCCGAGACGCAGACTCGGCGACTGATCGCAGATTACCTTTACGACTACCATACTTTACCGGCCGACCCTAACCATCTTTCCGGAACCCTCGGCCATGCGTATGGCATGGCTTGTATGGCGCCCGCTGTTTCGTCAGCGGCAGAAAACGGGGTGAACGGCTATCAGATGGTCGCCTTCAGCCCGGCCATGCAGTTAGTTACCCGCACCATCAACAAAATTGCTAGCGCAGAAGCGCCAGCAATATTGACGGGTGAAAGTGGGACTGGCAAGGAACTCGCGGCTCTGGCAATACACAAACATTCTAGCCGGGCGCAAGGTCCGTTTATTGCCGTCAATTGTGGCGCCCTGGCTGAAGGCCTGATCCAGACAGAATTATTTGGCCATGAAAAAGGGGCGTTTACCGGTGCCCACCGGGACAGGATAGGCCGTATCGAATCGGCCCACGAGGGCACAATTTTCCTGGATGAAATCGGTGATCTATCGCTGGATCTACAAGTCAATCTGCTAAGATTCCTGCAGGAAGGAACTATAGAAAGAGTCGGGCAGGCCAAATCCATTTCGGTTGATGTGCGGGTAATTGCAGCTACCTACATTGACTTGCAGAAAGCCGTTGAAGAAGGCCGCTTCAGGGAAGACTTATATTACCGTTTAAATGTGTTGAGGCTTGAGTTGCCACCACTCCGTGAACGGAATGGCGATGTTGAAATGCTTGCTAATCATTATTTCAGAATTTTCAGTAAAGAACGTGCTAAATGCATCCATGGATTCAACAGCACGGCACTCCAGGCACTTGATATGTACACATGGCCAGGTAATATTCGGGAATTGATTAACCGGGTACGCCGGGGCGTTGTTATGTGTGAACGTTCTCTTATTACTGCGGCTGACCTTGGTCTGGAGCAGTTCCAGGAAAATACCTGTTGTATTCGGTCGCTTGCTCAAGTGCGTGCTGAATCGGAAAAACTGGCAGTTGATGAAGCGCTGCAGCATTGCAAGCATAATGTATCCAAGACAGCCAGAGTACTGGGTATTTCCCGATTGACCCTGTATCGGTTAATCGAAAAATATAATTTAAGCAGGAGAGAAACAGGTAAATGCATTAACCAATAATTTTATTTTGAATAAATAATGCTATTTATCTATCCACATAGGGAAATAAATTTAAACTAAAATAAGCACCAGAAGAGGTATGGGTATCATGAAAATATCACCCTTTAAAAGAAGTGCAGTAACATTGGCCCTGTTGTCTTTTACAACCGGTCTTTATGCAGGGGAACCTGTCAATTTAAAGCTGAATGAATTAGAGCGAGCTATCACTGAGCAGGAAAGAATGCTCGGCGAGCAAAGGCTGGAATTGCAAAGATTACGCGAGCAGGTGCGCAATAAATCAACGGTTATACCAAGTACGTCCGAAGCTGTTGTAGAAGAAACTGAACAATCAGCGCCGGCACAAGCCGATGTTGAATCCCTTTCTCCGTCCCGTATGGAAAGCTGGCGTGCAACCGGTCAATCACCTGTGGGACAAGCACCAACCGGCAAGCGTGAATCCAAAGGCAGCTTGATGTCACTGCCAGATGAGGTTCGGGGTGTGCTGACCCAGGCGGGCAAGTTGATCGTAGAACCGGGTTTCCAGTTTTCAAAGTCACAAGTTAACCGCTTGACTTTTCGTGGTGTGGAAATAGATAATTTTATTCTGGTTGGGCCATTTGAAGCAGAGAATGTGGATCGCGAGTTTTTCTCGACGTCATTGACAGCACGCTACGGGCTTACCAACCGCATTGAACTGGAAGCAAAAGTCCCGTACATCTGGCGCGATGATGACGAGACTGGGACAATCCCGATCGCGGGCCAGGATAATCCGCCCGCTATAGAACGTGGTCAGACTGGGTCGGGACTTGGTGATGCAGAGTTTGCATTGCACTATCAGCTTAATCAGGGTTTGAAGGGTTGGCCGTACTTTATTGGTAATTTGCGCTACAAATCCAGGAGCGGGGAAGGCCCATTTGATATCAGCAGGGATATTGATGGTATCGAAAAAGAATTACCAACCGGTTCAGGTTTCCACGCCATCGAACCTAGTATAACCATTCTTTACCCGACAGATCCCGCTGTATTGTTCGCCAATTTTGGATACTTGTTTAATCTTGAAGATGATATTAACAAAAACATCGCGGGCAGTGAGGTCGGCAAGGTTGATCCTGGAGATACCATCCGTGTCAGCTTCGGTTTGGCCTATTCTGTTAATGAGCACCTGTCCTTGACGTTGGGTTATAAGCATGATTTTATTGCCAGCACACAAAGCACCATCAATGGCGTAAAGGTGAAATCGTCTGATCTTGATGTGGGGGCACTACTGGTAGGTTATGGTTATCAGTTCACCAAGCGGCTGGGTGTTAATATAAATCTGGAAATTGGGGCAACAGATGACGCGCCGGATTCGCAAATCACCGTTCGTATACCTTACAGGTTCGATCTTTTCTAAATTTATTCGCGAGAGCTTGTAGGAGCGGTTTTAGCCGCGATGGGCGGTACAGCTATCGCGGTTAAAACCGCTCTAACCATATTTGCATCATTCACAAGAACGAGATACACGAATAAATCAGAGCTTCCCGAGGTTAAACTTATACGATTTATCAGCGCAGGTTGCGGTCAACTGCACGGGACAGGATTCCTGTGCGGCGTGCGTCCAGAACCTGACTCCGGATCTGGCTATAGTTGCTAATAGTGACATCGACATCCAGATCGAATTCAATATTTTGATTGCTGGCATCCGTCACAAGCACGCCGATAATTCTTTGACGTGTTACCTGGTGGAGGGCTATTGTAGTTTTGCCCTGGGCATCTGTAACGATAACACCGGTTGCATCACTCAAACCTGCCAGATCCAGGTTTCCGGTCGAAACATCAGTTATCGACTGTCCTATACCATCGCCTAGTGAAAGTGTGCGGCGTCCGGTAGGGGCACTGAGTGTATCATTGCCAGCAGCAGCAGGCCCCATGAGATTTTCTGTTGATATAACTTGTTGGGTGAACCCCGCGTCTGTCAATCGGTAGACTGATTCTAATTGGACGACACCATTGATTAGAGTTCTAAGGTTCACACCGAATTCTATATTCAGGCTGCCTAACTGTAACCCGCCACGCATTGTGCTCATTTCTGCTTCATCCACGAGGCTGAATTCTTCGAAAGCGGCTGCCGGGTCGGCGAACTGATTATTATCCAGACGCATCACTGAATCACGGCTATAGGCCAAGAGTGGATTCAGGCCGGTTAGCACGAATATCAACAAAGCGACGGAGCTGGAGAAGCTGTGGTATTTGTAGTTATGCATCAGCGTGCAATTTCTATCGTGCCGGGCATCGACAGGGGCAGCGCAATACTGTCCGTGCTCGCTGGTGTTACACCGTTTGAGACGGGTGAGCCAGGCCATGCATGCCAATCATTCTTGTCATTGAAATGTGAACGGGCAACTTTTATATGGTTGCGCGCGGCAAGTACCGCACCATTCCACAAGCCTTTAAAGGTTTCTCTTGAGACAACGACCGTGCCAGCCGCCGGATCGCCGAGTAATACCCGGTCACCTTCGATGCCTTTGACGACGACAAAATGTTTGTATCCTTTGGTGTTAATGAGTGTGATGCCCGGCACACCAATCTTAATAAACTGATCGAGCGTCATACGGAAGCCGCCGGCATTGAAATTCCTCGAATCAAGGTAGCGCTTCATGTCGAGCATAGAAAAACCCTGGGTCTGTATTTTTGCCTTGTTGCCCGCCTTAAACATCGCCTCAAAAACCCTTTTTTCAGGTGTCGGCATGTCGTAATGGTAGGTTAATAGTGTAGCGACAGCCGCAGAGCCACAGCTGAAATCGTGTTGTTGTCTGATCACTGTCTGCTGGCGTAGTTCTTTTTTACTGGGGACATCGACTTGAAAAGTTGCGCTCCCCGTCAGGCCGGGAATGCTTATTGATCCAGCGAACGATGAGGTGCAAAAAAGCAGCAGCAGGGTGGATATAAAAAGATTTAAGGTCTGTACTCTATTGCTGATTGTAATTATATTTTTTATTGAATGCATGGTATTAACCTATTATTCTATCTTGCCCGTGATGATTCGTTTTTATACCAGGGCAAGTACAAGCCACACGTGTGTCAGGTTTATTGCAAGTTTACCGTAATACCTATGGATGTATTCACAGCATTGTTGTTTCCGGTTACAACATTAAATAAACCGACACCGCTAAAATTCCCCAACGCACCTTCGCTGAAGCTAACGCCACCGCTGTTAATTGTACCGACTTCAAATGAACTGCCGGTAATATTGGCTTTGAGATCCTGGTTGCTTTGAACGGTAATAATGGTTTCACCTGTCCGGCCGCGTGCGCCAACCAGATCGGCTGATTGCAGATTGGTCAGGTTATCGAATGCTTGAGCCGAATCGCCGTTATTATCTGCTGCTGATATACCTGTGGTAAATAGCAGTAAACTGGCGATGCCAAGCGTGGTAGTGGTTTTCCAATAGCTGATTTTCATGAGTTATTTCCCCCGGCTATTTTGCTGGTTTTTTATAGTCCTGGTGTGGTGGATTTCTTGCGTATGAAGAGAGACCGGCGGGAATAATTCCCGCCGGCTTCCGATCTCCTAAGGCTAGGGTGCAGCACCACCTGATAATGCACCGATGTTGACGCTGCTGGTCGCAGCGACCGAGACACCGCCCAGTGTGCCGTTGTATAAACCAGCAGAAGCGTTGAGGTTGGCTATACCGCCCATAACGCCAGCCG
This sequence comes from uncultured Gammaproteobacteria bacterium, assembly GCA_964409635.1. GTDB lineage: Bacteria > Pseudomonadota > Gammaproteobacteria > DSM-19610 > DSM-19610 > CAYPEL01. The sequence continues at coordinate 1,518 of CAYPEL010000148.1, read as the reverse complement.
CTGTTGTCACATTGGCAGTGTTGGTTTCCAGTACTCCAGAAAAGCCGTCACCACCAGCGCCACCGGTACCACCGGTGCCACCGACACCTGCTTCGCCACCGACACCGCCAGCACCGCCAGCGCCACCACTAGCCATGTTGGTGCCGTTGCCAACTGTACCTCCAGTTGCGCCATCACCACCGTCACCATTAGCATTGTTGTGGCCGTTATTGGTATCGCCGCCATTACCGCCGGCGCCAGCATTGGCCAGATTGCCTCCATGATCGGTGTTACCGCCATCACCACCGATTCCGGCATCGCCACCTGAGGCCAGGTTGCTGCCATTGTCAGTAGCTCCACCGCTAGCATCGGCCGTGGCGGGTCCTGCGCTACTGTCTGCAGCACCACCGGCGCCACCGTTAGCATTGCCCGCTCCGAGGGTGTTGCCACCAGCACCACCAGCATTCAGGCCGCCACCGTTGGCATTTCCGTCAGCAATACTGACCGCGCCACCGTTGCCGCCCATACCACCGTATGCGTTGCCGTTGCCGGTTGCGTTGCCACCGTCGCCAGCGCCACCGTCGTCGCCATGTGCGTCTCCAGAAACTTCAATGACGCCGCCCAGGCCACCGTTGGCGCCGTTGGATGCATTGGCGTCGCCACCGTTGCCGCCATTTCCGGCAAGAGCACCGTTACTGCCAAGGCCACCAGTAATGTCGATGGAAGAGCCGGTTACTTGCGCATCCAATGTCTGGAAGGAAATGACTTCGGTCACAGAGTTGAACGACTCACTTAGTGCCGTAGCTTCACCACCTGCACCGGCCACCGAATTACCGGCAGAGCCACCTTCACCGCCTGTGCTGACATTATTGCCAGTGGCGTTGGCCGTCTGATTGGTATCATTGAGATTTGCCTGGTTTGAGCCACCCGAACCATTGACGCCATCGTCAATATTGGTCTGGTCGGTGGCATTGTTATTGTTGGAATTACCACTGCCGCCGCCATCAGCCATACCACCATTAGCATTGCCACCGTCCTGGCTATTACCGCCATTTGCATTTGCCGTGGCATCTGAAGTAACAGCGTTATCTGAAGTCCCATCAAAAGTAAATTTGTTGATCGGATTTGCATTAACAGCTGATGCCATGATGAACAGCAAGGCTGAGCTGAGTAATGTTAGTTTATGCATCTTAATGTCTCCTTTATCTTAAATAGATAAGTAGTTGTGTACCCGATTAATTGCCAATATTGACGTTTGAATGGGCTGCAATCGATACACCACCTAGCGTTGCGTTATAGAGACCTGAAGAGACATTGATGTTGGCAATACCGCCAAATGTGCCTGCTGCAGTCGTCATGTTCACAGTACCAGTTGTCAAGTTACCGCCATGACCGGCACCCCCATTTCCGCCAGTTCCACCAGCGCCACCATTACCGCCTGAACCACCCGCACCACCAGAGCCACCCGCACCCGCATTTGCGACTTTGTTGCCATTATTGACAGAGCCCCATGCACCAGCGATGCCAGCGATACCGGTG
>CAYPEL010000147.1:0-6633 GCA_964409635.1 uncultured Gammaproteobacteria bacterium | reverse complement strand
TACGGCGGGGATCAAATTATCTTACATAGAGAAATTATTTTTTAAGCAAGTCCCGAATTTCTTCGAGCAACACTTCCTGTTTTGGTGGTGGTGTAGGTTTAGCTTCTTCCTTCTTTTTCGCAGAATTAATCATTTTTACAATCATAAAAATAGCAAAGGCGACAATTACAAAATCTATTATGTGTTGTATAAAGACACCATAATTGAGGGTAATTGCTTCAGCACCATCAACTGCTTCTTTAACGATATAGCTTAACCCTCTGAAATCGACACCGCCCATTAACAAACCCAGCGGCGGCATAATGACATCAGCAACCAGCGAAGATACGATTTTACCAAACGCGGCGCCGATGATGATACCCACGGCCATATCCACCATGTTGCCTTTAATTGCAAATTCCTTGAACTCCGACATCATACCCATTGTTGTATACCCTCCGTTTTAAAATTGACTATTACTTAAGCCACAGAAACAGCATCATGCTGAATATTTGCCTCGTGCAAACTGTAATACTAGTAGATTTTAGTATAAATATCAAAGCGCTAATCGAACAATTTAAAGTTATTTTTGTTTAATCCCCCAGTACACCGCCGCCGCAGCGGCCGCCGCAACAAAGGCTGCTGCGAGATACATTGACTGAGCACCGACATTTTCCCAGAGATAACCTGCTGCCAGACTGCCTACGGCGCCACCCGCACCAAAACTCAGGCTGCTGTACAAGGCCTGGCCACGGCCCTGGTGTTTTCCGGTAAACAAGCGATGTATTAAATGGATTGCGACGGCATGATAAACACCAAAACTTGCCGCGTGCAGAAGTTGCGCTATCACTATTATCCAGGCGTTATCGGCAAACACTGCGATCAATAACCAGCGGACAGCCGTCAAAATTGTTGCCACCAATAGTAGATTTCTTGATCCATACCTCGGCAACCAGCGATGCATTCGCAAAAACACACCAATTTCCGCTACCACGCCTAGTGCCCATAACTGGCCTATTACAGTTTCACTGTAACCGTGGTCAGTCAGGTATAAACTAAAGAAGGTATAGTAGGGTCCATGACTCGCCTGAATTAGAAAACAAACCAGCAACAACGAAAACACAGAAGGGGTTTTTAACACCTTACTCAGCGGCTCATGATCCAGACTTTGATGCCCCGCCGCCCGCTCCGGCACACACAAACTCGACAACCAAATTCCGGCAAACAACACAACCAGCACGTAGGGCAACAAGCCCATCCCGGTTCGATCAAACACTGCACCCAGGCCAGCCACCATGAGGATAAAACCAATCGATCCCCATAAGCGGATACGGCTATACCGCTGTGTATCTGATCCCAAGTGGTTTAAGGTCGCCGCTTCAAATTGCGGTAAGGCTGCATTCCAAAAAAAACTGAATACTGCCATTACCAAAGCCATCCACCAATAGCCATAGCTCAGAAATACACCGGTAAATGAGACCATCGCCAGCAAGCATGCAACGCGGATTACCCTCATGCGCTGCCCGCAATGATCCGCTACCCAGCCCCAGATGTTTGGCGCCACAATCTTTGTCGCCATAATGATGGCGATGAGTTCGCCAATCTCGACAGGGCTGAAGCCCCGCGATTTCAGGTATAAACCCCAATACGGTATCAACGAACCTAAAGCGGCAAAGTAGAAAAAATAAAAACCGGAAAGGCGCCAGTAGTACATAGCTTGTTTATGAAAGGCTGCTGCTGACGAGCGTACAGGATGTATTCATAGCGCGTCACAAAAAGTGTCTGCCGGGTACCTTGCGTGCCGCTCAGTGCAAAGAAAAATCAATCCGCGCTTGCAGGTATCACAGGTGTTACAGATTGCACATCTGAATTTTGGGCACGGTGGCGGAGATAATGATCCATAAGCACAATCGCCAGCATGGCTTCGGCGATCGGCGTCGCGCGTATGCCCACACAGGGATCGTGCCTCCCCGTGGTAATGATCTCAACGGGGTTGCCATTCACATCAACCGTCTTGCCGGGCAAACGCAAACTGGAAGTTGGCTTTAAGGCGATACTGACAAGAATATCCTGACCTGAAGAAATACCACCCAACACGCCGCCCGCCTGGTTACCAATAAAACCATCGGGTGTAATTTCATCGCGGTGTACTGTGCCCTTCTGCGCCACGCTTTCAAAACCCGCGCCGATCTCAACACCCTTGACCGCATTAATACTCATCATGGCGTGTGCAATATCGGCGTCCAGGCGGTCGAAAACCGGTTCACCCCAACCTGGAGGGGCCCCCATTGCAACAACATTTATCCGTGCGCCGACAGAATCGCCTTCTTTGCGTAACGCATCCATGTAGGTTTCAAGCTCGCCTACCTTGTCTGGGTCTGGACAAAAAAATACATTATTGTGAACTGCATCCCAATTTTTAAAATCTGTTTGTATGGGTCCAAGCTGTGCAAGATAGCCCTGTATATGGATTCCCAGCCTTTCACGCAGGTACTTTTTGGCAATACCGCCTGCGGCTACCCGCATGGCTGTTTCCCGCGCTGAAGAGCGTCCACCGCCCCGGTAATCGCGCCGACCGTACTTCTGTTGGTAGGTATAATCCGCGTGCCCCGGACGGAATCTATCCATGATTTTTGTGTAATCCTTGGAGCGTTGATCGGTATTTTGAATCACCAGGCCTATCGGCGTACCGGTTGTTTTTCCTTCAAAAATTCCCGATAAAATATTCACCTCGTCGGCTTCCCGACGCTGCGTGGTATGCCGTGAGGTACCCGGTTTCCGGCGATCCAGATCGGCCTGTAAATCGGCTTCCGACAGCGCCATGCCGGGCGGACAGCCATCCACAATACAGCCAATGGCCGGGCCGTGACTTTCACCAAAACTGGTGACCGTAAAGAGTTTTCCAATGCTGTTTCCTGACATGTCCGGCATTGTACTAGAGTTGGCCCCCGGGGGGCTAACACTGTTAAAGCACCTATTGCCCGCGCCGTTATCTTCTCTGTTACTTGTGATAATTTTTTAGAAGGGGAAAGCACGTGAATCATCGAGGTCATCATGCAATCGGCAACTACATGGGCAAGCCGATTTTTGAATCAATCGAGGTACAGGATGACACCTATATATTTGACCGTATTGCCCTATACAAAAGTGACGAGTTTCCGCTGGATCAGCTCAGCGCAAACGAATTACTCGTCGAGCCAGGACTAATTTACCGGCATAAGGATTAATACCGCCTGCCAGGGATGGCAGCCCGCGTGGGCTGCACTATTAATTTTCATTTTCATCTACATCATAGCCCTTGATGTGGGTCGCATTTATTTTCAGCAACGTATATTAGGAACAAGTGTTCTCTGACACCTGTCTATTTTACACAAGCGATCTGACCTGTTAACTTTCGCTCTCACAGGCTCGTAATTTGCAACCAGAGGCGCACGATGACACGTCTAACGGCGGGGAAGAAAACTCGAAAGAAACAATCAGAGTTCCAGAAACTCTGGACAAAAGCAGAAAAGTTGAAACAGGGAAATGCACGTTTTCGTGACCGCCTGGATGAGATTATGCGGCGTATCGGAACCGATATTCATCCCGTCGAGAAAAAAATGGCACGACGACAGATACCCTTGCTTATACGCTTACTAACGCTGGGACAACGCAAGTCACTGACCCAATGGCAACGCCAGATACTGGATAACTGGATCCGGGAAATACTGGAACCACTACAGAATACTGGCCCGCTCGATTCAGACGTGGTGGAAGATATTTGCCGTTACGATGCCTATCGCCTCGGCGTTGAACTGGATGAAACTACTTCGACGCCTTTGGCAGATCAGTTACACGCCCATATTGAACGCGAGGAAGAACAGTTACTGGAAGAAGACGAAACTGAAAATGATGCATGGCGTCAGGAAATCCACGACGAAGTAGAAAAAATATTGAACCAGACGTTTGGCCCTGAGCCATCCAAACCAGAGGATGTCAGCATAGAGGCCGACGATTTTTTTCAGGATGAATTGAAAACAGCACAACAGCACCAGTACGAAACCTACCATAAAGCGCGTAACGCCGCCCGCGAGTCGTTGCTGGAAGAGATGCTGGCGGATACCGGATTTCATGAAGAAGAGGAAGAGGAAGACGATTTCGATTTCGGATTTGATCCATTTGGCTCCAGCGAGCCGTTTTCCACAGAAAGTGACGATGACACACCGGCCATCAGCAATGCCGTTTTCAAGCGGTTGTTTCGCTTTACCGCCGCAAAACTGCACCCGGATCGCGAACCTGACCCGGACATGCGCGAGAAAAAACATACGCTCATGACCCAACTGCTCAATGCACGCAAACAGGGCGACGTCATGACCATCATCCAGATGTATCAAGAACATACAGGTGACAGCTCTGCCTTATCGAAGACGGATGAAAAACAATTGATCAAGTCACTGCAACGGCAAGTTGATGAACTTCGCTGCGAGCAGGAAGAATACAGTTTTGAATCACCAGTTCACCGACTGGCTTTTGATCTGTTCTACTATCCGAGCCAGAAGAAAACTGACCTGGCATTTAAAAAGCATATTCAACAAATTAAAAAAAAGGCCGTCACTGCCGAATCGTTAGCGCAAAATATAAACTCACTAAAAACGCTAAAACCTCATCTCGAACAACGCTATGAAGAGAGTCGCTACTTCAACCCCCTGGAAGCGCTCGATGCATTTTTTGAGTTCACGCGCTAATCGGGCGCCATCAGGCCTGAACACGCATGCTACCGTGATTATGTGCCGTGATTATTAGGTGCCGGAGGGATTGCTTTTAAATCCCTCCGGCACCTTTTTATCTGCTGCTCAAAATAGGCCCTGATATCTTCCTTTTTTATATCCACACTTGGCTCAAGATGTTGGATATCATCGTCACCAATATCATCGATATAAACTAATGCCACTGAAAATAGCTTGAAATTCACACCCTCGACAATATTTTTAGAGTACTCGAATATCTCCTGGAGAGAAAACAGCTCCTTGGTTAAAAAATACAAATCATAATAATCCCTGTACTTGGCCCTTAAAAAAAGTGTATTGACCTTCATCGCGGCAATTGCCTGTGGTGGGGCCAAATTAAAGGGTTTTATTGTTTCAGGCCTCAGAAAATTCCACTGGGCATTAAAGAAGGTAACTTTAATGCCATTGATTAGAACATCCACCTGATCATTTGATTGGTTTATTATTTCCTTATTTTTAAACCTTTCTAAATAAGCAAAAATCTCATCTTTATTAAAAGCATCCGCATAAGTAAAAAAATCCAGATCTTCACTTTTTCTATGGCATAAATGCAACGCTAAAGCAGAGCCACCCACCAGCACATAGTTTTTTAAAAAGGAAGCTGTATCGATCAGGCTAAGCAACAACTCCCGCGTGTCATCCAGCAAGCAATCTAAGTTTTTCATATCTGGCATTCTTTTTTTCCTTGAAATAGTCACTTTCGACATCCATCGAGAAAATCACTCTTGCTATAAAAAGATTGAGCCGAATAAACCGCTTGTCATCAACCAACCTCTCACGCCAAACGCGCTTCATATTTTTCAGACCAAAAATATCAAGAGCAAGCTTCAAGTCACCAAAACCACCATACTTCAATATTATTTCACTCAGGGCATCATCTCCCAATTGCTCAAAGGTAAGCGCTTTCGAATAACTCCAAAAGAGGCCTTTACGCTTATACTTTTCAAATAAGCTCCGCTTACTACGGTGATGCTTCACTACCTTGGAAATTAACACATGGGATACCCCCAGATATTCCGCAAGCTCGCTCTGCCGGTAACCATCAAAAACAGCTTTCACAATGTTGTCATTTCTGACTGATATATCACACCTAAGTAATTCATAGTCATTTAATAACCGTTTCTTCAACCTGACAACAGTTTGATCTTGTGTTTTGAATTTTGCCTGATGCAGCGCCGCAAGCTGCGCTTCATCTTTTTCACTGATAATATTTTTGGATGCCCCTAGCAAACTCAACTCAGACTCAAGGCTACGGATCAGATTTGAGTCAAAACACCGCATGACAGCTTCATCCGCTTTTCTCAAATTCAGGAAATACGAAGACGCATACTTGAAATCACCCATCTTCTGGCTAAGACCTGCCTGGACAGGATTGTTCTCTATATACTTGATCAAACTAAACAGATAGGCGTCATCATAAACATACCAGGACTTAAACCGCCCCTGCCAGAGCGGGCCAACACGCTGGTACTTCTTATTAAAATAAATCGAATACTTTGAGTTTATCTGCCTCATCAAGAGGGATAGGTTTTTTTCTTTCGTTTCCAGCAAAAAGTGATAGTGATTGTTCAACAGGCAGTAAGCATGCAGTACAAAGTGATACTGAGACGCGCTTTCATCAACAATCTCAAGAAACCGGTCTCTGTCATCATCACCAATAAAGACATCACGCCGCTCAACCCCTCGATTGATAACATGATAAAAACCGATTTCTTCGACTCTTGCTCGTCTTGGCATGAGGTATAGCTAATGCTGTTAAATAGGATCTGAGTATATATTATTTTTAGTTAAATGTAAATACCTGACCCCTTTTCTTTCGTAACCGTCTGAATGAATGGCGGAGAGGAAGGGATTCGAACCCTTGTGGGGCTAACGCCCCCAACCGATT
>CAYPEL010000146.1:0-6645 GCA_964409635.1 uncultured Gammaproteobacteria bacterium | reverse complement strand
GAGAAGAAGATCGAGACGAAGGGCAGTTGTGCCGGCTATCAGTCAGGGAAGTTACAACAACTCAAAACACGGCAGTGCGATCTGTCCCTTGAAATTGAATCGCCTGCTTCAGGAGCAGGCATCCCCTTCGCCTCTTCGGTGTCGCTGAATGTAAAGGTTCGTAACATCGGTGGCCGCCGCTGCTTACCTAAGACCATAACTACCAGACATACCGTCCTCGAAGGGCAACTCGGCACACCAGCCTTTGGCAGCGCTCTACCCTCCGGAACTTACTCCATCCCCGCGCTCGATCCCGGCCGCATACATCGGGGGGTGCTGAGAGTAGTGGGTTCGATCGAGCCTGCCCATATTCTGTACCGGCTGATCCTCGCCTTCCAGGCCATCGGTGCAGATGAAGAAAGATCCTATCCTGACCGTAACAACAGTAACAATCGTGCTCAGATTGATCTTTATTTCATTGCCCAGTGATGCACTACATGTTGCCTCCTCAACGGAAGAGCTTCACTGCTATGGAGTACAAAATGAAAAAACGCTCGTCCATTTCTCTGGCATTACACGCCGTGTTTATTTCATGGCAGGCGATGGCAGATGGCCCCGATATGATTGCACAGGGTCTTACGGGCAATGCTAACGTTTTTAGCCGCCATACAATTACCATTACCGGGATTGCCGATAACTATGGACACGGCGCATCCGGAGCGACCACCATGAAACTGAAACGCTCGGGCGATGCACAAATCACCCCGCATGATTTAACGGTTGATTCAGTATCAGTGCCGTCGATCAACGGGCGTGCCGATATTGAGCCTCAATTGCAAAGCTCAATAGAAACAGAATTCAGACGTTCACTTTCAACGCGCGCCTTGCCAAATGAAGGAATCTATCACTACGGCGTGTGTGTGGATGCCGTCGATGGTGAAACCAATACCTCGAACAACTGTTCTAATGCAATCGCCATTTCTGTAACAAAGGCACATACAAGGTTACCGCAAGGAAAAACACCTAATTTTCGGGATCTGGAGCAGGTTCGGGAGCCAATGCGTGACCCGGGCCGCTACCCGGTTTCACCCCGGCCACCGCCGAAGTCTCTTACAGACAAAAAGCCGATGCCCGGTAAAGCAAGTAAACCGTGATGCACCGAAACCCGGGCAGATGGAGGAGCAACCCATGACATGCATTTCAACTAAATTAGCAGCAGTATTCTAGGCAGCAGTATTCGCTGCCCTAGCTATCAGCTTCATGATCGCCCCGCCTCATAGTGCTACCCAGACAGGCAGCCACCGATCCGTCCAGCATTTTGGAGGAGCCAGGTAATGCGCCATAAATTGGCAGGCTGTTTTAACTGTTTCGAGGTAGTTTTTTCAGGTTGTATCCTGGTCACGGTGTTCTTCATCTGGCCAATCTACCGACTCGAGCTAACCATATGGAAATCACTAAATGCCAACAATTTATTCGGCATAGATCGTAACTGTTCTTGTGTATTAGATCACTGCAATAGATTCATTAGGACTCAACTTTTGGTTAGTCGTATGAATGAATCCCAATGGATAGGCTATGAGCCTCTAATCGAAACGGAACTGACGATTCCTGTATAAACGCATGTTAAAGATAATATTTCAGCTGGTGTTTATTGCCCCTCTTTGGGCTTTTATTCAGCCTGTTTATGGAGGTGTTACGGTTGTATCAAATAATTTCGAAGGGCAATGGCTCAAGCCTTCTGATCCAATCAACCTGCATGTTGACCGTCTCCCTGATCCGAACGAAGGGAATCTGTATCTTGTTGTCGGAAATTCTGATGTGACTTCACTGATCCGCGCCAGTGCGGATGGTGAACTTGTGCTTGATACGGATGTATTGCCACTGCCGCAGGGGATAAACGATGTTGTACTTTTTTTGGTAACACCAACTGGCCAGTGGCAGGAGCTTGCGCGCCTGTCTCTGCAGGTGCGTTCACCCGGCGGCTTCGAGACAGCCGAGATTAACCCGCGTGTGGATCTGACCAATAAGGGACAGCTTTATGAGAGCCATTCAGAGGATGCTGGCATACTGGAACGTAAGAAATATCAGGATCTGGCCTTGCAGACTGGTTTTACAACGCGGCACACGCGGGGTGATCTGGAAATCAGTTCCACGTTGAATCTGGTGGGCTCGTCGGTTCGTCAGGAAGCATTAAGGTTCGGAGAAAAGGGCAATAACGCACCCAAATTAGATTTGAGCGATTATTTGTTTGAGGTAGAGAAAGGACGGGCCCGGTTTTCCATAGGACATATTAATTATGGAAACAATCCTTTATTGCTTAATGGGGTTGGCAATCGCGGTTTGATGGCGCAGTATCGTTTAAATGACCGTTTCGATGTCTCGCTGACCAGCATGAACGGCACCCGTATCGTGGGTTATCCGAATTTCCTGGGGCAAAGGACGCGAGATCACAATATCTCCGCAGCAACGGTCGGCTTCGAATTTCTAAAATCGCGGCCGGGAGGGCTGCGGGTGGAATTGGTCTATATGGATGCATCGGTCGAGTCGTTGTTCAATTTTGATGCCGGTGAGGTGCCGGATGCGGAAACCAACCGGGGGGTTGGTCTGCGTTTGAGTGGCAGCACTAAGTCAGGGCGCCTGCGTGGTGACTTCAGCATCGCGCGCAGCCGCTACCGGAATCCGAATGACCCGGTGCTTGCGCAGGGCGATACGCTGGTCAAGGTCAAGCCGTCAATTGATTCTGCCCGTCATCTCGAACTGAGCTATGACTTGCTGCAGAATAAACAGTTGGGTGAAAATCTTTTTACTTCCCTGTCGTTCACCTATACCCATGACCGGGCGGATCCATTGTATAAAAGCGTCGGTGCCTTTGCGCAGGCCGACCAGCAGGCCAACCAGTTTTCCCTGAATGGTCAATTAGGGCAGGTCAATCTACAAATCCAGCATCTGCGCAGCGAAGATAATATCGATAATGTGCCGACGATTTTGAAAACCAAAACGCGAAGTACAACGGCTTCTCTCAGTGTGCCCGTACAATCGTTATTCGGCGATGAAAATAATCCTTCGCCCTGGTGGCCGAATCTGTCGTATAACTTTAATCGCGTCCATCAGTTTGCCGCGAACAATCCGGATCTTGCTGATTCCGGCTTTAATGGAACAAGCCATCTACCAGACCAGATCAATACTAGCCATGGTATTGGTGCTCAATGGTCACACAATCGCTGGAATTTGGGATACCGGCTAGCTTTAAACAACCAGGACAATCGTCAGACCGGCCGGGATAAGGCGGATTTCAAAATCCGTACGCATGATATCAATGTCGGTGTGCAGGCCATGGATTCGATCAATCTGGGGGCGAATTTTTCATTTGGACAGAACGCTGACCGGGAGCAGAATCTGGATCGTGAAACACGGAGCTGGGGTGTGAATGCAGACTGGCGCATTACCCCCCGATGGGCAATAAACAGCAGCTATAATTCGACAAAACAGGACGATAGCCAGGATCTTGCGGCAAATAACAGCCAATCCGCCAATGCGCAACTCAGCTGGAATTTTTCGATTCCGGGACCTGGCAGGAAGTTACCCGGACAGGCCTTCATTCGTTATTCACTACAGGACAATGATTCCGATGACCGGTTGTTTGGATTTGGATCCAACGTGCGGAACTGGACAGTCAATTCGGGTCTGAGCCTGAGTTTGTTCTAAAGGGAAACGGCCGATATGAAGTACTGTGTAGCTGTATTATTGATTTTGTATGGTGTATTCGGTGGGATACACAATGTAACCGCTGTGACGGCCGTCAACCCGAATGGCGTTAACGTCCGCAGTACCGGAGTGACCACTGTGTTTCTGACATTCCAGGGTACAGCCGGTCAGACGGCGGTGGATGCTTTCTGGTGTGGTGATATCACTGTGCCAGCGAATACACCCACACCGGTGGATCCCTGTGTGCCTGGAACCGTATTCGGGCACCTGCCAGTACGCAATAATTTGTCCAGCGCCAGTGGTACGGGGGGATTTTCAAATACCACAGATATTATGACCATCCCTGCATCGGTTGCACGGCGTGCCTTTCAGGATGCGCTCGCCGGCAGGGCGTCGCAATTCTTTTATGTCCGGAAATTTATTAATGCCGCCGGGGCCGAGGAATTTATTGCGGTCACCTGCCGGATGGCGGGTGGTGGTGCGCGTGTCCCACTGGCATTGACTAACGTAGAAATCTATTTTGAATCAGACCAGGGCAGGCGTCCGGTCTACCTACTGGCGCGCGATCAAAAACCACCTGCCATTGGCGCGACTATTTACTACAATGGCAGTGGCCGCTTCAAGGGCCGTTGGGAAATTGTCAAACCGGGCGACCTCGAACCCGAGTTTGAAGACCTTTTGACAGAAGCGAGCTTGCCAGCTGAGAGGCGTGGTTTGCAGAGGCGTTACCAGTTGTTAAACCGGTTTGATATTTTTCTGCAACCGACCGGGAAAGCTGTTCTGCCTGGCCCGGATATTGAACTGATACCAACCCGAGCCGACGGACCCTACAAAATACTGCTTAGAGTCGAAGCAACCGAAGATAAAGAGGGTAGCTCTAATACCCTGGCAGGTAATGTCTTCAGTGGTGGTGTGGCTGGGTTTCCAATGCCGGTGCTGCGTTACTATGTAGGCAGCAGTAAAGACCTGAAATCACTTGAGCAGGCGCTGGCGCAACAGAAGCTGGCGCTTATGTTACCGGTGGATGATTCAATAATTTCCAGTACCGATCCGGTTAATTTGAGCTGGGTGGATGTAACTGAGGCTGATTTTTATAAACTTGAAGTAGAACCAGCAGGGCGGCCAGTTTTCTCGGCAATTGTGCAACCGGGAATTTCCAGCTACACCCTGCCACCTTTCGTTAAAGCCGGTGACGATGGAAAACTGCGCTGGCGTGTCAGCGCCATGAATGCCCAAGGGGATTTTATAGCACGCAGTTCCTGGAGGACTATCGGCATACAAGCAGAGTGATAACAAACCCTGAAGTGGTTTGAAGTGAACATGAAAAAAGTCCCTAAGTGAGGAGCATTCAATTTTTATGATTTTTGCGGCCAGATTTTATTTCCCAGCAATAGCTTCCAGTTGCCTCGCCTTGATAATTTGACCCTCCAGCCCGGATTCCTTGTTTATTCCCGAAATATCGACCTCCTCTGTTTACCTGGTCGCGTGGTTGTGGGTCTCTCACACGCCTTTATGTGTGCACAGCCAGTGACCACCCTGCCAAAGGGTAAATTTATCATCGGTTAATGTTCAAGGATAGATAAGCAGATTAGGTGATAGACTCAATGCCTGACCGCAATAAGGATAAATTTAATGATTCGAAATCAAAAAGCCAGCCTGACGCTCAAAGTGCTCATCGGTATGGGTTTGGGCATTATTGCCGGACTTATTATCAACCTCTCCGGGCTGAACGTAGTGGGCAGTTTTGTTAACACCTACATTGTGGATGGCCTGTTTCAGGTGATTGGCACAATGTTTGTGAATGCCATGAAAATGCTGGTTGTGCCGCTGGTGCTGTTCTCTCTCATCTGTGGTGTCTGTGGCATCGGTAATCTCAATACGCTCGGTCGGGTCGGTGGCAAATCGTTCGCCTTGTATATGTTGACGACGGCAATAGCGATTGCAACGGCGATCAGCATTGCTGCACTTTCTGGCATTGGCAAAGGGATGGATCAAGTCAGTGATAGCACGTTTACCGGAAAAGAATCGCCGCCACTGACTGAAGTCTTGATCAATATTATTCCTGGCAATCCTATCAACGCGATGGCCAATGGCGACATGTTACCGATCATTTTCTTCGCCATATTGCTTGGTGTGAGCATGTTATTAGCAGGGGAAAAAGCCAGGCCTGCGGTTGCAGCGGCAGAAGTCGGTAATGCAATTATGATGAAAATGGTGACCATCATCATGGCCGTTGCGCCCTATGCCGTATTTGCGCTCATCGCAAAAGCCATCGCCAATCTGGGACTGGATTTGTTGGCACAACTGGCGGGTTATGTTGCAGTGCTGGTGGGTGCGTTAGCGATACATTTATTTGTCACCTTAATGATCGTATTGAAACTGTTTTCCGGTTTAAATCCGCTGATATTTTTGAAGAAGATCAGAAGTGCCCAAGTGTTTGCATTCAGCACCGCGAGTTCTAATGCAACCATTCCAGTGACGCTCCGAACCGTTACCGAACGCCTTGGTGTGAATAATTCTGTCGGGTCTTTTACCGTCCCTTTTGGCGCCACCATTAATATGGATGGCACCGCCATCATGCAAGGCGTCGCAACGGTATTTATTGCCAATATATACAATGTGGATCTGGGCATTGTCGGTTATTTAACGGTGATACTCATGTCAGTGTTGGCATCGATTGGCACTGCCGGTGTACCGGGTGTCGGTTTGGTGATGCTTTCAATGGTGTTTGCGCAGGTCGGTTTGCCGATTGAAGGGATTGGCTTGATCCTTGGTGTTGATCGTCTCATGGATATGCTGAGAACAGCGGTGAATATTTCGGGTGATGCGGTGGTTTCTTCAATCGTTGCAAAATCCGAAGATAAGCTGGATGTGGACATCTTTAATGATTCGCAAGCGGGGGTAGTCATGGGGCAAGTTGAACCAACTCAACAGGGTAAAATATGACAGTCTGGAATCACC
>CAYPEL010000145.1:0-6650 GCA_964409635.1 uncultured Gammaproteobacteria bacterium | reverse complement strand
TGCATTGTTGGGGATCGTGGGAGACATTAGCCCCCGCTGCTGGTGGAGCGACACCCGTCTCGTTCGCATCTATAGGTCAACCCATCGTTTGTCCTGACTTGTCTGAGGCATGTGCGGTAAATCTTGCTCAAATCGACGATCCGTTGCCTTTGCCATTGGGAGGATGCGCTCCTGGCTTACCTTGCGGGTTTGCAACTCTGGCACCTGGCCTGGCTGCACAACCGGATGACACCTCTTTTGTGGATGTAGTGCCGTTCGATTTAGCAAATGATGGTAGTCAGTTTATGGTAGATCCGGGAGGTGCTGGTGAAATCATTTCAGTTTCAAATTTACAGCCACCCCCTATACCTGGCCCCCCTTCAAGATTCGAGGGTGCAGATGGTGATATTGAATCAAAATTGATAACCAATATCAGCAGAGATGACGAAGGCAGTATTGATCTGGCTTCGGGTATCTGGCGCCATGGCAACCTGACTAATCAGAATGACTCAAACACAAATTCAGGTGTTTTTGTTTGGGGAGTTGCAAGCACCCAAGATACACTTGATTCGCTAAATAATGGCGGGAGTGGTATTAGCGTTAGTTTTTCTGGAGTGATGCTGCGTGATCCGAATACAAGCGCTGATATAACAGTTAATTTCGGAACTCAGCCGAATTGGACTGGTAATTGGTCAAATTCTGTGGATAATCATCAGTTTGATGCTGGCGGCAATGTCACCGGCGTAAATTTGGCATCTGACCCTAATAAGTTTAGTGCTAATGTTGTAAAGGATGGTAGTTTTGTACAGGGAGTATTACTAGGAACGAGAGAGGATCTGTCTGTAGGGCATGCAATAGACGTTACTTTGGATTCTGGGGAGAATATCAAAGACGTTGGCCTACTAAGACAGAAATGAGGAGAGGATAGCCGGTAGTGCTACGGCTGAATTATGTAGTTGTTGTTTCTCACTCTCACTTAGTAAGGAGTATTAAGATGCATAAGTTATTATTTTCGCTTTTTAGCGGGATTGCGTTTGTATTCGTCTCGCAAATTGCGAGTTCATCTTCTGTTTTTCTAATCCCATCTAAATCTACTGTTGGTCTTAACGAAACATTTACTATTGATCTAATCCTGGATGCTGATGACGTTGACGGGCCTCATCCTGGTTTGTTTTCGGGGTCCGTAACGATAGACTATGATCCAGCATTGATATTATTTAATAATCTAACTGGTTTTTCAGAAGCAATTTCTGGGACAACAATGGTTTCTACCTCCAGTGTCGGTAGTAGAAATACAATAACAGTCGGATTTGGTGGTGTAAGCTTCAATGTAGACCCTGATATGGGATCTATCGGCATATTTACGTTCCAGGCAAATGGGGTTCCGTCTGCTTCTACGCTAGTTGATATTGATGATGCAAATGGATTAGGAAGCTTCATTAATTCTGCTGCTGTTGGGGTATTGCCAGGTGACCCACTGTTTGAATTTTTCCCAACGCCGACTAACACTACTTTGAGTATACAAGCCGCCGTTATTCCTTTGCCTGCTGCTGCTTGGTTGATGCTATCGGGATTGGGGCTATTTGGCTTTTCAGTCCGTAGGGCATAATGCTTAATGTTTTTTGTGGGTTGAATTATTGAGAAACAGCATTAATGAATCCCCGCTCAGGCGGGGATTTTTTATTAATTTGAGAACGTAAAAATGGCTTTAGGTAATTTTCTACAAGTCTTCGTTTTATTCCTGAGTGTTGTCAGACTCTCGCAGGCCGGCGACACCATAATTACCGATTCTAACTGGCATATTCCACCGCCGGAAAACCGGATAGATTCAACAATAGCTGAAACGTTACCGCCTGAATACAATCAGCTCGAACAGGCATTATCAGACTATATCAATATCGAAAAGGAGGGTGGCTGGCCGGTGTTTCCTCCTGGGCCTGACCTGTCTACAGGTCAGCGCCATGAGCAGGTTTTGACGTTGCGCAACCGGCTTAAAATTACCGGAGAATACGCCAGCGTCATGCAGGCGGACCCTTACTATTTCGACACTGGTCTGGAGCAAGCCATTATCAAATTCCGGCTGCGCCACGGCATGGCAGCCGTAGGCACAGTGAACGAAGTGATTCGTGAATTACTGAATATTCCGGTCGAAGAACGCATTAAACAATTACGCGTGACCATGGAACGCTGGCGTTGGCTGCCACAAAACCGGGGTGATAATTATGTCTGGGTAAACCTGGCAGATGCAAAAATGCAGATTTTCGAACAGGGCGAACAGGTTTTAACGATGCGGGTGATTGTAGGCCGCCCTGATCGTTCAACACCCAGCTTCAGCAGTGAAATCGATCGGGTGGTGTTCAATCCGGTCTGGTCAGTGCCGCGGAGTATTGCCGTGGAAGATATACTGCCACAACAAAAGCATGATATGAATTTTATAGGCCGTAAGCGTATCCGTGTTTTTAAGGGCAGGGGTGATGCTATGCAAGAGATCGAACCGGATCGAATTGCCTGGGATAGGTTAAATGCCAGTAATTTTCCCTACCGCCTGCGTCAGGATGCCGGCCCTGAAAACAGCCTGGGCAATCTGAAATTTACGTTTAAAAATCCCTTTGATATTTATCTGCACGACACCCCTTCAAAATTACTGTTTCATTTGCCTGGTAGAGCATTCAGTTCGGGGTGTGTGCGCCTGGAAAAACCCACTGAGTTAGCTGCCTATCTGCTTGAACGGGACAAAGGTTGGACAATGCCTAATATAGAATCACAAATTGACCGACAACAGACACAAAGTATTCGCCTTAGTAAAAAAATGCCTGTCTTTTTCGTGTATTTAACCAGTTGGGTGACAGAAGATGGCGCCGTAAATTTCCGGGAAGATATCTATGGACGCGACGCGGAGGTCGCAAAATCGCTTGATCTCAGTAGTTAGTCTCTGGCTAGCTCAACGAAGTGAAAAGCCTCAGGATTATCAAGTGCACACATGAAATTAAATAGATATTATAGAGATTGCGGGTGTCAAGACTATCCTAAATCATAAAAGCTGTTAAAATCAGGATAGTTAGGAGGATTACTATATGTTTCTCATTAAACAGGTGTTGCCGATAGTTTTGCTGTCGATGGTAATAGGCTTTTCCTTTACCTGGTACAACTCACGCTCGGAAAAGCCATCTTCAGATGAAGCGGGTACCGAACTTGCCAAGCAATCGGCTCAGGCAGGAAAAGAGCAAAAAGTGAGTCCCACAAAACAATATATACCCAAGACGCAGACCCCCAGCCAGCCTGTTGCTCAAGCGCAGCCTAATCGTACAACTGTTACTAAGCGTGTCGTGCAGCAGCCGGACACACCGACGCCAGTGCAAGGAGATTCTGACATCGTCAAACTGACACCGAAACCTGCTCCAGTAGAAAAAACAGTTGTTCCCGATCGGAATCCTGTTATTGCAAAATCAACAACGGCAGCTCCACCTGTTCCGGCCACTCGTCAAGCGAGTCAAACAGCGGATCCTGATTTTGTCAATGACATAGAATCTTTGATTAGTGAACTTGATGCCACGACAGGAAAGACTGAGAAAAGTCCGGCGCCATCACAAAAAGTGAGTAAGGCTGAAATTTCAGGCTGGTCGGCAGACAGTTTTATGGATGTCATGAAATCCAAAAAAACACGCACGATTTCTCCACAGGATGAGATTGCAAGGATTATATCTCTAGCCGCTAAGCGAAATGAAAACCTGACGCCTAAAGACCCCTATCTGAATGTCTTGCAGGATGAAGCAACGAATTTATCCGTCACTGCCGTGGATACATCGGGTGATGCAGATATCATCAGAAATCTTCCCTATCGATCAACCGTGCCTGATTCGCTGACAGTAGCCTCAAATGGGCCTGGCGAGTTTTTTTATATAGTAAAAGCGGGCGATTCATTATCCTCTATCGCCTTTGATGTGTTTGGTGATTCTAGCGCCTATGTAGAAATATTTAATGCAAATCAGGATGTGCTCAGCAGCCCCGACGACGTGAGCGAAGGCACCAGGTTGATGATACCCGCCAGGTAATCGCGTTTCAGGGTTTATAGGTATTGAATTTATGCAGCTTTTGTTATAGTTTTACAGGCTAGCACCGATACTTAAATTATGAGTAATAAAAGCAGACAGCTTTTCTCACCTATTTCCCGGATTCTATCCGGCGATCTCCTGTTGCTATCGCTACGACTGCTGCCTGCGGGCAGAGACTAAAATACGCCCGGCGGGGTATCAATACGCACCACCCGAACCAACTCAAGATTTATACGCAGATCGTATACCGCTCTGGTATGCTTTCAGTGCAATGACCGGATATGTCCGGTGTGGAGTCGAGCATGAGTGCTGACAAATTAATTATTTTTGATACCACCTTGCGTGACGGGGAACAAAGCCCCGGCGCATCCATGACTAAAGACGAAAAAGTCCGCATCGCCAAGGCGTTGGAGCGGATGCGCGTGGATATTATTGAAGCTGGCTTTCCGGTTGCCAGTCCGGGTGATTTTGACGCGGTACAGGCAGTTGCACAGGCGGTCAGGGAGTCTACAGTCTGTGGCCTTGCGCGCGCTCTGGATAAGGATATTGACCGCGCCGGTGAAGCGCTGAAAGCTGCGGAGTCTGCGCGTATCCATACCTTTATTGCTACCTCGCCAATCCATATGAAAATGAAACTGCGTATGCAGCCGGATCAGGTGCTGGAACAGGCGGTGCATGCGGTCAAGCGCGCCCGGAAATATACTGACAATGTCGAGTTTTCGCCGGAAGATGCAGGCCGCTCGGAGACAGATTTTTTATGCCGTGTGTTAGAAGCCGTCATCGATGCCGGTGCCAACACAGTCAATATTCCCGATACCGTAGGGTATAACGTACCCCATCAGTTTGGTGACTTGATCAAGACCTTGATAGAGCGGGTGCCTAACGCGGACAAAGCGGTTTTTTCCGTACATTGCCATAATGATCTGGGTCTGGCAGTGGCAAACTCCTTATCTGCCGTATTGAACGGGGCGCGCCAGGTGGAATGCACGATCAACGGGTTGGGTGAGCGTGCCGGAAATGCGGCGCTGGAAGAAGTTGCTATGACCGTGCGTACCCGGAAGGACGTTTTTTCCTGTGACACCCGCTTGGATACGACACAAATTGTTACTTGTTCGAGGCTTGTCTCCGGTATCACAGGATTTGCTGTTCAGCCGAATAAAGCGATCGTCGGTGCGAATGCATTTGCCCATGAATCGGGTATACACCAGGATGGCGTACTCAAGAGCCGTGAGACTTACGAAATCATGCGTGCTCAGGACGTAGGCTGGTCGTATAACCGGATCGTGTTAGGCAAACACTCGGGGCGTAATGCATTCCGTAGCCGGCTCGGAGAGCTCGGAATAGAGTTTGCCTCCGAAGAAGCCCTGAATGATGCATTTTCCCGCTTCAAGGTTCTCGCGGATAAAAAACACGAAATCTTTGACGAAGATTTGCAAGCCTTGGTGACTGAAGTAAATCTCGCCGCTGAAGATGAATGGTTTAAACTTATTGCCCTCAAAGTGTGCTCTGAGACGGGTGAAACACCAAATGCCGTCATCACAATTAGCATTGATGGTGAGGAAAAACAATCCAGCGCCCCGGGTGGTGGTCCCGTTGATGCCGCTTTTAAAGCGATTGAAGCTGTCGTGGAGAGCGGGACTGAGTTGCAACTGTATTCGGTCAACAACATCACCAGTGGTACCGATGCCCAAGGTGAGGTGACCGTACGCCTCGAAAAGGCGGGGCGTATCGTCAACGGACAAGGGGCGGATACTGATATTGTGATCGCGTCTGCTCGTGCCTATATCAACGCGTTAAATAAGTTGATTCAGCCGGCGTCGCGGGCGCATCCACAATCAGGCGACGTTTAGCCTGGGAAGGCCTGACTTTGGACAAACAACTACAACAACAATATCTACAGGCTATGGGCATCCAGGCCTGGCAGTTGCGTGGCAGTCATCCACGCCAGGTGACAGTGCCTGCTTCTCCTGCGCCTGAAATCCAGCGGCTTGCCGAAGCAGTCCCCTGCAAGCAATTAGATTGGCCTGAACTGGACTCTCGAGTATCCCAGTGCACACTCTGTGAACTTCATCAGAGCAGGACACAAACCGTTTTTGGTGTGGGTAATCAGACTGCGGATTGGTTGATTATTGGTGAGGCGCCGGGAAAAGATGAGGACTTGCAGGGCGAGCCTTTCGTTGGCCGTGCGGGGCAGCTATTAACTGCCATGCTGCAAGCGATAGGGTTAACGCGTGATATGGTTTATATCGCGAACATCTTAAAATGCAGACCGCCAAACAACCGCGATCCGAAGCCGGATGAAGTCGTTCAATGTGAAGCCTATTTACTTCGGCAAATAGCCTTGATTCAGCCTAAGTTGATTCTGGCAGTGGGGCGTATCGCCGCACAGAACCTGCTGAAAACCGATACGCCGATTGGCAAGTTGCGTGGCCAGATGCATTATTTAGGTGCAACGGGTATTCCTGTTATAGCAACCTACCACCCGGCTTACCTGTTGCGCTCGCCGCAGGAAAAACGCAAAGCCTGGCAGGATCTACAGCTCGCGGTGCGGGTAGTCCGGGATCAGTAGTCCTTCAACATGATAATGACGGGTTCAGTCAGTTTGTCAACGTTCACGGC
>CAYPEL010000144.1:0-6703 GCA_964409635.1 uncultured Gammaproteobacteria bacterium | reverse complement strand
GACCCCTCGATACTTCTTGATTTTGGAGAGAAGGGTGTTTATGTGGCCTATACTCAGCGCGCGCATGATACTGGCATTCTTTGTCAAAGGCTACTCTTTCATATATGCCTACATCTTCAGTTATTCGGCCATTTCTCCATCTAATCGCTATTTCATATATCGGTATTTTCTGAAAAACAGTATCATGCGGGGGTTGTTAATGGTCTCATATGATGGATCTGGCACTAACCATTTAAAAGTGAGGATATGAAGGGCGTAGCCTTAATTACAGTTATGGTGTCAGCGTTTCTGCTGTTCACTCCCTATTATTATTTCGCGCCTGCTCCAGCGGTGGCCTTGATCGCCGCGTTCTGGCTTTTTAAGAACCCGGCCATTGGGTTCTATCTCATCGTGTTATTGATACCATTCGCTGCTTTTCGAAAAATTGGCCCTGTTAATATTCCATGGGTGGTTTCTTTAGTCGTAATTGCAGTTTTTGCGTTCAATTTTGTCAAAGAAAAACGACTACCCCCAGTGTCACGATCCAATCTCTGGCCCTTAATAGGGCTCTATGTTATCGCCAGTATACTGTCGGCATTATTTGCCGAATATCCTGATACAGCCAAATCACAACTTTTGCTACTTGTTGCCGGTTATGGTTTTGTTTTTATCGGCATGCTTTGTTTAACCCCAGATTCTTTCAAGACTCACATTCCGAATTTAGTGATCTGGAGTGTGGGGTTGAGTACGACTCTGGCTTTTGGGGGTTATTATTTTGGCTGGTCGCTGTTTTCCCAGATACACCTTTCAGGTGATCTCACCCGTTCTACCGGGGGAGCACTCGATCCAAATAATCTTTCCATGATGATCCTATTCACGCTCCCATTTGCAATTCACAGGGCTTTTTATCCAGGGTCGCCAGGTGAAAAAATCTTGATGTTTTTGATAATACCCATAATGCTACTGACAGTTACTGCAACCTTTTCAAGGAGCGGATTTCTTACGATGATTATCAGTTTCGTGTTGCTAATTCATCATTACCGTAGATATTTGCGTCCCAGGATTTTGGGTTTCTTTTTTTTGTTGGTTTTTTGCGGTTTCGGGTTGACGATTTTCACGGCACCAGAAAACTTCTGGGATCGCCAACTCAGTCTGCTTAGCTGGGAAGATAATTCCCTGAACCGGCGGTACTCCTACCTGATCGTGGGTGGGGATGCCATAGCGCGTAATCCCCTTCTTGGTTCTGGCCCAGGGACTTTCATCGATATTTATGAAAAATCCGAAATCTCCCGTAAGTTTTCTCGCGGACATGCCGATAGAGCAAGGAGAGCCCATAATACCTACCTGGAAGTCCTGGTCGGTACGGGCATATTCGGATTTTTGCTGTTTATGGCGCTGAATATTCGCGCAGTGCAAAACTTTCGCGTTGCCGAGCGAATGTTTTTAGCCAGGGGGGAGGTTGAATTTGCTAACCTTGCGGCTAGTCAACGTATAGGATTTTTGACCTTAATGATATTCCTGATAACGCTCAGTGGGCTTTATCATAAGTTCATGTTATTGTCGCTTGTACTCTCCCAGGGGGCCATCTATTTTGCATTGAAACAATCGGAAAATAATATGGACGAACCTCCCAACATGCCAACAGCTGCAAATACCGTTTAACGCAGGTCTGCTTACCTCATATTTTATGATGATAGAATCTTGTGCCCCGCTCCTGGTTTTAACCTACCATCGTAAGTGACTCTGACTTCGATGATCATGCACGACTTGATTTTACATATATCTGCGATTGTTCCATCGGAATGGATTTCAGTATTTTTCTGGGTACCTTCATCTGCATGATTTCCAACGGGGGGGCCTACTAATATGCTTGCCTGGGTACTCTTCTGGACCTCGGTTACCGGGGTTTTCTACCCTTACCTGATATTCCCCCTAATACTGATTATTATCAGTCGCGTGATTAATGCCAGCGTTGACAAGCGCGCGATTACACCCGCAGTAAGCATGATCATTACTGCTTATAATGAAGAAAAGTCTATTGCCGCGAAGCTGGACAATGCCCTGGCCCTGGAGTATCCGCCAGGGTCACTGGAAATTATCGTGGCATCTGACGGGTCAAGCGATAAAACGGTAGAGATAGCCGGTAACTACGCCAATGCGGGCGTAAGGTGTCTGGATTTACCCAGGCGAGGAAAGGTATTTGCGCTAAACGATGCGGTTGAAGCATGCACCGGGAAAATTCTGGTATTCTCGGATGCCAACACCATGTTCGAGCCCCGGGCGTTGCACATGATGGTCCGAAACTTCGCTGACGATGGTGTGGGGGGGGTGTGCGGTAATCAGGTACATGCCAAACTCGCAGTCGGTGATAGCAGCACGCAGGGGGAACAGATGTACTGGAGATACGACAAGTGGCTCAAGATTCTGGAAAGCCGTAGCGGGAGCATTGTTTCTGCTGATGGCGCAATCTATGCAATACGCAAGAACCTGTTTCAGACGCCTGGGTCGGCGGCGGTGACTGATGACTTTGCAATATCCACCCGCGTGGTCGAGCAGGGTTACCGCCTGATTTATGAACCCGAGGCGCGAGCAAACGAACCGCCTGCAGGGCATGCGGGCAAGGAATTCGGTCGCAAGGTGCGAATCATAAATCGCGGCTTGCGCAGCGTGATGCTGCGAAAAAAAATGTTAAACCCGTTTCGCTACGGCTTCTACTCGCTTACCCTGTTTTCGCATAAAGTCTCCCGCAGGCTGGTTCCAGTTTTCCTGGTGCTACTGTTTGTTTCCAGCTTCTTTCTGGTTAATGAGCACACTTTTTACCTTGTGGCGCTGCTGCTGCAGACTGGATTCTATGCCTGGGCTGCCGTCAGTTTCTTACTCAGAAACAGGACTATCGGACAGCAAAAGATTTTTTACCTGCCCTTCTTCTTTTGCCTGGCTAACCTGGCTGCCCTGGTTGCCCTGTATAATTTGATCACGGGTAAACGTGTTGCGCTCTGGAGTCCACAGCGGTGATGGCAATATACCTTTCCGATATAAAAGCAACAAGTTTGACTACCGAGATCCAAAGACCGAACTTGTGCGATTAATTGAAACCCTGCTCGAGTCAGCGAGCCGTACAACTTCAGTTTGGAATCGTCACAGTAATCCAGGTCATCGGAGTGGATGCATAATCCAAATGTAGTGCCCCTCGTCGCAAGATAGCGAAATGAATATATCTGAATTGAATTGTCGGCCTGATTTGACCCATTAACAATTTTATGATGAAAAATATTTTTAGAATAGCCGAGGCCCTGTTATTAATTTCGGGCATGATGGCTCATGTGCAGGCCGGTCCTGCGATATGGATCACCAAGGCTGAGCTTGATCGTCTGCCGATTAGTGGTGATGCCTGGGAAAATTTATACACAGCAGGCCGGAACAGTACCGGAAACCCTGATTTGAGGAACCAGAACGATAAAACTGATGTATACACGATGGCAAAGGCGCTGGTTTATGCGCGCACCGGGGATCCGCGCTTTGCTGCCGAGGTTCGTAGTACTCTTCAGCGGCTGGTAGAGAACCATCCTGTTTCCCGGAGTCTGGATTGGATTGCACTGGGGGCCTTGCGCGCGTTGGGCAGTTATGCGATCGCGGCAGATTTGATTGACCTTCAGTCCTATGATCATGTATTTGACCAGCAGGTATTCAGGCCCTGGTTGAGTGCTGCGCGATATGCCGACACTGAGAGAGGGCTCGGTAGTATTGTGGAACTTCAGGAGCGGCGTCCGAACAACTGGGGAACTCATGGTTCAGCCAGCCGGATAGCCATGGACCTTTACTTGGGTGACCGGAATGATCTTGAGCGTGCGGCGCAGGTTTTCAAGGGCTGGCTGGGAGACCGATCTTCTTATGCGGGATTTAAATACGGCGCGTTGTCCTGGCAGATGGATGAGGCCAGACCTGTTGGAATCAATCCCAGGGGGAGCACCAGGAACGGTCGTAACATAGATGGCGTGTTGCCCGATGATGCGCGGCGCTGTGGTTCCTTTGCGTGGCCGCCCTGTAAGACCGGCTACCAGTGGGAAGGTCTTCAAGGTGCAGTTACGGCGGCGGAGATGCTGCACCGGGCCGGTTTCCCGGCTTTTGAGTGGGAGGACCGAGCGATTCTCAGGGCGGTAGAGTGGCTCTACAATACGACCTTTGAAGATGGCAAGAACTACCCGGCCGAGGGAGACGACAGATGGCAGGTATGGATTATCAACAAGCGCTACGGAATGAATTTTCCAGAGGTATCGCCGGTCAGCCCGGGCAAGATGGTAGGCTGGACTGACTGGACGCATTCGATTGATGATACGGTCGGTCCTCCCATGCCACCGTCTGATGTCAGATGATCCAGGTTGCCGGTCGAACGAAATCGACCTTACAAGCCAGGCGAAGAACCAATTTTATACGTGCCTTTAAAGGCTTCTTAGTTTTTGCTTCACGGTATGGCGCAAGATATCCGCGTAGATGCCTATTCGGGACAGGCGGCCGCGCAGGATCAGAGGCGTTGTACGCTGCGTCATACTGATACGCCGCAGACATAGGGGGTCGCAGGAACCAACATGGTTGTGGCCCAACCTGGTACTGAACCCAAGCACGATGCCTGCATCTTTGGCAATACTGCAGGTTGTCTCGTTATATGCGCCAGCCGGGTAACAAATAATCGGAAGTTTCTTTCCCAGCTTATTCTCTATTTCCTGCTGCGAACCTGAAATTTCCTCGCGCACCTGTTCATCGCTTATACGCGTCATCAATGGGTGCGTACGACTGTGTGAGCCAATCGTGACGCCTTCCTCAGAGAGTAACTTGAGCTCATCCCAGCCCAAAGTAGCGGGTGTCACAATTTCCTGACTTGCAAGCCGTCGGCAAACATCATCGACCCACGTCATGGCCTCGGTGTGTTGCAATGATTTTACATGGTTCTGCATGATCCGCGCACTGCACTCGCGATCCTGTCGCGTATGAAGCGGCAGCCGCCCGAGTTGCATGTCTGTTATTTCCGGTTCTGTTGAAGCGAGCGTAGTCGCATACAAACGGTCCCACCAGAATCCGGGCTCCTGCTGGTCTGGAAACGCGGTAGGCACAAAAAGGGTGACTGGTAATTGTAATGTACGTAATACCGGCCAAGCATGCTCAAGAAAGTCAGGGTAGGCATCATCAAAGGTAATCAGTACTGCTCGTTGTGGAAGAGGAGCCCCGGAAATAAATGCCTCAACAGCAGATGGCATATCGATTACGTGATAGTGTTTTACAAGCCACTTCATATGCCGGGCAAACATCTCTGGGGTAGCGCTAACGAGACGCGGGTCCAAAGGGTAAACAAGCTCCGGCCTGGCGATCCTGTGGTAGGTAAGTACGCGTAGTCTGCTATCTGTTTTCATGTGCATAAACCCATTTAGCGGGAATTGCCGGTGCATGCTGCCTGAAACATATGTATTAACTGCCTTGCATTGGACTCGAGATTAAAATCTCTGAGGATTACCTCCCGGGCTGCTGCTCCCATTTTCCTTCTAAGTGAGCTTTCCTCAATCAAGACGCCGATGCTTTTCGCCAGGGCATTAACATCTCTGGGCGGAGTGAGAAATCCGCATAACCCGTTTTCCACCAGTTCCGGAATGCCGGAAATATTGCTGGCGACAACAGGGAGGCCAACCGCCATACCTTCCATTAATGAGACCGGTATGCCTTCACGATCGCCCTGGCGGGTAGGTATGCTCGCCAGTACAAATATATCAGATATCATAAGTAACTCACGAACATGTGACTGTGTGCATGCACCATGAAGCTTGATGTGGTCGTCAAGCCCGGACTGCTTTATTTCCTTTTCTATCCGGGCGCGATATTTTCCCTCTCCTACCAAGTGGCAGGAGAAATTTTTTCCCCTGCCCCGTAGTAGTTTACATGCCTGTATCAAATAAGTGTGCCCCTTTACCTCCAGCAGAGAAGCAACGCATATGATGTTAATTACCGCCTCCTGATCGGGTTTTACTGGTACTTTGAAAAGACGGGTATCTACACCGCAGTGGAGGACATGGATTTTACTGTCATCCTCCGGCGAGCACTCCTTCGCCATGATTGACTTGTTATAGACTGATACTGTTACAGCAAAGGCAGCCGCCGCTATCTTTTCCCGCAACATCGTCCTGTCTTTGTGTATATCATGCCCGTGCGCGGTAAAGCTAAACGGTATACCTGTTAGTCTGTGAACTATAAGGGCGGTAACCGCCGGGTGGTTCGAGAAATGTGCATGAACGTGAGTAACCTGTTCCTCGGCCATCATTTTTGAAAAGTGGACCGCCTTGGGAAACGCGCTGATAGCCCCAATCAGAAAATAGGTATTCCCAAAGGCCCCGCGCAGCACTTCAAACAAGGTACCAAAGTACAATGTTGCATTACGCCTTATAGCTGCGATATTGCTGGAAATTATCGGTAACGAAATAAACGGCATGTAGCGCGCACGCTTGACAAGGGCGAGCGCCTCCTGATGCACGACAGCGTCGCGCTGCTTTAACATCGGATAGACGTCGACAGGTACACCCTGCTCTTCAATTGCAAGCATCTCATACAGTATGAAGGTTTCCGTGTGCTTGGGAAACCTGGACATTACATAAGCGATTTTCATCTTGATTGAAAACGAATAAATAAAACCACAGTTTACGCTATGCTTGGGCCAGCATTTTCAGCCTTTGAACGTTGTTAT
>CAYPEL010000143.1:0-6772 GCA_964409635.1 uncultured Gammaproteobacteria bacterium | reverse complement strand
GCAACGCAGTTTACCTGAAAAACAGGTCAGGGTGCGGTCATCGCCCGGTGCTTGCCGCGCATACCGTAAAACAGGTAAAGCCCTAGCACCAACAGAGCGGCCTGTAACAGCAGACCTTGAAGATTGGGATAGATACCCAGAAGGTCAATGCGCGGGAAATTAACAGGGCTGACCGGGATATAACCCGCTTCCTGCAAAGCGGCGACACCTTTACCAGCAAAAATAATCGCCAACACAAACATCAACAGCCCAGACAGGGAGAAAAACTGCCGTAACGGTAGTTTGACACTGTACTTGATCACCAGCCAGCCAAGAATTGCCAACAAGAATACGCCGACACCAAAACCACTCAGCACCATACTTTCACCCGCCGTGTCGACCTGCATCCAGAGCGCCTGATAGAACAGGATAGTCTCAAATACTTCGCGGTAGACTGCAATAAAGGACAGGCCCGCGATTCCCCACAGTGTTCCAGACGACAAAGCCTGTTTGACCCGATCATCTATGAAACGCTTCCACTGGGCCGCGTGGGTTTTGTCGTGCAGCCAGAAGCCAACGTAGAGCAGGACGGCTGCTGCCAGTAAGGCGGCAACGCCTTCGGTAATCTCTCTGCTGGCGCCGCTGATATTGATCAGCGTGACGGAAGCCAGCCAGGTTAAAAACCCCAGACACAGCGCACCCACCCAGCCGGCGTGCAGATAACGCATGCCATCCTTGCGGTTGGTCTTCAGCAAGAAAGCGGCCAGTGCAGCAACCACCAATAGTGCTTCCAGCCCTTCCCGTAACAAAATGAATAATGCAGCGGCGAAGGCAGCATTACCTGAGAGGCTCCGGCTACTAAGACGATCTGACGCCAGCAAGAGCAGCGCATCAACCTGCGCCACACTAGTCGAAACTTCTGCAACCGGTTTACCGACACGCATGTTATTGCGCAAAGTCGTCATGGCCTTCTCTATAGCAAGCCGCAGATCACCATCGACGGCATCCAGCCCCTGCTCCACAAGTTCAAAACCTTCAAGATAGGCTTCGACTGCAATTTGATAAGCCAGTTTTTTATCACCGGCTTTATAGGCAGCAAGACTGTCCGCAAGCCGATCCCTGGAGAATTGCAGCGGCGAGTTTACAACCCCGCCCAGTTTATCCGGATTAGAACGTAGGTAAGCCATCATTGAGGCGCCAACAGAACCATACTGTGTTTCCGCTTCTGCTGGTGTGGTGACAGTCAGCGTTTCCATACTGGACAGCCCATGCTCCGGGGCATTGTTTATCTCAGTTTCACCTGCCGTCACCTCACCCTGATGAACGGCCAGTTGCCCAACATAGAAGGCTAGAGACCAGCGATCATGATCCGGCAACTCACCATAGCCGCGCATGCCGGTACCATCAACACCCTGGGTTATGGTGTTATAAAGTCCGTATAGCGTTCGCTGACGATAGCGCTCAACTTCGGTAAAATCAGTGGGTGGCGGCTGCATATTGATACCTTGCGCTCCGTCACCCAGGCCCTCCGCGCCATGACAGGCTGCGCAATTATCACTGAACAAGGTTTGACCATGCTGGAGATCAGGCACTTTGCGGGGCACTACCGTCACTTCGTAATTTTTAATCAGCGAAACACGCATGGCGCCGGTCAGCGCTGCAACCTGAGTTGCCGGTACACGCTGGTTAACCAGCCCGGATAATTGCTGCGCCTGCTCGATTAATTTACCTTTACCGGCATGTTCCGGCAGCTGTTCAACCTGCTGCAGGATACCAGCGGAGAAATCCAGCATTTCCTGGTATTCAGCCGCATTGACCACCACACCATCTTGAATAGCTTCCGGGTAGTCCACCCCCAGATAATCCACCAGTTGCAGCAATTGCTGTACGCTGGCGTGAACAGGTAACAGCGCTGAAAAAAACAGGGACAGGGCAAACAAGAGCTTCTTCATGGACAGACTACGAGCTAATAATTAATCGAAACTAAATTATAATTATTCTCATTTGTGGCGTAAAGCAGCCAATAGGCTTGGTGTTATTTCTGATACCTTTGACCAATTCTGGCAACCCGGTACCAGGCCTCGACAGCTTCCTTTGAAGGATGGGTCTCATCTGGCGCCCAGATTGAAAAGTCCTTATCTGTCAACTGGTTATATGGCCCCTCCTTAAGTTCAAAAAGTATGGATGGCTGCATTGCCACGAGCGTATGCCACTGCCCTGGCCGAATTTCGAGCCCCAACATCGAGCCACCCGCTTGCAGTTCATAACGGTCTGAAACTCTATCTTGATCATCGAATAACAGGACGGACACATGACCGCTGAGGATCAAAAATAATTCCCAACGTTCCGGATCGGTATGGCGATGCGGCCGGACATAGGTGCCTGGTTGCATGGCATTGAAAAAACGCTGTACCGGGTCGTTGAGTTGCGGGTGGATATTATGGTTGGCGCGGCGCCTTGTTGACGCGGCCGCCTTGCCGCCAAGCTGGCTGAGTAAATCAGCTGTGATGAGCTTTACTTTATTCACTTTTCCGTCCGAGTATTCAAGCCTGTGCAGACCTGAAATATTAGTAGAAACGTAGGGTGGGAGAGGTAGGAGCACTGCCTTTTTTTAGCGGCATTTGGTGGGATTCTCCCACCCTACGATAGCGTGTGTTGTAAATTCCCAAGGGTGGGTGTGAAACCCACCATTCGCTGCGGCACCCTACGATGGGTGGAGATGTTGTGTAATGGATTGCACCAGATCCTTGGCTGCAGCGTCCGCTAATTTACCGGCATTCCAATCGATTCCCAGCCCGCTACCGTCCGGCATTTTCGGGATAATATGAAAATGTACCCAGAACACCGCCTGATGCGCAGCCGCGCCGTTATTCTGTAGTATGTTGTAATCCTTGCAACCAGTAGCCTGCATGACGGCTTTTGCCACTTTCGGCAAAGCGCGCCCAATAGCTGCCGCATGCACATCATCCAGTTGGTCGAGCGTTGCTGCGTGTACTTTGGGAATGACTAGCGTATGCCCTTTTGACAAAGGGAATACGTCGAGAAAAGCCAGCACCTGCTCATCTTCGTATACCTTGTAACAAGGTATTTCTCCAGCAACGATTTTGTGAAAAATTGTTTCAGCCATCACGGTACCTATGCAATCGAATCTATTAAGCCGTACATTTTAGACAAAAAACAGCTCTGTCTGTAGGGCCGAATTCATTCAGCCAAAACAGCTCTTATTTTCCTGGCGGCGTGGCCATGCCTCTGCAAGCCAGCTGGCCGAATCAATTCGGCCCTGCAATAGGAATCAATCCGCACGATCGCAGTGGAAAGCCCGTTTAATAAACCAGCTCAGAAAGCAGCCAAGCCTGAAAACGGCCAATGTTTTATGCTAGAATTGCGGGCTTTACAAGCCGCTCTATTCAAAATGCGGTTTTCTACCCAACACAATCAACTGGAAACAAAATGCCGGATATTAAGAGCTTTTTCCCCTCGGATTGGCGCAATCTGTTGCCCTTTCTTAAATGGATTGGCGAGTTAAAAAACCCCCGGACATTACGTGCAGACACGCTTGCCGGCATTACCGTCGCACTGGTTTTGGTTCCGCAATCCATGGCTTACGCCCAGCTAGCCGGCCTGCCAGCCTACTATGGCCTGTACGCCTCTTTCCTGCCCGGCATCGTCGCCGCTTTATTCGGTTCGTCCAGGCAACTGGCCACCGGCCCGGTCGCCGTGGTTTCCCTGATGACCGCCGCCGCACTGGAACCGATTGCCGGTGCAAACGTAGAACTTTACGTCGCTTATGCCATCATCCTGGCGCTACAGGTCGGCGTGATCCAGCTCATACTCGGTGGGTTGAAACTTGGCGTTCTGGTTAATTTCCTATCTCACCCGGTGGTAATCGGTTTCACCAATGCCGCCGCAATTATTATTGGCACTTCACAGCTCAGTAAAATCTTTGGCGTCACCGCAGAAAAGGCCGCACACCAGTATGAAACAGTCTGGAATGTACTGGTAGCCGCGACAACAGATACCCATATGCTGACACTGGGCATGGCGCTATTCGCCCTGGCCATCATGATTTCGATGAAAAAATTTACCCCAAAATTACCCAACGTGCTGATCGCAGTTGCCGTCACTACGCTGATTTCCTGGTATTTCAAGTTTGAAGAAAAAGGCGGCAAGGTGGTCGGCGTGGTACCAGATGGCCTGCCTGCAGCAAAAATACCGGATATTGATTTCACCGTCGCACTGCAACTCTTCTCTACTGCCGCCATTATTTCAGTGATTGGCTTCATGGAAGCCATTTCGATCGCCAAAGCCATGGCCGCGCGCACCCGGCAAAAGCTCGATGCCAACCAGGAATTGCTGGGGCAAGGCCTCGGCAACATTTCCTCGGCGCTGTTTCAGGGCTATGCGGTTTCCGGTTCGTTTTCACGTTCGGCGGTTAACATTAATTCTGGCGCAGTTACCGGGTTCTCGGCAGTGGTAACCGGTGTTGTTGTCGGCATTACACTGTTGTTTCTGACACCGCTGCTCTACCACTTACCGCAAGCCACATTAGCCGCCGTCATTATGATGGCCGTTACCAATCTGATAAAAATTGAACCTATCCGCTATGCCTGGAAGGTGCAGCCGCACGACGGCATTGTTGCGATGGTAACTTTTGCGCTCACACTACTGGTTGCCCCGCATCTCGAAACCGGTATTGTAACTGGCGTCGTACTATCGCTGGGCCTGTTCCTGTACCGAACCATGCGGCCGCGCATTGCTGTGCTTTCCCGTGACCCTGATGGCACACTACGCGATGCCGAATCCCGCAACCTGCAAACCTGCCCGAACATTTCCGTGATCCGCTACGATGGCCCACTGTATTTTGCCAATACCGGTTATTTCAACGACAAGGTACTGGAACGCGTCGCCACCAAACCCGAACTTAAATTTGTCATTGTCGACGCCGAAGGCATCAACGAAATTGACGCCACTGGCGAAGAGATGCTGCACGACCTGGCCAAACGGCTGGATGAACTCGGCATAGAGTTTTTGTTCGCCCGCGCCAAAAAGCAGGTCATGGATATATTGCACCGTTCGGGCTTTGTCGAATCACATGGGCCGGACAAATTCTTCCGCCTGCGTACCCGGGCATTTGAATACGTCTGGGAAAAACTCGGTGATAACCATGCAGAGACATGCCCGTTGGTAGTACCCACCCCGTTAAATACGGAAACAACCCCCACAGACAAGCCGTAAATCTGATGGGTAAATAGCCCAATATTACCGGGATATACAAGCAACACTATGCAATCCCGTACGGGGAAGCACGCTTAATCAGCCTTCCCTCCAACAAGAGGGTATTATATTAACCTTATGTAAATAATAGAAATACATAACATTTTTTACTATTCCCCCACATTCAGACCCACCGCCGCAGTTTAGTCCTATGCTAAAAGCCGTGTTTCTCATTCCACAGGCACAGGGCTTTATGTTATATTTCCCATTAGATAATGTAGTAAATAATGTTTAATGAAGTATTAATTTTTTGGGGAGAAGTTCGATGAAAAAGATTACCACAGTTGCGTTGGCAAGCCTGTTCTCTACGTCAATATTACTGGCTAGCAGCAATGTACATGCCTTTGGGAATTCCTGGCACTCAGGCCACTCATTTCAAACAGCATCGTATAATCCAGTTGACTGGTGGGATTCTATTTTTAATAACAATAATAATTTCAATAGAGCCGGCGGGATCTCAAAAAATGCACCCGCGCCAATCCCAGGGTTACTGGCACTGGCGGCTGCTGTAGGTGGCGGCATAATGATTCGCAGGAAAGCCCGTAAAAATAAATCCGACGACTAAGCCAACAGCGTTCAATTTATTCAAAGATTATGATAAATGCTGCCTTTATGGCAGCATTTATTTTTTAATACAATAATGACAAAACTGCTGCAGGCCCGGAAAGACTTCATATTTCCAGGTGCGCTTCTACTGATTGCGCTGACTGCAATTTCAATTTCCGGTGATTCAGGTGATTTTGCAATCACCGTCCTGTCCTGTCTCGCCGTCATCTCGATACTGGTTGATGCACCCGTCAGCCCGCAAACTGGCGCGGGCAGTTCTAAAAACAGATTACCTGTTGTTCTTACCTTAGCCCTGGTACTGGTTGTTGCAGGCTATCTCCTATTAGAACCACCGGTTTTTGCGCGCACTCTGCCCCTTGTATTGCTACTGGCATTCTGGTTTATCCAGGCCGGTCAACAGGTAATTCACAGGTACTGGAAACCACTTCTGATACTTGGACTACTGGCCATACCAGATCGCGCCCTGATAACGCCTCTGCTTTACCCGTTCTTGCAGTTGTTTGGCTGGGATGCTATGACCTTCCCTACCGCACATGTTTCAGCCTATCTGACCTCGCTGTTTGGCTTGCCAACCAGCGTCAATCACCTAGACATCGTTATGGAATATGCGACCGTTACCATATGGGAAGGCTGTGACGCAGTACGCAACATGGACTTTCTATTACGGCTGAGCATCATTCTAATGCTTACCGTAACCATTAAACCCAGCCGCTGGTTTGTCACTATTGCAGTTGCAGTACTACTCGGCTTTTTTGTAAATACATTGCGGATAGCCTTACTTGCTCATATCGCCAATTACGGCAATTTGACGGCGTTTGATTACTGGCACGAAGGTGATGGGTCAAAAATATTTAATTTGATCGCGATTATTTTATTTTCAATATTTGCGTATTTTCAGGTGGCGCCGGAAACTGGAAAAACAAAACTCACGAATGACAATACAGCCACGTAG
>CAYPEL010000142.1:0-6948 GCA_964409635.1 uncultured Gammaproteobacteria bacterium | reverse complement strand
TTCAAGTATGGCATCAGAGAAGATCGTCAGCGGTTTTTCGATATAGGTAGCCAGTATCTTTCCATTCGTATCCGTAAAGCCACTGACCAATATCACATCGCCCGCAGATAAGCTGCCTGAAAATGTATTTTTAAAGATCGTTAAATCATCAAACAGTATCGCGTGCTCAAGAACGTTAATTGTTTTTGTGGCAAGATTGATGGCATCAATTGAACCTGCAAGCTTGTACGCAAATACAATACTGTCTGCTGTACCAGTACTGGAAGTCGAATTCACTTCTCCGTTAACTTTGACAACCATGCCAGTTTCTAGCTGTACTTCTGACCCTGGCTGACCGTTAAAGCTGATAGTTGCAGCATCAATGCTGTAGTTAATTCCTCCAGTAGAGAGGCTGCCAAGACTACTGATCGTGCCTTTAGCAACACTTGCGGCAAATACGCCTGTGCCACTGGTGCCACCTTCACCTAAAGCAAATGAGCCAGAGGATTTTCCACCTCCACCACAACCCGCCAGGTTAAAAATAGCCAGAAATAAGACCAGCTGCCCCCATGATGCTGAATTCAGTATTGTCTTTATCATTGTTCTTCTTCCCAATCTTCTTCGTAATAATAGATACCGATCATGGCGCGCTTGCGTCCTTTTCCTTTGACATCGGGATTCGAATCCCGATCGTATTTCGACATTTCACTATCAATATTTTCAATCGCCGCCTGGCCTTTCTTTGCAATCTGTTTTTTCATCTTGCCGATCTGGCCTTCCGGTATATTGTTGTACCAAACCTTGCGCTGAAAAAAAGCGTCCTCAGGCGTGCACGCGAGATTATGGTCTATGGCCGCAATCAGATCGGTCACATCGGTACCGAGAATCTTTATTTTTTCGACGTTATCTGATTTTGGAATATAGGTATTAGTGACCAGTTTGATTCTTTCATCCTTGAGCATTGCTACGGCACCCGAATGGATCAGCTCCTCCAGAATTGTGCGCGCAGTGATATCACCACTGTGTTTTTTTACAAGCGCAGTAAAACTTTTTGCTACACCGTCAAAGGGTAATGCGGCCGGACGGCCAGCTTTATCGTGAAATGCCGGCTCCCTGACCCAGGCACTAATAACGCGCGACGCACGATTGTGGTGCTCCAGAGCAAGTGGCTGTCCATCACTTTGATGAGAACGTAATCTCAGCACTTCTTTTCTGCTTAAACCTGTAAGCGTGGCGATGCGTGCGGTGGTTTGTTCTTTCCCGGGAATTCTAAAATCTTTTTCCGTCACATTGACAAAAACCTGCTTACTGATCTCAGAAAAAGCATCCGCTGAAACACCATTACGTAAAAGAATACGAATTAAAGGTGTGAGTATTCTTGCAATCGAGGCGTATAACGCGTTTTTCAGTTTAGTCTTTTGCATGCTCAGCAATCTTGCGCAAATATATTTATATTTTTAGTACAAAACAGGGTATGGGATATACTTCCCATACGCAACAAGCTAAGAATCCAGCCCTTTTATAGCTCGCAACTAATTGATAGTCAATAATTTAATTAAATACCCTACTGTCCAGCTACCGACCAATCACCAGCGGCTACTTGGACTGTGCCGCGCAAAAGTCACTCAGCAATTCTGCCAACTCAAACAACACGGCAATATCGCCTGCACCGAGCAATTCATGGTTCTGCCGGAAGGCCAGCATCACACCGTTTTTCACTTCTACATAAAAATCATGATGCGTCGCTAAAAAGTCGATGAGTCTGGGCGGTATGGCCGGCACGGGATCGCCACCTTCACGGCCGTAAACGCGGTAGACATCGGGTAGCGCCCCCCGTTCCGGCACATTGATCTCGTCAAACTCAACCAGATATCTAGCCAGGTAGTGGCCCGGCGCGACCACAAAGTCGGGCAGCGCATTCTCGCACGGTTGGCAGCGCAGCTCGATCAATGTATGCGAGTGCTTGGCATAATCTGGCGCTGCGGTATGGCTGTAATCAAATAGCTTAAGCTCACAGTCGCGATAGACGCCCGCCATCACATTGCTTTCCTGCTTGTCGGTGCCGCGACGCAAATAGACAAAGTCGTGTTTATCCAGAACACTGGTCGTTGCCGGCGAAAAATCCAGCGCATAGTGTTTTGCCAACGCCTGCATCTCCAGTTCACGATACGTGCTCCTGGTTTGCTCTTTGACGAGTTTGGCGTCATGGATACGTGCGGAGAGGGAATGATTGGTGAATTGGAAAAAATTGTCCATTCCCGCAAGCTCGAAGAATCGCCCGTCATGCAGGCACTCCTCCTGAAACTGATGCAGATATTCCATTCCGGTGTGGTCAATAATCCGACCCGACTCTGTTATTTCCAGGCTGACACCCGCATTGCCCGGCAAACTGTTCAGTATCTTATCCAGCGGTAGCAGATTGAAACACACCACAGAGGATAGCGACAATTGATAGTGAGGCTGTCCTTCGCGCTCGGATTGCTTGATGTTAATTACCGGTGTTCGGAACAAATCGCACAGGTTGGTCCACAATAGTGAGGCCGCTTGTTTGTAACTCAGCCGGCCGCTCAACACGTAGCGGAATGATGGCGTCAATAGATACAACAACATCATCACCTCGGCGAGCACGCCAATAAATATACCCATCAACAAATCCGTACAGAGCACAGCGATGACCGTGATCAAAAAAATCACGATTTGATCGCGCCCAATGGCATAGGTTTTGGTGAACACCTTGTACTCACACAAACGCCAACCAACATAAATAAGAATAGCCGCGATCGCCGCCAGCGGAACCCGGGCAATAACGTCCGTTGCGAGGAATAAAAAGATCAACAGGAAAACCGCATTATAGAAGTTCGCCCACAAGGTGCGGCCACCAGCATCGATATTGACGCGGCTTTTTATGCCACCGGGGATGATGGTCAAGCCACCTGCAATACTCGACAAGGTATTGGAAACACCCATTGCCCGCAGCGTCACATTGGGATCCGATTTACGCTGAAAGGGGTCGAGTTTATCCACCGCCTTGATCGTCGCGAGCGACTCGACACCGTCAATAAGCGTGAGGGTAACCACGACCACAAAAAGCCCCCACCACAAATCTGGCCGACTGAAAACCTGGCCGAAATCAGGCAGGGTTATGCCGCCATGCAGAATATCTTCGGGCATAGTGATGAGAAATTTGGGATCGAGATTGAAAAGGTATCCTAATACGATACCCAACAGCGCGACACATAACGCTGCTGGCATCTTGCGCATCCATTCGTGGCGTGCACGATTCAAATAGAACATTAAAAACAGGCTCACAGCACCGATGAAAAAAACCTGCCATTGCATCTGCAATACCGCCTGAGGCAGTTGGCCGATAGACGCCAGCATGCTTTTAGTAGCCGGCATAAAGACGCCCATTAAAGCCGGTATCTGCTTGATGATGATAATCAGGCCAATGGCCGCAAGCATGGCTTCCACCACGGTAACGGGCAGAAAAATGGCAAAGCGTCCAGCCTTGAAAAACGCGAGTACAACCTGTACCAGACCGGTGAAGCAGATGGCTACAAGCAATAATGGATAACCTGCCGCCAAGTCACCTCCGCCCAGCACCAGCATGCCCGAAAGCAATGCCGGCGCCAATCCGGCGGCGGGACCACTGATCGTGACATAGGCGCCGCCGAGAAAGGGAAAAATAAGTCCTGCAATGATGGCTGAGACCAGCCCGGTAATCGGCGGCGCGCCTGAAGCGATGGCAATGCCAAGGGAAAGGGGGAGTGACACCAACGCCACCTGCATGCCTGCAAGTAGATCATAACGCCAATGCTTAAGGCCTTTAATTCCATTCTGAGGAGCTTCGCGCATGTAAACGTCCTAAGTTGGATTTTTTATTACAAAGTTTCGCGATTATTGACCACTGAGAACACGAAAATTTTGAATTATTTTAAGTTCAAGAGTAACAGAGTCTTGCAATCGCGCACAATATTGCATTGTAAGGCCCCGTTTCTGCTTTTATTTCTATTTTACGATCCGCTCAATTCATTGCAATGCAGGGTATTCACCATGCGGTCTTCAAATGAATATTAAGCCACATCGATATACTCAGTATTGCATCTACAGTGTTATTTAGAGAACCTCTGTTATATTCGTAAATGCCTGTAGGAGCACCGCCGAAACCGGCCAGGCTTCAGCGTTACCCATTAGACAAGCCGGGGCGGCCTGCTTGATCAGCTTGTGATATGGCAGCATCGAAATGCTGCCGGCTTATTCGCGGGAAGGGGCAAGCTGAATAATCAATCAACCACCCACGCCAAAATTTCGCAACGCGGTACGGAACGCATTAAACGGACTCATAATGGCATCACCTACCAGGATGGCATAACCAAACCAGTGATAGAAAGTTGGATCTTGGTCCAGTCTGAAATACAAATAGGACAATAAGACGGTGGCAATAATGACCCCCAGTACGGCATAAAAGGTATCCGATAAAAATGTTGCGGTACTGATGTCGCCGGATTTAAAAAATTCCAGGAACAGGACAATGACGGCCAGACCTATAAACACATAGCCAGGCACACCCTTCAAATCCTGCTTCAGGTGATACGCCACCACAAGATAGCCAATGATCAGAAATGTCCAGGGAATTTTGTTAACAATACTGATTTTAGTATTCCGCACTCTTATATTCTGCCCCATGCTGTGCCTCCTGTAATAACCTGATTTCAGGCCTGCAAGTCTAACAGGCTATTTACTTAACTCCAGTATTTCACCCTGCTCCGGCACATCTGCTTTATATCCTAACTTTTGCTCCAGCCGGTCGCGAAAATCCTGTTTGACCTGTGGTTCACCATGCACAACGTGTACGAAGGGCCGGGTTTTAAAATTACCCGCCCAACGCATCATGTCATCGACGTCACCATGTGCCGACAGGCCACCCACGGTGTGTATTTTTGCACGCACCTGGAAATATTCTCCGTGGATTTTAACTTCAGCATCACCATCGACCAGCTTGCGACCCAGTGTACCCTGCGCTTGATAACCAACTATCATGATATGCGCACCTTCGCGGGAAATATTACGCTTAAGGTGATGCACAATCCGGCCACCTGTACACATGCCGCTGGCGGCAATAATAATTGCACCGCTCTTGATATTATTGATAGCCATCGAGTCTTCAACCGAGGCGGTGACATGCAGGCTTTTGAGCCTGGGCATCTCATTGACCTTACGGCGCAGGCGCGTAGCATCTTCGTCATACAGGTGCGGGTACTCCCAGTACACTTTACTGGCCTTGATCGCCATCGGGCTATCGAGAAAGACTTCCCAGCGATCCAGCTCCCATGCGTCGTAATGGGTACCCAAAAAATAGAGAATTTCCTGAGTCCGCCCCACGGCAAATGCCGGGATTAACAGATTACCCCCCTGGTGCTGGGCCGCGCTGATAATTTCACCCATCTCCTTGATGGTATGTTCCTTATCGCGGTGAGTACGGTTTCCATAGGTGCTCTCAATGATGACGTGATCCGCTGCTTCGATGACTGCAGGGTCGTTCAGGATCGGTGTATCGTACTGACCCAGATCACCACTAAAAACAATTTTTCGCTCGACACCCTTTTCACTCAACCAGATTTCGACATTACTTGATCCCATAATGTGTCCAGCGTCCTGAAAACGGATGGCAACACCTGGCAGGATTTCCTTTTTCTCCTTATAACGCAGTCCACTAAACTGCTTTAGTGCAGCGCGTGCATCATTCACAGAATAAAGCGCTTCTATTTCCGGCTTGTTTTTTCTTTTCCGCCATTTGTTTTCGTACTGCGCATCACGTTCCTGTAAATAGGCAGAATCCTGCAACATAATGTCACACAGATCTGCTGTTGCATTTTGCGCATAGATCGGACCGGTATAGCCCTGCTTGATCAACAGCGGCAGGCGTCCGGAATGATCAATATGCGCATGACTCAAAACCACCGCGCTGATTTCGTCCGGGGAAAATGGAAAAGGTTCACGGTTTAATGCTTCGATCGCCTTGCGCCCCTGAATAAGCCCACAGTCCAGCAGGATCAGGTGATCCTCAGTACGCAGGATGTGACAGGAACCGGTAATGCCACTGGTGGCACCGTAGAATTCTATATGCATATTTTTATTCTCGTGGCTAAGGATGGTTGTGCAGATTTATTTCCGGGCGGTTAAAGGCGCTTACCTGCAAGCGTTGGTGTTTTGTCAGTCCGGGTTTCAAGCTTAAGATAACTCACCAGCCGGACAGTTCCCTGTTTATGCAGCGCCGCATGAATTTGTTCTACTGCCTCCAGTATATCTGACAGTTCACCTTCTATATTGGTACCCGAAGCGTGTGTCTCGATTAGCAGGTCACGCTGCTGTAACAACCCGGTTACCTGGATTATTTCATTTCTGACAGAGACGCCAACCCCAATGGGTATAACCTGTAGTTCTGCGGTCGCTTTCATATAAAGTCCTGATGCCGTAAACCCTGTTAATAATATGCTCTGCAACCGCCATATGCCTACACATGCTGCATCCCAGGTCTTTAGGCGTTGCTTTAGCTTAGACAGCCTCTAAACAGCAATGACCAACCAGGATGCCCTATAATTACTCCAATAATATCAATTAAATAGGCATACTTCAGCATTTCCGGGCAGCTACTGTATACACGCACAATAGACTATTGCTCAGTCGGGCCTATTCAGACGCAGCAACAGCCCTATACTCCAGTCTACAAGCATTTACTAATATGGCCATTAAAATGCTGGCTTTTCTGTACGGTTAGCCAGCTTTCGCAAAGTATTATTTAACAGCATTATTAGCAACACATTAGAGTATCTATCTGAAATAACAGTCAGTTTTGTATTTCCGGCAGCGTGGTTGCACTTGATTTCAAGTAATACATTTTCGAGGGTTAGTTTTACAGCCGTGTCATCTGTTCTTGATGCACCCCCCTAACCTCAAATTAGCCCAATT
>CAYPEL010000141.1:2363-6989 GCA_964409635.1 uncultured Gammaproteobacteria bacterium | reverse complement strand
GCCACAATATTAATTATCTTAATCAACGGATTAATAGCCGGACCCGCAGTATCCTTGTAGGGATCGCCGACAGTATCGCCTGTTATCGCCGCCTTGTGGGCGTCAGAACCCTTGCCGCCATGGTGGCCATCTTCGATATATTTCTTGGCATTATCCCAGGCACCACCGCCGGTCGTCATGGAGATGGCCACGAACAGGCCGGTCACGATGGTGCCGATCAGCAAGCCACCCAGCGCTTCCTTGCCAAGCGTCAGGCCAACTACGACGGGCACCAGCACGGGCAATAAAGAAGGAATAATCATTTCCCTGATGGCGGACTGGGTCAGCATATCGACGGCTTTGGAATAATCCGGTTTCTGGCTGTAATCCATGATGCCGGGCATTTCGCGGAACTGGCGGCGGACTTCGTTAACGATGCCACCCGCAGCGCGGCCAACCGCTTCCATGGCCATGGCGCCAAACAGGTAAGGCACCAGGCCACCGAGAAACAGGCCGATCAATACCATGTGGTTATCCAGTGAAAAATTCAGCGGCGTATCCGAATGCTTGGCCAATGAGTGTGTGAAATCCGCGAATAAAACCAGCGCGGCGAGGCCTGCAGAGCCGATCGCGTAGCCTTTAGTGACGGCTTTGGTGGTGTTACCAACCGCATCAAGCGGGTCGGTAATGTTGCGGATTTTTTCGTCGAGTTCTGCCATTTCAGCGATGCCACCCGCGTTATCGGTGATCGGACCGTAAGCGTCCAGTGCCACGATTATTCCCGTCATCGATAACATTGAGGTCGCTGCGATAGCGATACCGTAGAGCCCCGCGAGTTCATGCGCGCCCCAGATACTCAGACAAACTGCAAGTACAGGTGCCGCGGTGGATTTCATCGACACAGCCAGGCCGGCGATCACGTTCGTGCCGTCACCCGTCGTCGATGCTTCTGCGATACGCCGCACTGGTTTGTATTCCGTGGCGGTGTAGTACTCGGTAATCACCACCATGGCTGCGGTGAGTGCGAGACCAATCAGCGCGCAGTAGAAAAGATTTATCGTAGCTACCGATGCACCCTCCAGTTCGATCGTATCACCCATGACTTGCTGGGTGACGAAATAGAAGGCGACGGCAGCCAGCACGCCGGACACCGCGAGTCCGCGGTACAGGGCGTTCATAATCTTGCCACCTTCGTTGACCTTTACAAAGAAAGTGCCAATGATCGAAGCAATAATGGATACACCGCCGAGCACCAATGGGTAGGTAGCTGCCGCACTGCCGGCATCATTCAGTAGTAATCCACCCAGTAGCATGGTGGCCACCACGGTGACCGCATAGGTTTCAAACAGGTCAGCCGCCATGCCGGCACAGTCGCCGACATTGTCGCCGACATTGTCAGCGATAACAGCAGGGTTGCGTGGATCGTCTTCCGGGATACCGGCTTCGATCTTACCGACGATGTCCGCACCGACGTCTGCGCCCTTGGTAAAGATGCCACCGCCCAGCCGGGCAAATATGGAAATCAGTGAACCACCGAAAGCTAGCCCGATCAGTGGGTGGATGGGGTCTTCGACACCTTGTGCTACCAGATAGGCATAAAAGCCTGCCACACCCAGTAAGCCCAGTCCGACGACCAGCATGCCGGTGATAGCCCCGCCGCGGAAGGCCACTTGCATCGCTGCGTTAAGGCCCTGGTTGGCAGCTTCAGCCGTACGGACATTCGCTTTCACCGAGACGTTCATGCCGATGTAACCCGCCAGACCCGAAAATATTGCGCCGATGGCAAAGCCGATGGCTGAGTTGGTGCCGATGAAATAGCCAATCAACACCAGCAGCACGATTCCCACGATACTGATGGCGGTGTATTGCCGGTTGAGGTAGGCCTTGGCGCCTTCCTGGATAGCGCCGGCAATTTCCTGCATGCGTTCATTGCCGGCTGGCTTGGCCATGATCCACCTGGTGGCAAAAACGCCGTATAGTAAGGCTGCCCCGGCACAAGCAAGGGTAAAAATAATTTCAGCTGACATATATCCTCCTGGGTGATTCTTTATTACTACTTGATTTTAAAGCCGCGCAGTTTTTGCTTCACGGCTACGTTTTTCAGTTGCACATATTTCGGCAAGCCGTTCTTGCCATAAGGCGGATAATCTTCGCCTCGCATCAATGGCTCCAGATAGGTGCGGCACTTCTTGGTGATGCCGTAGCCATCGGCTGATATGAAACTTTTTGGCATCATCTTTTCGACATTGGCCACGCGTGACAGCTTGGCTTCGCCGATTTTCCAGCGGTAGGGCTTGTTGCTAGTGCGTTTGATCGTCGGCATCACTGAGTTTTTTCCATCCAGCGCCATCTCCACGGCTGCCTTGCCCATAGCGTAAGCCTGTTCTACGTCACTTTTCGAAGCA
Organism: uncultured Gammaproteobacteria bacterium; assembly: GCA_964409635.1. GTDB lineage: Bacteria > Pseudomonadota > Gammaproteobacteria > DSM-19610 > DSM-19610 > CAYPEL01. The sequence goes on along the minus strand of CAYPEL010000141.1, from coordinate 4,605 downwards.
ATATGCCGCGCTGCACGTTGCAGATAGTCAGCGACTGCCCAGTGATATTTGTAGCCGAGCTGCTCGCGGATCTTGCCGGCAATCACGGGTGCAACACCACCGAGTTGGGCGTGACCAAAGGCGTCTTTCAGTCCCTGGTCGGCGAGGAATTTACCGCTGCGATCATGGACGCCTTCGGAGACCACAATAGAACAATAACCAAATTGCTTCACTTTACGTTTCACCGCCGCCATGAATTTTTTCTCGTTAAAGGCTACTTCCGGGAACAGCACCAGGATGGGTAATTTCATGTCGTCTGTTGATGCCATTGCGCCCGCAGCGGCGATCCAGCCAGCGTGCCGGCCCATAACTTCCAGGACGAAAATCTTGGTTGAGGTTTTGGCCATGGACGCTACGTCAAAGCTGGCTTCAAGGGTGGATATGGCGATATATTTAGCTACCGAGCCAAAGCCCGGGCAGTTATCGGTGATCGGCAAATCATTATCCACGGTCTTGGGTACGTGAATTGCCTGGATGGGGTATTTCATGTTTTTAGATAACTGAGAAACTTTCAGGCAGGTATCCGCCGAGTCACCACCGCCGTTATAAAAGAAGTAGCCGATGTTATGCGCGGCAAACACTTCAATCAGGCGTTCGTATTCGCGGCGGTTTGCTTCCAGGCTTTTCATTTTGTAACGGCAGGAACCAAAAGCACCCGAAGGTGTATGCCGCAGCGCAGCGATAGAGCGGGCCGATTCCTTACTGGTATCGATGAGTTCTTCGGTTAGCGCGCCGATTATGCCATTACGGCCGGCGTAGACTTTGCCGATTTTATCCTTGTGCTTGCGCGCGGTCTCGATCAAACCGCAGGCGCTGGCGTTAATCACGGCGGTGACACCACCGGACTGCGCATAAAATGCATTCTTTTTCGTTGAGCTTCGAGCCATCAGACTACTCCAGTTGGTTTATTAATTTTAACGATAACTTACAATTTACCGTTGTCTCGTTTTGCAAACAATGAAAGTTACAGCCTCTTTCTAAAAGATGGCCGGGCAGGGCGCCCTTTCCGTAGAAATGAGATCCAGGCGTCATTCAGTCTCAGCCAGCTGCACTTTCTCTGGCTATACTCCATAGCGCTCCTCGAGGGTGCTGCTAATGATCCAAATAAGGTCCGGAATTGCTTTTATAAGTCCCCGGATAGCTTCCCAGGCCGCAAAATGGGCGCAAAGGATAGCTTAAAACCTGATAGAATTCATAAACTTTGTTTGACTTAGGCATACCGCAAGCGGTAGCTTAATTGCTGGAATTGGCGAGGGCCAGGCAAATAATTGTATAGCCCCAGGCAATTTTTTTATTTCGAAATGGTTGAAAACAGATCTATGTATAAGGATTTAAAAGAAAAATGACAATTCAACAAAAAATGGAAGGTCTATGAGACTGGTATTGTTAGGTGCGCCGGGGGCGGGCAAAGGAACCCAGGGACAGCGTTTGTCAAAGCTGCTGCAGGTGCCGGAAATCTCTACCGGCAATATATTACGGGCGGCGGTGGCGGCAAAAACCCCGCTCGGCCGCGCCGCCAAGACGGTGATGGATGCCGGCCAGCTGGTTTCTGATGAAATCGTGCTCGCGGTATTGCGCGAACGGCTGATGCAGGCGGATGCGCGTAAAGGCTTTATTCTCGACGGCTTTCCCCGTAATCCGGCGCAAGCCGAAGCCCTGGATGAGCTGCTCGACCAACTCGGCCAGCCCATTGATTTGGCGTTGGTCATTAACGTAGAGACCGATTGGTTGCTGCAGCGTATGGTAGGTCGCCGTACCTGTCTGTCTTGCGGGGCTGTTTATAATATTTATACAGCGCCCCCAAAAATGGATGACCGCTGTGACGAGTGTGGCAGGCGGATCAAGCAGCGCGCCGATGACACCGAGGAAACTATCGGTAACCGGCTGCGGATATACGAGACCCAGACGGCGCCTGTCATTACCCGTTATCAAGAGCAGGATAAGCTCCGCACGGTGCAGGGAGTCGGCAGCATTGAAGCTGTATTCAAGGCCATCAAAAAAATTATAGAAGAGGAAAAACGCCGCAAGCCAGCCGACCGGTCGGCGGCGATTCGTAATGCAGTTGCCCGCAGAAAGGCAGAATCCGGTAGCGCAAGTCAGTCTTCACTGGCTAAAAAGACCGCTGTAAAGAAAAAAACGGCAGCCAAGAAAGCCGCCGCGAAGAAGAAAATTGTTAAACAGAAAACGACGGCTAAAAAGACAG
>CAYPEL010000141.1:0-2263 GCA_964409635.1 uncultured Gammaproteobacteria bacterium | reverse complement strand
GTGAAAAAGAAAGTGCCAGCCGTTAAGAAAAAGGCGGCCGGAAAAAAATCGGCTAAAAAGAAAACCGCCGGCAAAAAAAAGCTAGTCAACAAGAAAAAGACAGCGGGGAAAAAAACCGCAAAGAAAAAGTCTGTTGCTAAATCAGCGGGCCGTAAGAAGACCAGACGGCGCTAGCGCTAATGCAGCGTAAAGCGTAACAAATATGTTAAATGTCGTGTGTGATAAACCGGGTAGGTAGGGCATCGTGCCTCTGCCCAATCTGCATTACTGTTCTTCCGGGGCGAATAGTACTATCCCAATAATCAATCAAACAGGCTGGTAATGTTCAATTGGCTTAATTACTGGGTGCGTTCCTGGTTTGGTATCTGCCTGTTAAAACGAGGCCCCCAGGACGACCCTGTTTCGTATACGGGCTTGGCGCTGGCACTTTCTCTCTATGTGTTCAGTGATCTGCTGGTGGCGGCCGCCAGTTCGGGCTGGAAGGTTGCCTGGGGCATGACCGGCATCGATGTCGTGGTCATGATTATTTTAACGGTTGCCCTGCTTCGATTTACGCATCAATCTACGCGTTTGCTGCAGACACTGACAGCGTTGGCAGGTACCGGTGGTCTGCTTGGCCTGCTGGTTTTGCCGGCTGTGCAGAGCGCGGCCAGCACCAATCATGAGTCTTCGGCTATGCTGGTTATTTTCTGGCTGGTGATGATGGTTTGGAGTGTCGTGGTGAGGGCGCATGTCTACCGGCATGCCTTATCATTAAACTATACAGCGGGTGTTGCAGTTGCAGTTGTACAGGCAATGATAGTTTTAAAGCTGGTCAATCATTGGTTTCCCCAGGTCAGATAATGCGTATTCATGTTCTGGGGATCTGCGGTACTTTTATGGGCGGCCTCGCCCTGCTTGCGCGCGAAGCCGGGTTTGAAGTTGAAGGCTCTGACAGCGGTGTTTATCCACCTATGAGTACCCAGCTTGCAGAGCAGGGTATTACCTTGCATGAAGGATATAACGGGGAGCTGATGGGTGATGCTGGGCTGGTGGTCGTGGGTAATGCCATGCGCCGGGGCAACGCTGCAGTCGAAGCCATGCTGAATCAGGGGCTGCGCTACACCTCCGGCCCGCAATGGCTGGGAGAGCAAGTCCTGCAGGATCGCTGGGTTATTGCGGTCGCCGGCACCCACGGTAAAACCAGCACCGCCAGCATGCTGGCCTGGATACTTGAATACGCCGGTCTGGAACCGGGTTTTTTGATCGGTGGAATACCGGCTAATTTTGGACTTTCGGCGCGGCTTGGAAACACGCCGTTTTTTGTGGTCGAGGCGGATGAATACGATACGGCATTTTTTGACAAGCGCTCCAAATTTGTACACTACCGGCCACGCACGCTGGTGTTGAATAATCTCGAATACGATCACGCCGATATTTTTCCGGACCTGGCGGCGATTCAAACCCAGTTTCACCACTTGTTGCGCACGATTCCTGGCGAAGGTCTGGTGATCAATAATGCAGCGGATGAAAATTTGTCAGTCGTGTTAGAGCGGGGGTGCTGGACACCGGTCGAGACGGTTAGCAGCGAATCTGCGGCGGCACAATGGCAGGCCGGCAGGCTTAGCGAAGACGGCAGTGTATTTGACGTACTGTTTGAAGGTGAGTCTCAGGGGCGAATCGAATGGTCGCAACTGGGCAGGCATAATGTTCATAATGCCTTGTCAGCCATTGCTGCAGCACGGCATGCCGGTGTGCCGGTTGCCCAGTCGATTGCTGCCCTGGCCGGGTTTAAAGGCGTCAAGCGCCGCCTGGAAAACCGCGGAGTGGCTGGTGGGGTGACAGTTTACGATGATTTTGCACATCATCCAACGGCGATTAAGACGACGCTTGATGGGCTTCGAGCTCGGGTAGGTAGTGCGCGCATTATCGCCTTGCTCGAGCCGCGTTCCAACACCATGCGGATGGGGGTACACAAGCAGAGTTTGCCCGCAGCACTGGCTAAAGCCGACGAGGTATTTTGTTATCAGGTGGATGATGCGGATTGGAAAATAAGAGATGTTATGACAAACGCGGGTGTGGCTGCTCAGGTGTTTGATGATATTGATTGTTTGGTGTCGGCAGTGGCTGAAGGTGCCCGGCCGGGTGATCATGTGTTGGTGATGAGTAACGGTAGTTTTGGTGGCATTCATGAGAAATTACTGGGTGTGTTAGGTGGGGTGGGGTGACGAAGGGGCATTTCAGGAAGCGGGGAGCAAGGGTGGGTTTCACCCACTCTACGGGG
>CAYPEL010000140.1:0-6998 GCA_964409635.1 uncultured Gammaproteobacteria bacterium | reverse complement strand
GCTGTGATCGCCTTGATCACATCGGCCTGAGTATCCGCGATAGAATTATCCGTTATCGTTCCAATTACCGAAAGGCATGATCCAGTTGCCGAGCTTTTCTTTGATTACAAGCGTGGAATTGATGCTACCGGTCTAACATACGAGATAATTTATGTTGTTGATGGAGATCATCCGCAAGCACTTGATGAATTAATACGGTTACAGAAAACCGAAAAAATTACGATTATCACACTGGCAAAAATATTTGGTGAAGCGACAGCATTGAATGCTGCCTTTTCTGAATCATCAGGCAATGTTTTGCTTACCCTGCCTGCCTATTTTCAGATCGAGCCTGATGAAATACCCAGATTGGTGGCTTCGTTAGGCGATAGCGATATGGCTTTGGCGCGAAGATGGCCTAGGAATGATGCTATCCTTAACCGGCTGCAGACAAATTTATTTAATTTTCTATTGAGATTATCTACCGATTTGCAAATCCATGATGCTGGTTGCAGTGCGCGTGTGTTTAAAAGAAATATTCTCGATGAAGTGCAGATATACGGAGACTTGCATAGATTCTTCCCTGTCATGGCACACCGTCAAGGTTTCAGGGTAATCGAAATAGACGTAGCGCAATCGCAAAAAGACACTCACCGGCGTATTTATTCGCCCGGGTTGTATGTAAGAAGACTGCTTGATTTGCTAACAATATTTTTCTTGATTAAGTTCACCAAAAAACCTTTAAGATTTTTTGGTTTGGTAGGGGCAACATTATTTGGACTTGGGCTTGCATTAACAACTTATCTCATTAGTGAGCGTTTATTTTTTGATGTGGCGCTGGCTGATCGTCCTGCATTGATAATGAGTTCATTATTATTGGTTCTTGGCATACAGGTTATTGCCATAGGCTTGATTGGGGAGATAATTATATTCACGCATGCCAAAGATCTAAAAGAATATAAAATTGATAAGATAATCAATTAAGCATGCCTGGCTTGCCGGTTTTAATTGTTAACACATTTGTTCTGTTATGAGTTATTTTGGCTATAAATTGCAAGGTACTTTTTAGCATTGCCAATTGCGGAGTAGTCGTTTTTTAAATGCTCAAGAGCATTACCAGAAAGGGTGACGCGGTTTTCCGGTGATTTTATGAGGATCGAAATTGCATGGGCATAACCAGCAGCGCTATGATCATGAACCAGTACACCACAGCGGCCTTGATCCAGTAACATCGGTATACCACCCACAGCATGTGCAATAACGGGTGTTTCAAGCGCCATCGCTTCAAGCAGAATCATAGGTAGGCCTTCATGGTCAGATGTCATTAAAAGCACATCGATTTCCTGAAGTTTAAGCGGTATGTCAGCGCAGTGGCCTTCAAATTGTACGAATGCACTGGGTGTTAGGGTTTTACTGAGTGATTCAAGCTCGGTTCGCAGGGGGCCATCACCAAAGATATGAAAACTGACATTTAAGTCTGGATAGTGTTCGGCAAGATATTTTGCTGTCTGGATAAAAAGATCTACGCGCTTGATGGGTACAAGGCGGCCGGCCAGGCCGATTTTGAACGTCTCATTTGAATATTCTTTGGTAGATTGCTTGCTAATTTTATAACGGTTGATTACATCCAGGTCTATTCCGTTTTTTATAATAGCGATCTTTCCTTTAGGGAAATCTTGCTGCAGTATATCTGCTAAATCATCTGAAACAGCAATAATCCTGTTTTGTATAAAGCGACCACATAGCCTGTCCAGAAGAAGTATTAAGTGTTTTGGCAATTTCCACCAGGCGGGCTGGTGTTCGGCAGCGCCGTGAGCTGTCCGGATAGAGGGTCTCCGGCAAATAACAGCTGTGATACTACCGAGTATATTCTCTTTGATTCGGTGAGTATGGATAATATCCGGTTGTAATGCCTTAACTGTTCGTATCAGCTTACGAATGATTTGAAAAGCGTTTAACTTTGACTCGTCGAGCACGATAACCTTGATACCGACTGCCTGAAGCTTTTGTTCAAGCTCGCCATGGTTGAGCAGAATGACGCTTACTGGCACTTTTAGTATGTTATAGAGCGTGCTGGCGAGGGTGAAGAGCTGAACCTCGGCACCTGCCCAAAGGTCTCCTGAGGCGATATGTAACACATGGGGCAAAGGGTGCTTCTCCATTTTGGCTATGACGTTAAAATAATTATGATATATTACAGCTTGTTATGGTATTTACGAATAATGTATGCTTTTGCTCGGCCTGGGTTGAAATGACTGAAGGCGAGATCCTTTCATATCGACACGCCTCTATGCAAGGTTGAGACGAAGAATGCTGAAATTGCTTTTTTATATAACAGGGTTGTTGTGTGTGTACAGTTATTTTCTATACCCTCTCATTTTAAAATTGGTTCGTCCCAGGCCGGTCGAATCACTACAGTTAATTGGAGCTGATACCCTCCCTAAACTGAGCCTGATTATCACTGCGCATAACGAAGCACAACGAATTGAGGAGAAACTGCATAATACGCTGGAGATCGACTATCCTCAGAATCTGCTGGAAGTCATCATCGCCTCAGATTGTTCAACCGATACAACTGACGAGATCGTTAAATCCTATTCGGAGCAGGGTGTGAAATTGGTTCGCGCCGATGAGCGCAGGGGAAAAGAATATGCACAGTTATGTGCAATTCGTCAGGCGTCTGGCGATATCCTGGTGTTTTCAGATGTGGCAACTAAAATACCTGCGGATGCGTTACGCATCCTGGCATCCAGATTTGCTGATGAACGCGTGGGCGCTTTATCAAGTGAAGACCGTTTCATAAGCAACGACGGAGAGCTTGCCGGTGAGGGGGCTTATGTGAAATACGAGATGTGGCTGCGCCGGCTGGAATCAGATCGCGCCGGTCTGGTGGGTTTGAGTGGTTCATTTTTTGCCGCCCGCCGGGAAGTGTGTGAAGACTGGGATATTTATTCTCCCAGCGATTTTAATACGGCGCTCAATAGTGCGAAGCGGGGTATGGTGGCGATTTCCTGTCCGGACGTTATCGGTATTTATAAAGATGTAAAAGATCCTGGGTTGGAATACCGTAGAAAGATCCGCACCGTTATTCGGGGCATGACCGCTATTGTGCGCCATCCAGAGGTGCTTAATCCGTTCAGGATGGGCTTATTTGCTTTTCAAGTTTGGAGTCACAAAATCATGCGCTGGGCTGTGCCGTGGTGTCTGTTGCTGTTTTTTATCGTTACCGTACTGCTGCAAGGACAAGGGGCCATTTATACACTGGCACTGGCCGCGCAAGTGGTATTTTATTGCCTGGCTATTGCTGGCTGGCTTTCTATGCAGGCGCGGCAGAATGCGCTGGTACGCATTGTATTTTTCTTTGTCCAGACCAATCTGGCTTTAGGGCAGGCTACGCTAGCGTTTTTAACCGGTAAGCGTATGACTGTCTGGACGCCCTCCCAGCGGTAAATGTTTTATCAACATACTCCTGCGGGTAACCCGGTCCGGCTGTCCCGTGGAGCAGGTGATGCTGCTGTTTTTACACAGCTAATTTCCCCTTATTCGGCTCGCTGTTACGCTTCGGGTACCGCTGCGCTTGCTGCCGCCTTGCTGGCTGCTAAAACGATAAAACCGGTTGAGCAACCGGAAGTGATCCTGCCGGCCTATGGCTGTCCGGATCTTGTCAGTGCTGCAGTGTATGCGGGGGTTCGGCCTGTGCTGGCTGATTTTCTTGAGGATCGGCCCTGGTTAGATGCGGCTGCTCTGGAAAAGCGTCTTACATCGCAGACTATAGCCATTGTAGCGGTGAATCTGTTTGGCCTATCGGAACAGATTGAGCAGTTACAATGCTTGGCCAGGCAGGCCGAAGTCTTGCTCATTGAAGATAGTGCGCAAGCGTTTCCAGGGGGCGGGGAGCGTCCATTCTGGCAAGCCGACCTGGTTGTGCTTAGTTTTGGCCGTGGCAAACCGGTCAGTTTATTGGGTGGGGGTGCAGTGTTGTACAAGGAGAATAGCTTCGCTGGACTGCTTCCGTCACCTGTTTCTCACCCGCATAATCGCGTGGCACAGGGTTTCAAATTCTGGCTGAAAACAAGTCTTTATAATTTAATGCTTCGACCGCGCCTATACTGGTTACCGAATACTATGCCGTTTCTCCACTTAGGAGAAACACGATTTCATCCATTAGAGACGCTTGCTGCAATGGATCCCATCTTGACGCGTTTGTTGCCTGGTAATCTCAGGCAATACCAGGCCGATTCGCTCAGTACCCAACACCAACTGGCGAAAATCTTCAAGGCGTTCGATCATCTCCCGCAGGAAACCCTGATTGATCTACCGGCAGCCTGTGGTGTTACGCCTGCACGGCCTTTATTGCGCTACCCGATCCTGGTCGATGCCAGCAAGCGTGATCAGCTAGTGAACGCGCTTCAGCGCAGCGGCTTAGGTGTGTCAAAAATGTATCCTGCTACGCTACCTGCCATTCAGGGCCTAGAACAGATATTGGACGCAATACCTGATGACTACCCTGTGGCAAAGGATTTCGCGAATCGTTTGCTGACACTGCCTACGCATCGGCGTGTGCGCCAGCAGGATATTAAAAAAATTCAAAAGATTGTTCAAGATGTACTTATATAAGATGTATCTTCGTATTATCATACGACCTTCGTATTATCAGGTAGATTTCTACCACGACGACAGAATTAATCAGGAGGCCTTATCATCATGAGCCGGTATTTGAGAGTATTTGTAACCGTAATAATGCTTGCCATACTGGGAGCCTGCGCTGACACAGGGGGGAAATTACCCCCTTTACAAGCTACAGACTCAGTTGGACCTAGCGTGCTCGTTGACGTTTACAAATTATCTGTTGGCGACCAGGTAAAGGTAACTGTGTGGAAAAACCCTGAGCTCTCGTTTTCCGCACCCATTCGGCCCGATGGGAAAATTGCTGTGCCGCTGATTGGTGATGTGATGGCGGCCGGCGTTGAGCCTGAACAGCTTGCGAAAAATATCACTGGACAGCTCAGTAGCTATATTAAAAATCCAAACGTGACAGTGATGTTGATGAATCTGGAAGGTAGAGCGTTTCTGTCTAGAATCCGGGTTACTGGTGCGGTGGCTAAAAATGTTTCCATCAATTACCAACCTGGAATGACCGTATTGGATGCAGTACTTGAAGCCGGGAGTGTTAATCTCTATGCCGATAGTAACCGCACCAAGCTACACCGCCGTACGGAGAAAGGTACTGAAACATTTACGATCCGGCTTAAGGATATTATGGAAGATGGTAAAATGAGGACGAATATTCTGCTTATGCCAGGTGATGTACTCACCGTACCTGAACGTTTTTTGTGATATTAATTTGAAACATCCCACAAATAAAAATATTGGAGGCAGGGCAGATGCAGAAATTAAAGTGGAAATGGTCGTTACTGATTGTAATAGTCTCTTTTTGGGGGTTTCTAGGTAATGGGTTTGCACTGCAACTGGCGCCCAGTATTGGCCTTGGGGTTGAATATACAGATAACTCCAGACTGACATCCAACAATGAAGAAGATGATTTTATAGTTTCAGGAAATCTTGGTGCGGCAATCAAGGAGGACGGTGGGCCTGTCAGTGTAAATGCCAGTACTTCTTTGACCTACAAAAACTACACAGACAATACTTTTGGTGACAAGTATTATTTTAATCTCAGTGGCGAGGCTGGCTGGGAAATTATAAAAGACTATGTGACCTGGGAAGTTGAGGATTATTTTTCCCAGCAATTGGTCGATTCTATTGAAGGCGGCACACCGGGTAATTTACAAAATGTCAATGTCTTTACTACCGGTCCCGTTATCACTTTACCTCTATCAGCACGCCATAGTTTTAATATTAATCCGCGGTTTTCGAAATATTATTTTGAAGATTCTGCGGATAGCCGCCAGTTATCTTTGTTCGGAGGTTGGCAGTATAAGTGGTACCCGCAAACTAATGTGTCCCTCAATGCTGGCGTTAACAAGATCAAATACGACAATGACGAAGATAACCCTGATTTCACTTCCACCAATTTACATGCCGTGTTTTCCGGAAAGCAGGCAAGAACTACCTATAGTCTTGGTCTCGGCACCACGCGCGTAAACCGTGACAGATTTGATGATCAGAATGGGTTTACCGGGAACCTGGAAATTTTGGTCGATTTAACCAGCCGTTCGAGCTTTGATTTGTATACGGCTGAAGAGTTAAGGGACAGTGGTGCCGGGCTGCTGAACTCTCAGCGCAATTCTATCAGGGGCAATTTTAACAATGAGCAAGTCACCAGTGATGTACTGAACAACCGGATTATCCGCTTGGCCTATAACCGGCAAGGGTCTACATTACGCACCCGGCTTTGGGGTGAATTAAGGAATGAGGATTACAAGGAAGCATTACGGGACCGGGATGTCACCGAGATTGGCGTTGACCTGGATTATCAAATGACTGCACTGCTGTCAGCAGGTATTGCTGGTGCTTATATTAAGAAAGATGAGACCGATATTAACCGCAATGATAAAGATTACTCGGTTGGCGGTAACATAAAGTATAGGCTTTCACGTAATCTGCGAACTGACTTTTCTATTAACTACAGACAAAAAGACAGTAATATCAGTACTGCGGAATTCGAAGAAATGAGTATATTTGTCGGACTGTCATACGGCTCTGGACGTATTAAATAGCGTAGTGGGTTAATTAATACCCATCGCGGGTAGGTTTCCAAGCTTCTTGTACGCATCTTTTCACCACAACATCTCGCTAACGTGCGGCTTTTCCTCGTCGCTACATCTTGCCCTGACCGAAAATCTGCGCACTATAATCAGCTTATCTGGGTATAGGTATCGTTAATCTCATATCGATACTGTTTGTAGCAAATCGGAGACCTATTGAGTCTCGCTCGATCAATAACTTATACATATATAGACGACCAGGTGTCTGGATATAGCAACAGCTCTACGCGCCTCCTGCCAATAAAATATAAAATAAATCAATAAGATATGCATATGGCATACATATTGCTGCTA
>CAYPEL010000139.1:0-7231 GCA_964409635.1 uncultured Gammaproteobacteria bacterium | reverse complement strand
AGCTTATTCCAGTCCCAGTTTTTTTAACCGGTAACGCATCGCACGAAAGGTAATGCCAAGTAATTTGGCGGCAGCTGTTTTATTCTGACCTGTCTGGTCAAGTGCATTCAAGATAGCCTGTTTCTCAATGCCACCTAAGTAATCTTCGAGTGAAACACCCTCGGGTGAGGCGAGCGTTTGTTCGCAATCGGAGGCGCCTGTTGCATTGTCCAATTCCGGTAGCTGCAGGTCATCGGGGGTTATTTCCTTGTCATCGCACAGCGTCAACGCGCGTTCCAGTATATTTTCCAGCTCGCGTACATTGCCGGGGAAGGCATAGCGCTGTAAGCACGCTTGCGCTGGTGCGCTGAAAACGGGTTGGGATCCCCCGTTTTGCGCGCTCAAACGTGTCAGGAAATGAGCGGCTAACTCGGGTATATCTTCACGCCGTTGGCGCAGGTTGGGGACTTTTAATTCAATGACATTGATGCGGTAAAACAAGTCCTGGCGAAACAGACCTGCTTCGACCAGTTTGCTCAGGTTTGTGTGTGTCGCCGAAAGAATCCGCACATCGACTGGTATTTCTTTTTGCCCGCCAACCGGCCGCACAGCTTTTTCCTGTATAGCGCGTAACAATTTGACCTGCATGGGCAGCGGTAACTCGGCCACTTCATCCAGGAATAAGGTACCGCCATCGGCGGCCTGGAATAAGCCTTCTTTGTCGCTGCCAGCGCCGGTAAAACTGCCTTTTTTGTGGCCGAAAAATTCGCTCTCCATTAACTCTGATGGGATTGCGCCACAGTTGACAGGAATAAAAGATTGCTCGTTGCGTGGACCCATGTCATGAATCAGGCGGGCGACCAGTTCCTTACCGGTTCCGGATTCACCGCTGATATACACCGGAGCCTGGCTGCGTGCGAGCTTGGTAATAGTAGAGCGAATGGTCTGCATGATGGCCGAATCGCCCAGCAGGGTATTGCGGCTGCGCCGTTCTGTTGGTGGTGCGGCAAGCCGCAGGGCGCTGTTAACCAGTTTGCGCAGGACGTGTAAATCAAGCGGCTTGGACACAAAATCAAAGGCGCCGGCTTTCAGGGCATCAACCGCAAGTTCCATATTGCCGTGCGCCGTGATCACGGCTACCGGCAACTCGGGGCATCGTTTCTGAATGTGTTTAACCAATTCGATACCGTCACCATCCGGCAGGCGCATATCGGTTAGGCACAGGTCAAATGTGTTGCTTTCGAGTAAGGCCCGGGCATCGGCGGTGTTGGCAGCCGGTATCGTGTCAATATTCATCCTGCCCAACGTCATTTCCAGCAGTTCACGGATATCCGGTTCGTCATCGATGATAAGTGCGAGGGGTGAGGTCATGTCTGGTTTTGCTTCCGTGAGGGTTTGGTCAGGCGGTCAGGCTGGCGGTTGCTGCAACTCTTTCGTCTGTCGTGTGAGTCTCAGCTTTCTGTTGGGGTGCAAAGTGAATTCTGAAGCAGCTACCCCCTGTATCGGCAGGTAGGTAGCTAAGATGACACTGATTGATCTCGCATAATTCACGCGCGAGGTACAAACCCAGGCCAGTCCCGGTTGTTTCCGTTGTGAAGAAAGGTTCGAAAATCTGTTCAGCCTTATCGGCGGGTATACCCGATCCGTTATCTATCGTATCAAGACTGGTTAACTGATCCTCAGCGCCCGAGATGCGCAGGGTTATTTGGGCAGGCGCTGCAGCGTGGCGTAATCCGTTTTTAGATAAATTCCAGACCACTTGCCGCAGGTGGTCTGGATCCATGTGGACGATGACGCTCTTTTCAGGCGTTATCAGATTGAAGGCCGCGCCGGAAATTTTTTCTGCCTCGCAATACTCATCGATAAAGCTTATCAGCCAGTGCTTGAGGTCGATAGGTTGCAGTTTTACTGGCTTGCGCCGTGACAGTTGCAGGATATTTTCGATAATGGTGTTGACGCGCCGACTGTGTTTTTCGATGATTTCAATCAGCCGCTTGTCAGCGCTATCTATTTGCTTTGATTCGTCCAGCAATTGTGCGGCATGGCTGATGGCGCCCAGCGGGTTACGGATTTCATGCGCAATACTTGCCGATAACCGGCCTAAAGAAGCCAGTTTTATCTGCTGGCTCTGTTGCGCCAGGGTGTTACTGTCGTCGAGGAAAATCAGCGTGCCAAAACCTTTTACGGTTTTCAGCATGGAAAATCGGGGCATCAGCGTTTTATTGCCCGTTGCATCACTGGTCTGAATATTTTCCGGCCGCCAGCTATGGTCATCACGCCAAAGCTGTAGCTGGTAATATAGATCAGGTTGGACTTGCTGCAATAAACCGGGTGTCCCGGACAGGTCAAGAAACTTTATGGCGGTGGTGTTACTCATGCGGATGTTGCCGGATGAATCAACCACCAGTACACCCGAGTCCAGATGCTGGATGACGTGTTGGTTTAACTGTTCCTGGTTGGTCAGGTCGATGCCGCGTTGCAGGGCCAGTGCTTCACTTTCCCGGATTCTATGTGCCAGTACGTAAGCGAGTGCCGAGGTTGAAAACAGCACCATGCCGAGCAGGCCCGCACGGGTAATCGCATCTGCCCGGGTTTTTTCGAGGATTAACACTTCATATCCGGATTCACCCAACATAGCCAGTGCGGCAATCGCGGCAAACAGGAATGCCAGCCGGCCGGGCAATAACAGTGCGCTGGCGGAAACGGTCACCACCATAAGCACTGCCAGGCCACTGCCGATGCCGTCACTGGCGTACATGAGTAGGGTCAGCGCGGTAATATCAATAGAAATCTGCACAATGGATTGCAGCTGGTAGCCAGGCCAGTGCAGCCGGGCGCTAAAGCCAGCCATGACGCTGAAGCCTAGATACGCTAATAAAGTATTTGCAAAGACCGCCGGGTGGATGACATTAAATGGATTGGCTTCGCGCAGCGAAAAGAACAGCACAACCAGTAATCCGGTGAGGATCACCCGATAGAATGTCAACAGGCGCAGCGGCTGCCAGGCGTGGGCGCCAGCGGCGCTGCTCGATGGGTCAGCCTGATTTGTTGTCTTCTGCGTCTTTGCGGTGTTGTTCGCAGCAGTAGTGACTACCATTTGATTCGATGGTTTCCTTTACCGGGGTATAGGTGCCACATTGGTGGCACTTCACCATCTTATCGACATGCTTGGGTTTTTTTTCAGTAATCCGGCCGGATCCACGGGCAAAATGGACGAGAATGGCGATCACCAGCCCGATACCGATCAAAAACAGCAGTATACGAATTCCAAACATGACGCCAGTGTCACGGGTTTTTGGGCTGGACGCAAGTGACCGGATAGAAATGCAGGCTGACAGGAAAATTCGACTCTGGCGGGGATAAATCGGACAATAGCGGCCAATTAATTAAGGTAGAAAGCTAACCGGAATTACAATGAGTATATTAATCGATAGCTCGACCCGTGTGATATGCCAGGGTTTTACGGGTAAGCAGGGCAGTTTTCATTCCGAACAGGCGATTGCTTATGGCACCCAAATGGTGGGCGGCGTAACGCCCGGCAAGGGTGGGCAGCAACACCTCGGGTTACCTGTTTTTGATACTGTTGCAGACGCGGTGCGTGAAACCGGCGCTAATGCGACCATGATTTATGTGCCAGCGCCGTTTGCAGCGGATGCGATATTTGAAGCCGCAGACGCGGGTATTGAGGTAATCGTCTGTATCACAGAAGGCATCCCTGTGCTGGATATGCTCAAGGTAAAAGCCGCCTTGGCAGGTAGCCCCGTCAAACTGATTGGTCCAAATTGCCCGGGTGTGATTACGCCGGATGAATGCAAAATTGGCATCATGCCAGGCGCAATTCATAAAGCCGGGTCGATAGGTATTGTGTCGCGGTCGGGAACGCTGACCTATGAGGCGGTACATCAAACCACCTTGGCGGGATTGGGACAGAGTACCTGTGTTGGTATTGGTGGTGACCCGGTTCAGGGGCTGGGCTTTATTGACTGTCTGGCTTTATTTGAGAATGATCCGGCTACCAAAGGCGTTGTGATGGTGGGTGAAATTGGTGGCGTGGCTGAAGAAGCAGCGGCTGAATACATCATAGATCATGTCAGCAAGCCGGTGGTGGCCTATATAGCCGGCGTGACGGCGCCTAAGGGGAAACGGATGGGGCATGCAGGCGCGATTATCAGCGGCGGTAAGGGAACTGCACAAGCAAAATTTACCGCGTTGGAAAACGCCGGTGTTGCGGTCGTAAGATCACCCGCTGACATGGGGCAAAGGATGCAGGAAGTGCTCGCAGGGTAATGTTATAAATGGTTGCAGTAAATGAATTCACCAGAAAAAAAAGAAAATGCTCCACTTCGTATAGTCATCGCCCAATGTAACCTGCTGGTCGGGGATGTGCCTGGCAATGCAGAGCAGGTTATCCGCCTGAGTAAAACGGCGCGTGATACTCACAAAGCCGATCTGGTCGTCTTTCCCGAGCTTACCCTGACCGGTTATCCACCTGAAGATTTATTATTAAGACCCGGACTGCAGCGCATGGTGAACAGGGCGCTCGACAGGATTCTGGCTGAAGTTAAAAATATTCATGTGCTGATAGGTTATCCATCGCAAGAGACCGAAGCACGCTTCAATGCCGCTTCGATTTTATACAACGGTGAAATTCTCGCCGTGTGTCACAAACATCACTTGCCCAACTACAGTGTGTTTGACGAAAGACGCTATTTTTCATCCGGTGAAGGATATGCAACTGTAAAGATACAAAATATTGCGGTGGGCATCACGATTTGTGAGGATATATGGCGTCCCGGGCCTGCCCGGCTGGCAACCGATGCGGGTGCGCAGTTGCTGGTAAATATCAATGCTTCACCGTTTCATGCCGGTAAAGGGCGTGAGCGCGAAGCGGTTGTTTCGCA
The DNA here is from genome assembly GCA_964409635.1 of uncultured Gammaproteobacteria bacterium. Lineage (GTDB taxonomy): Bacteria > Pseudomonadota > Gammaproteobacteria > DSM-19610 > DSM-19610 > CAYPEL01. Next base: position 2,351 of record CAYPEL010000139.1, on the reverse strand, counting down.
GCGGGTGACGGAGTGCGGTATTCCGGTGCTCTATGCCAATCTGGTGGGCGGCCAGGATGAGCTGGTTTTCGATGGTGAATCGTTCGTTATTAATCAGGAGGGTAGCGTTACACAACGTTGCCCAGCCTGTATAGAAGGTCTGTTCCCAGTTGATTTTAAGGTCGTGGACGGAACGATTAAAGCTGTACCCGCTGAGGTGGCAGTCCGGCTTCCAGAAGTAGCAGCGGTTTATCAAACGCTTGTGCTAGGCGTGCGTGACTATATTAAAAAGGCCGGTTTCAAGGGCGCAGTCATTGGTTTATCGGGTGGTATCGATTCAGCGCTGACACTGGCGATCGCTGCAGATGCAATCGGCGCCGGACAGGTCGAGGTGGTGATGATGCCCTCCCGTTATACGGCCCAGATGAGCCTGGATGATGCACAGGCACAGGCCGATGCGCTGGGTGTGGCCTGTCAGGAGATTTCTATTGAACCTGTGTTCGACGCATTTCTGGCGTCGTTACAGGCTGCGTTCGCCGGTACAGAAACAGATACCACAGAAGAAAATATTCAGGCGCGCTGCCGGGGTGTCATTCTGATGGCCTTGTCGAACAAGCGGGGCAAGATTTTGCTGACGACGGGTAACAAGAGCGAAATGTCGGTGGGTTATGCAACGCTATACGGCGATATGGCCGGCGGCTTCGCGCCCATCAAAGATGTGCCCAAATTGTTGGTCTACCAATTGGCAGCGTACCGGAATACCCTTGCTCCCGTGATACCGCAGCGGGTTATCGACCGGCCGCCATCCGCTGAACTGGCCCCGGATCAGAAAGACGAGGACTCACTACCGCCTTATGATGTGCTTGATCCGTTGCTGGAAGCTTATATTGAAAAAGATCAAAGTATCGCTGAACTGGTGGCCCAGGGGTTTGACGAAGGGGTTGTTCAGCGGATTGCGGCGTTAGTTGACCGCAATGAATACAAGCGCCGGCAGGCGCCGCCGGGCGTGCGTATCAGCCGCCGGGCGTTTGGGCGGGATCGCCGCTATCCTATCATTTCAGGTTATCTAAGCGCGCAGCTGAAAAAATAATTCATTGTCGCCTGGTTGGGGCAGGGTGCTATATTCGATACTATAGGCATATAAACCAAGCAGCAGGGGACGAGAGCCATGAAAAAAATAGAAGCAATCATTAAGCCGTTCAAGCTGGACGATGTGCGTGAAGCGTTGTCAGAGATCGGGATAAATGGAATGACAGCAATTGAGGTAAAAGGTTTTGGCCGTCAGAAAGGGCATACTGAATTGTATCGAGGCGCAGAGTACGTGGTAGATTTTCTGCCTAAAGTGAAGCTGGAAGTGGTGGTTAAGGAAGCGGATCTTGACCGCTGTATCGAAGCAATTACCGGCGCGGCACGGACGGGTAAAATTGGTGACGGTAAGATTTTTGTTTCGGACGTAGGTAAAGTGTTACGCATTCGCACAGGAGAAACGGATCAAGACGCTATCTAGTGTACTGTCCTCTAGGGAACCCTGTAGGAGTGGTTAAAACTGCTCCTACCGTATTTGAACCATTTGCAATCACAATCGGCACACTCATCAGCTAGTCTACTGCTGATTTAATTCCAGTATTTTCTGTGCACTGTTCGCCAGGCCATGCATGCCCATCAATGTATAGGCGCGCACCATAACCTGTACTGCTTCCTGGACGGCGGGTGTGCGTTGGTAATTTTCCACTACATATTTAGCCCGGTTTGCAGCTGCAACGTAAGCACCACGTTTAATATAATAATTGGCCACCTTGATTTCATAGCGGGCCAAGTTGTTATGCACGTAAATCAGTCTTTGCTTGGCGTCTTTGGAGTAGCGGCTATGCGGATGCAGTTTGATTAGTTCTGAAAAATCGGTGAAAGCATCGCGCAGGGCGCGAGTATCACGATCTGCTGGATCCCGTTGCGCAAAGCGGTCAACTATACTTGTGCCACGATTATAATTGACCAGTCCCTTCAGATAACGCGCGTAATCCAGGTTCTGATTGCCGGGATTACTGCGGATAAAACGGTCTAACGTGGCTATCGCTGATTCAGGTTCATCGAATTTGTAGTAGGCATAAGCGATCTCGAGCTGCGCCTGCTGGGCATATTTACCAAAGGGGTAACGCGCTTCGAGCTTCTCAAAGGTATTGATAGCTGTTTCGTAGTCACCGCTTTCGAGCGCTTTTTTGGCCTGTGCATACAGTTCATTGGCCGATAGGCGATCCAGCGGATCATCCGGTGTGGTTGAGCAGCCGGCTGAGATCAGCAGGATAAATGCCAGAATAATACGTGTTGCTTGCATGTGGGTCTGAAAACGCTGATTACCTGTGATCGGAGTACTG
>CAYPEL010000138.1:0-7325 GCA_964409635.1 uncultured Gammaproteobacteria bacterium | reverse complement strand
ATACCTCAAGCTTGCCGTTTCTGCAGGCTGCGATTCAGCGGCAACTGGAAGAATATCCAGATTACCGAAATGGCTTATCACGAACGGCACAGCAAGCATTGCGCATTATCGCAGCAGGCGAAAGCAGGCCCGGCCGGGTTTTCGGTGATTATAGTAAAACGGAAGAACGGCGGTTTTTGGGAGATTCAAGTTTTTGGGTGATATTGCAGGATTTGCTGGATTCAACACCGGCGATGTTGCATTTATCTGAGGGAACCAGGCTTAGATTACCGGTAAGTCCACACCAGACATTGTCGGTAACGAAAGAAGGCAAGCAAGTATTGGCGGGCAAAAGCAATTGGCTGGACGCCGTGGAGATAGACCATTGGATTGGTGGCGTGCATTTAACCTCTGATAATCTTTGGTGCTGGGATGCAGAAGAGGAAGCAATAAGGAAAACGAAATAGGTTTGGATTAACTTTCTCAATAAAAAAATATCTTTTCCTCCCTTCAGGAGGGTGCAGTAAAAGTCTTGCCGGATGTCCGCCGTGAATGGTGGCTTTCACCCACTCTCCGGGCGAGGGGGGCTTATAGTTGAGGATGATGTATCTAAACCGCAGCGACTACTTTTTCCGCAGCGGTATCCAGATCAGTCGCTGCAATAATTTCCAGCCCGCACTCATTTAGAATTTCCGTGCCACGCTGGGCGTTGTTGCCTTCCAGCCGTACCACTAATGGCACCGTAATATGCGCGTCTTTTACAGCGCCAACGATACCTTCGGCGATCATGTCACAACGGACTATGCCACCAAAGATATTCACCAGGACGGCTTTAACATTGTCATCTGACAATATAATTTTTAACGCTTCGGTAACGCGTTCCCGGGTAGCCGAGCCACCCACATCAAGAAAATTAGCCGGATTGCCTCCATGCAGTTTGATCAAATCCATAGTCGCCATGGCGAGTCCCGCGCCGTTGACCATGCAGCCGATCTCACCGTCCAGCGAAATATAATTCAGATCCCATTCACGGGCGCGTACCTCGCGTTCGTCTTCCTGGCTGATATCGCGCAGCGCCTGCAAATCACTGTGCCGGTAGAGGGCGTTATCATCCAGGTTAATTTTGGCGTCCAGGCACAGCAGGTCACCCGTTGCCGTTACCACCAGCGGGTTGATTTCCACCAGGCTTAAGTCTTTCTCGTGAATAAGCCGAGACAGCCCCATTAACAGCCGTGAAAATTGTTTGATTTGATCGCCTTCAAGACCGAGGCCAAACGCCAGTTGCCGGCATTGGTAAGCCTGTAACCCGGCGACCGGTTCAATTGCCACCTGTAAAATTTTCTCGGGTGATTGTGCGGCGACTTTTTCAATTTCAACGCCGCCTTCGGTTGATGCCATGATAACTACCCGGTTCTGCGCCCGGTCAATGACCGCGCCGACATAGAGTTCACGCGCTATGTCACAAGGTGTTTCGATCAGTACTTTGTGTACGGGCTGACCCTTTGCATCGGTTTGATTGGTAACAAGCTGGCTGCCAAGCAGGGTTTTTACTGCATCAGCTGCTGCTTCTTTTGAATCAACAATCTTGACACCACCGGCCTTGCCGCGGCCTCCAGCGTGCACCTGCGCTTTGATGACCCAGCGTTCACCACCCAGTTCATTCAGTATCGCAATGCTGTCACCCGCACTCGTTGCCACCCGGTGTTCGGGAACTGGTATGCCATAATTTGCGAAGAGCTCTTTAGACTGGTATTCGTGAAGATTCATGGTTTGGGCGGGCGCTTGTGGCTGAAGACAAGAGCTTGCTTGGGATGCCGTTGCGAGTCAAGTAGCGCCGCCCAATTCAGGGTAAATGGTTTATTTGCGCATTTTACGAGGTGCTATGTGTATGGCGCGCGAATCAACGGCAAGTGCCGCCTCGTGAAAGGCTTCTGACAACGTTGGGTGGGCAAACATGGTCATGGCGATATCTTCACTGCTAGCGCCCAAATCCATGGCGATGACTGCCTGTGTAATTAATTCTGAACAATGCGGCCCTAGCATGTGGATACCCAGTACCCGGTCGGAATCAGCAGCGGCAAGTAGTTTGACCATACCGGCAGTTTCGCCCATCGCTTTGGCGCGGCCACTAGCGGCAAAAGGAAAGGTGCCACTACGATAGGCAGTCCCCTGGGTTTTAAGTGTTTCTTCGGTAGCGCCGGCCCAGGCCACTTCCGGCAAGGTATAAATTACGGACGGAATGCTGTCGTAGTTAACACGCGAAGCCTGACCGGCAATTTGCTCGGCGGCCATGATGCCTTCTTCCGCGCCTTTGTGCGCCAGCATCGGGCCACGCACCAGGTCGCCAATGGCATAAACGCCCGGCAGATTTGTAACACAATGTTCATCGACGTGGACAAAACCCCATTCGTCGAGTAAAAGTCCACTGGCGTCATCAAACAATCCGTTGCTGTTAGGCCGCCGTCCGACCGCGACAATCAGTTTGTCGACCTGTTCCTGGTGTGTTCCCTGGCTGTCTTCATATTCGAGACAAACGAAATTATTTTCAACCTGGGTGCTATTAACACAGGCACCGAGTCTGATATCCAGGCCTTGTGTGCGAAATTGTTTAAGGGCAGCGGTGGCAATTTGTTGGTCGGCCATCGTCAGGAAACTGTCCTGCGCTTCCAGGATCACAACTTCTGAACCCAGGCGTTGCCAGACGCTGCCAAGTTCCAGGCCGATTACACCGGCACCGATCACGCCCAGCCGTTTGGGTACCTCACTAAAGGATAAGGCACCTGTTGAGTCAACAATTAGCTCGCCGGTCAAGGGCGCATTTTGTAGAGTCGACGGGATGGAGCCGGTGGCAAGAATAATATGCTGGGTGTCCAGCTGCCGGGTTCGGCTCTTTTCCTGAACCTCTACACAGGTTTGATTGAGTAGCTTGCCGGTGCCCGTAATCCAACTCACCCCATTGGCTTTTAATAAACCTGCAATGCCACTGTTCAATTCGGCAACGATTTTTGACTTGCGCGCCATCATCGCCGCCAGGTCGAGTTTGACACCGGAAAGGTTAATCCCGTGACTGGAAAAATCCTGCTGGGCTTTTGCAAACAGCCCGGAAGATTCAAGTAAAGCTTTGGAGGGGATGCAGCCCGCGTTAAGACAGGTGCCGCCAGCCTGCGGTTTACCGGCAGCGTCCAGCCAGTTGTCGACACAGGCCGTATTAAACCCCAGTTGCGCGCAGCGAATCGCCGCTACATAACCCGCGGGTCCGGCACCGATGACAATAACATCGTACTTATCAGCCATACGTTAAGAGCTCTCTAATCAACACCCATTATTTGCTGCGGCATCTGGTGGGTTTCGCCCACCCTTGGATTATTTTGCTTTGAAGTGAGTCCTTATGCGTTTGTAACCTTATTACATTCACAGCACAATCAAATCTGCAACAACATCCGCGCCGGATCTTCCAGCGCGTCCTTTACCGTCACTAGAAAACGCACCGCATCCCGGCCATCAATCAAGCGATGATCGTAGGATAACGCCACATACATCATCGGCCGTATTACTACAGCACCCTCTTCAGCCATTGGCCGGTTCTGAATCTTGTGCATACCAAGAATCCCGCTCTGCGGTGGATTCAGAATCGGAGTTGATAGCATCGAGCCGAATACGCCGCCATTGGTTAGGGTAAAGGTTCCGCCCTGAATATCATCCATACTGAGCGTGCCGGCGGTCGCTTTTTGTCCATAGTGGGCAATTTGGGTTTCGATAGTTGCCATGCTCAACAGGTCTGCGTCACGCAAGATGGGCACTACCAGACCGCGTGGTGACGATACCGCAATGCCGATATCAAAATAGCCGTGATAGACAATGTCGTTGCCATCAATCGAGGCGTTGATTTCCGGAAACTGTTTCAAGCCTTCGACAACGGCTTTCACAAAAAACGACATGAAGCCCAGCTTGGTGCCGTACTTGTCAAGGAATGACTGGCCATGTTTTTTACGCAGCGTCATAACCGGCTGCATATTGATTTCATTAAAGGTGCTGAGGATGGCGGCGTTGCGCTGAGCTTCGACCAAGCGTTCGGCGATGCGTGCGCGTAAGCGCGACATGGGAACCCGCCGTTCAGGTCGCGCAACAGCGGCCGCGTCATTAACCGCTTCAGGTTGCAAAACGGGGGGTTGTGGCGCGGAAGAGGTTGCTTGTTCCGCGTCCGGTGCTGCAGCCAGAAAGCGCAACACATCTTCTTTCAACAATCGGTTGCCAGGCCCAGTGGCTGAAAGTTTATTGACATCGAGTTGGTTCTCATCTATCAGTTTATGCGCTGCAGGGGTAATTATGCGGCTGTTTTGTTCAGCATGGGCCATGGAAGTTTCTTTAACAGGCTCTGCAAGTTTGTCACCGGCGATCCGTTCGGTTGCCTGCAGCTTACCGATAAGCTGCCCGGATTTAACCACGCTATCTTCATCTTCGGCGATGGATTGCAATATGCCGTCAACCGGCGCCGGTACTTCAAACACGACCTTGTCGGTTTCAATATCCACCAGGGATTCATTGCGTTTGATCACCTCGCCGGGTTTTTTATTCCACCTGACGAGTGTGCCTTCAGTAACCGATTCCGGGAAAGTGGGTACCCTGATATCAATAGTCTGTGATTTTTTCATAAGCATTCAGTTCTGGTTGGTTATTTTTTAGTCTTAATGCCCAGCGCATCATCGACCAGTTTGTGTTGTTGCGCCACATGTACTGCCGGATAGCCGACCGCAGGCGCTGCCGAGAAAGGCCTGCCTGCATAGCGCAAATCGGCGTCTTTTGGTAAGGCGGCGTGCATATGGTGCTGACTGGCGAACCAGGCGCCCTGGTTTTTCGGTTCATCCTGGCACCAGATAAATAAATTGTTGTTGCTGTAAGCCTTGATGGCTCTGCGTAACAAGGCTTCCGGGAATGGATAGAGCATTTCGATACGGATAATCGCGACATCATCAATCTCCTCGCTACGCCGTTTTTCTATTAAATCGTAGTACACTTTGCCACTGCATAATACGACACGCTGGACTTTTTTTGGATCGAGGTCATCGGTCTCCGCAATGATGGGGTGAAAGTTATCTTTGGTTAAGGCATCCAGACCGCTGATGGCAAGCCGGTGCCGGAGCAGGCTCTTGGGTGTCATGACAACCAGTGGTTTGCGGCACTGGATCAGCATTTGCCGGCGTAACAGATGAAACATCTGCGCCGGTGTGGTCGGTTGGCAGACCTGCATGTTTTGTTCGGCGCAAAGCTGCAGGTATCGCTCCAGGCGCGCCGAGGAGTGTTCCGGCCCTTGTCCGTCGTAACCGTGCGGCAGGAACATCACCAGTCCGCACAGGCGGTTCCATTTCTGTTCGCCTGCGCTGATAAATTGGTCGATTACCACCTGGGCATTATTGGCGAAATCGCCGAACTGGGCTTCCCAGATGACCAGTGTTTTTGGGTCGGCGGTGGCGTAACCGTACTCGAAAGCCAGTACCGCAGCTTCCGACAAGGGTGAATTGATGACTGCAAAGTTAGCCTGATCTTCGGCCAGATGTTTTAAGGGTGTATAGTGCTCGCCATTGCTCTGGTTATGCAAGACGGCGTGGCGGTGAAAGAACGTGCCGCGGGCGCTATCCTGGCCTGACAGACGTACGGCATAGCCTTCCGTTAACAAAGTTGCATAAGCCAGGGTTTCTGCACAGCCCCAGTCAAAGGGCAGGGCGCCCGCGAGCATTTTCCGGCGGTTATCCATTATCTTGCTGACGTTGCGGTGGAGAGTAAAACCGGCTGGTCTTTTTTCCAGTTGTTTCCAGAGTTCGCGCAGCCGCTCAACAGCAACATGGGTTTCCAGAAAGGCCGTGCAGGCTTGTTTGAGATAAGGCTTCCAGTCGATGGCGTAGCGGTAATGCTCGCCGTGCATGTCAACCAGATCCGGCACCACGCTACTGCCGTTAGCCACAGCTTCTAGATAGTCTTCGGTAATTTTTTCAGTGTGATCCGGGCTGATTAAACCTTTTTCCACCAGTTGCTGTGCATACAACGCCTGCGTGGTGGGTAGCGCGTTGATCGCACTATACATCTGAGGTTGTGTAGCGGTCGGTTCGTCGGCTTCGCTGTGACCGTGCCGGCGGTAACAAACCAGGTCAATGACTACGTCTTTGCCAAAGGTCATGCGGTAGTCCAACGCCAGTTTGGCGGTGAACACGACGGCTTCAGGGTCATTGCCGTTGACGTGGAAAATCGGTGCATCCACAGTTTTGGCAACGTCAGTGCAGTAGAGGCTAGAGCGCGCTTCATCGGCGACGCTGGTGGTAAATCCAATCTGGTTATTGATCACGATGTGTACCGTGCCATTGGTTGCATAACCGTTCAGTTTGGACAGGTTTAGCGTTTCCATGACCACACCCTGGCCGGCAAAGGCGGCATCTCCGTGCAGTACTATCGGTACGACTAGCTGACCTTCGTCATCCCCACGGCGCTCCTGACGGGCGCGCACTGAACCGGCCACCACCGGATTAACGATTTCCAGATGCGAGGGGTTAAACGCCAGCGCAACGTGCAGTAAACCGTTGGGTATCAGAAACTCGGATGAAAACCCAAGGTGGTATTTCACATCGCCTGAACCGTTGCCGCCATTGACCGTCTTGCCTTCAAATTCCCGGAACAGTTCCTCTGTCGTCTTACCCATGATATTGACCAGCACATTCAGGCGGCCCCGGTGCGCCATGCCGATGACGAGTTCTTTCACCCCGCGTTTTCCGCTGCGATGGATCAATGTATCGAGTAAGGGAATCAGGCTGTCCGCACCTTCGAGTGAAAAGCGCTTCTGGCCGATGTAGCGGTTGTGCAGGTACCGCTCCAGTTCTTCGGCCGCAGTAAGGCGGTTAAGCACGAGTAGCTGTTCTTTAAACGTTATCTCCGGCTGACCGGCACAACTTTCCAGACGCTGCTGGATCCAGCGTTTTTCGCTGGTTTCAGTGATGTGCATGTATTCCGAGCCGATACTCCCGCTGTAAGTCGATTCAAGTATCTGCAATATGTCACGCAAGCTGGCTCTGTCCGGGCCAAACAGTGAACCGGTATCGAATCGCGTATCCAGATCTGTTTCATCAAGCCCGTAATGAGCAAGGCTGAGTTCAGGCAGTTCTTCCGGCTGTTTCAGCTGCAGGGGATCGATCCTGGCACGCTGGTGGCCACGAAACCGGTAGGCGTTAATCAGTTGCAGTACCCGGACCTGGTTTTCCTGTTGTTGTGACCGGGATTCAGCGGGCTGTTTTATAGGCCGCGGTTGCGAGCTGAGCTGGCGGAACTGCTCGCGTATCCGGGCGTGCGAAACATCCGCGGCG
>CAYPEL010000137.1:6072-7534 GCA_964409635.1 uncultured Gammaproteobacteria bacterium | reverse complement strand
TAACCGATCCGTATCCATGCAAGAAAAACGAGCAGTCAATTTACTACAAACATTCGTCATGTTTGTATTTATCTATTCAGCATCCGTACTACAAACCATAGATGCCGCAACATACTACGTAGACCGTGATCACCAGGCGGCCAATGATAGCAATGCCGGCACCGAAGATTTCCCCTGGAAGACAATTGTGCATGCTGCAAAACAGGCTGTTGCGGGCGACACTGTCTTCATAAAAGCCGGTGTTTACGAAGATGGTGATGTCATTCTGGAAAACTCAGGTGCTCCAGGCCAGGAGATTGTCATTTCCGCTTACCCAGGCGATGAACGTAAAGCTGTCATTAAAGGGGCTGCATTCCGCAGCATAGGGAATAGCCATATCATTGTAAAAAATCTGAAAGTACTTGAATCTCCAAGCCATGGCTTTCGATTCGAAGGTCCGGAAGATGCGAGTGCACCACCTGCGGAAAACATCACCCTGTCGGGTAACCATACGTATGACACCTGTTCCTCGGGGATCGCCATATGGGGTGTTAAATGGAAAAAAGATCCCGGCGACTACAACAATATCCGTGATGTCATCATTGAAAACAACCTGCTTGAACTTGGCACCCATGGTTGCAAAAACGAGATCATCACTGTTGCCAATGGCGCCGTTAATATCACCGTTCGTAACAATGAGATTCGCCTGGGCGATCCAAATATGGAAGGCGGAGATGAAGGCATCGACTTCAAGGAAGGTGTACGCGATAGCAGCATTTATGGAAACTATATCCACAACCTGAGCGATAAAGCCATTTACATAGATGGTGGTAGTGGTGACCACGACCCACAGATCACCAATATAAAAATATACAACAACATCATGATGCATTTACCTTCCGCGGGTATTGTAGTAACCACTGAAGGCAAAGGCGATGTCGATGGTGTGTATATCTACAATAATATCGTGGCGCATGTAGATGGGGATGGTTACCGGGTTTACCTTCATCCAGGAGGCGAAGATGAAGGTGGCACGGTAAAGAATGTGCACTTTTTCAATAACACGGCGACAGATACCGGCAGGGAATACGGTGGTGGTTTACGTGTTAATCATGCCAGTGCAACAGGCATTATTTTCCGCAACAATATTGCCTGGAACAATCAGGACTATGATATCCGGGGAGAGTCAGAAACTGTTATTGAAGGCAATCTTTGCTCCGAATCTTTCTGTGCAGTACAGCAAGCACCTCTCTTTATTGACCCGGAAAATGATATTTTTCAATTACAGGAAAACTCACCCGCTATTGACATTGGCCTGCTGCAGAACGCACCGACAACAGACTTTAATGGTGTTGTTCGTCCACAGGGGGCAGGCGTCGATCTGGGCGCCTATGAACATCTGACTCAGCGTAGCGCAAATGATCCGGTTGATCCGGTTGATCCGGTTGATCCGGTTGATCCGGTTGATCCGGTTGATCCGGTT
>CAYPEL010000137.1:0-5972 GCA_964409635.1 uncultured Gammaproteobacteria bacterium | reverse complement strand
GGTTGATCCGGTTGATCCGGTTGATCCGGTTGATCCGGTTGATCCGGTTGATCCGTCCAGATCTTCTGATCCAATTATATCCAGTGAAAAGAGTTCCGGCGGGGGTGGTAGCTCATCGTTAGAATTCCTGGTGATTATCTGCCTGTTACTGATTGGACGGCTACGCTTGACAAGCTTTCCAGCTTCAGGGTTGTTTCGCTCCTGTAAACATTCGACGTAACACTACAGGTACGGCATTAAAAGCACGCTTGATAATTGGGCGCACACGGCGCAAATACAAACCACCATAGAGTCGGCCCCTAACCGTTAAGGGCACGAAATACTGACCAACGGGTTCAATATCTTCCGTCCAGCGGCGTTTACTGTCGGTATCCGGAGTGAGCAAATCAAATACATCCACGTCATCATCGAAACAATGCCGGATACAGAGTTCCATTTGCAACCGTCCACACCCGGTGTTGCGATAGGCAGGATCAAACGCGCCCAGGTAATCATAGTGTCGCCGCTTAAACTGGAATCCGATACCAAGCGCGATCAGCCTCTCGTCCAGTAACAACGTCGAAATACTGATACGTAATTCAGCATCAGCCTCACAGAGACGAAAATATTCTCTAAGAAATGCTTCTCCACTACGACTCACCAGTGGGGAAGGTTTCAGGCCGTGCTCGTTAATCCAGTCACGTTTAAATTTGAGGGTATTCGTTAATGCTTCATCAGGGGATAAAGCCGGGTCATCAATCGTGGTTCGGACATTCCCTAACTTGCGTAACCGGCCCCAGGTTCGCCGCTGTTGTTTTCGCATCCCCTTTGATAATCCGGAGAAATACACGTCCGCATCCGTATTGCTTGCGATACTGAGGGCGCCTGTCGAACTAATAGGATCAGGACTTGTAGACCTTAGCATAGACCAGAGTTTGCTCGTTTCTCGCACGGCCCTTAACTGGAGTGCATCCACTTCCGGTAGAACTTTTGTGAAACGCCACACTGCACCGACCCAGTCATCCAGATCAAGGTCTGCGTTTATCAACAGGTCATCGTAGCAGGCCAAAATACCGCTGCCTTGTTCCAATATCCAGACTGGCCCAATACGCTTTTTGACTAACGGCCAGACAAGTACAAGATCACCATCGCTGCGTCCTGTAATAATGTTCAACTGGAAGTCTTCCGCTTCACCTGACGTACGCCACCAGGCATCTTGCCAGGAAAATGTTTGAAACAACTGCACATCTACACCGTGTGCACGCTCGAGCTCACGCCACTCAGGACCAAGGCTGGCCATATCACGGTAGTTTGTTATGACATCAAATTGTTTGCTGTTTTGTAGATTCATGCCCCATCCCTGAATCCAGCAACAAGCACTTTCATCATTAAGAGTTTAAATATATTTGGTTTTTTCTTTATGATTTTCAATAGTAAATAAATCAGGTATGATAATCAGATAATATTTACTGTAATTTCCACGCCTATATTACTCATCATGTTTTTTATCAGACACGTTTTACCCGTCGTCATCCTGTCCACATTAATTGGCATAGTTGCAGCTAAGCTTTTCATGCCCAACGACAACCAGCAACAGACTGAACCACAAACGACTCATTCAACACCTGGCACTGCTGATAACACTGCAGTTAAACCTAGTAACTCCGAAAGCGAATCCTTCACGGAATAGTTCATCAATATTCAGCTTATGTCCCGGTAGCCTAATTCTGCATCTGGATCCACTCTGAATGTAGGTACGAACTCAAAGCTAATTGGGGCTTTTCGGAATATTTTTCTTGTCGCGCTTTGACAAATAGCCAGCGCTTGTTTTGTTCTACCTGAAAGCGAATCTGGGCGACTAAATTTTGGCTGCAAGCCAAATTTTCTGAGCATCCTGTTGCCACGGTACAGATTTACTTTTTGCCTTGCCTGCGGGGTGAGATGTTCTGTTGAGAGAGAAACATTTAAACCGCTGACATTCTCCACACGATGAGGACTATTCTGTGGCCATGCAATTGCTTGACCGGTTTTCAAGTGAAACATTTCAGCGAAAGACTCAAAGTCTGCGTGGTAAGGTAATTCTTCTTCAGTTTCACCATTACAAATCATCTCCATCGCTTCTGGTGAAGCCAAATTTGGATTGTTATGCGGATACACAAATACCTTTTTCTCTCCCCGCAAGTGCCACAACAAGTTTGGAATCGAATCCGCATGGTAGTAAACCGAAGCGGTAGGTGACGATAGAAGCAGTGTGGCACGCTGCCATTGCGGGGCTTGAACCTGTAGTTGTTGGCCGAGTTGCTGGTAGATTGCGCTCATGAGTAACCGGTAATCGGGTGCATTTTCGGCAAGCCGTTTGATATTCACCCATAATCGTCCCTTACGAACTGCCGTGAGTATTTCTTCCCCCGTTAAGTCTTCTGTTGTGCCTGCCCGCCAGTGGCTGGCCGGTTCATTCAACCCGGCTGCTCCAGTTGACATAGTACTAACCTGTAAATCCTCAGCCGGATAGGTATCTAACAGCTCGATCAAAGCCGAGTCATCAAACAGCCCGGTTTCGGATAGCCTGTGGGTTAATTGCAGAACCTTATTGGGGGTGAATGGGTGAGATCCTCCATCACAGGGATTTACACATTGGATCCCTAAATTTTTAAATTGATCAGTCATATTTCTATTCCTTCGCTATCAGGAGCCAGGGCCGGAAACCGATATGGCGCCCGGCCAATATCGAAACCCAGGCAAGCTCAATGACTATACTGGCTGTTGTTGCACATGCAGCGCCCATCGTGCCATAGATTGGGATGAGCACACTGTTGGCGATAAGGTTAAACAATGCAACCATACCGAGTACTTTAGCCAGCTGATTCTGTTGGCCTGTCATAATCAGAAGATTATCAACAGGGCCTGCAATCACCCTGGCGACTACGGCAATACAAAGCACCATCATCGGATAGTAAGCAGCTGTAAATTCCGGCCCAAACACATTCAACAAAGGCACACCGATGTAACCCAGAACTAACAATCCAATAAGCGTAGGCAAGGCTGTTGCTAATCTTACTTTATTGGAAAACTGAATGAGTTCAGCGGTTTTATTCTGACTATATAGCTCGGCTATTTTAGGGCCGGCAAATGCTGACACTGCAAAGAACACAAACAGTGTAATACCCACAATGCGCACAGCAATGTTATAAATACCAGTAGCCTCAGGACTCTCCAGAATACCCAGCATGATAATATCCGTATTCGCCAGCAGTTGCTCAAACGATACAACGAGCACCATCGGCAATGACGTGAGCAACCAATAGCCTGTGTTCTTATGGCTAGTGGCATGCGCGATTTCTGGCTGCAATATCTGCCGGTAGCGCCAGTATTGATAACCCCAGGTCAATAAACAGGCACTGCTCATCGCCCCCATAACCCAAGTGCTATGGACTGGTATTCCTATCGATACAACACCTAAAATCAAAAGTAAAAATAAGCTGGGCCGTAATGCAAAACTGGGCATACTGACTTGATATATCCACCTGAATCCGCGCGCAATACCTTCGTGTAAGTTAACCATCGCCATAACGGGGATGCTCGCAATTGCGATGTAGAGCGCATTCTTATAAGGTTGAGTCAAATCACCTGTAAATAGAATAAAACTAATCCCTATCATCGCGGCCACAAAGGAGGTCATCAACGTAAAGGAATATCCAAGATTGATTACACCCCTGGCTTTTTTCCACTCTTTTTTTCCTGAATAACTCGCCAGAAAACGCACCAACGAAGTATCAAACCCAAGCGGTGTAAGAAAGGAAATGATACTCATCCAGGTCCAAGCAAACACAAAAATCCCCAATTGCTCTGCCCCCATCGACCGCGCCAAATAGAGCTGAATCAAGTAGGCTAAAGCAGCGCCATAGACTCTCACTATAAAAGCAAACGAAGCACCTTTGGCAACATTACTCCTAGTAAACCGGCTTTTTAGCAACTGATAACCTGTAACGATCATCTATCACCCTGCCTGTTTTGCATTGTGCTTTTTCCGGAACTTGGCCAACATAGTCGTTAAGCCCGATAATTTACATTTCATGGAATTTTCAGTATCTGTAGGGAACACTGGAATACGCGGTAAAGATAAATAGCTTTGCTCGCTTTTCACCAAACAGCCATGCTGTGTTGTTACTGCAGTCGTGAAGCGTTGTTGTGCAATTCTAAATTCCCGCTCGGTTACGGTATCTGGACTCCCATAAGGATAAGCTAAATGGCGTGGTTTGATGTTGGCAACTGACGCCAGGTATTCAGTACTTTCCTGTAGCTCCTGTTCCAACTCTTCTGCTGTTAAACTGGCGAACGCACAATGGCTAACACCATGCACGCCCAGATGGACGTTGTCATTCTCGGATAATTCCTGTAATTCAGTTTCGTTGAGGAATAAACTCTCTGCATAGGTTTTGGATGCATTTCCATACTGGCAACAAGCATCACGAATAAATTCTGCGCGCATATGTTCTGAAGCAAGTGTAAGGTATCGGGCTAACTGATCAAATGTTCTTTGCTTATCTGATTGTGTAATACAATTAAAGTTTTTACTATGCCCACCCTGCATCACTTCAATCGCTGCATTGTTAGCAATCAGATGTTCAATAAAATGCCACCAGGCGACATGCGTGCGCTGAATAAAACCGGATGTAATATATACAGTCATCGGTACCCGGTATTGCTGACAAACAGGGAGTGCGGCATGTAAATTATCTGCATAGCCATCATCAAAAGTGAGTGCATAAAATGGCTGCGCTGCGTTCCCTTTTTTCAACCGGTCCGCCACCGTATCCATAGTAACCGCTTCGAATCCCATTTTCCGGGCGCAAGTAAAAACCATTTCGAGCTGCTGCGCCGTGACTCGCCATTTATTATTAGGATCAAAACCGCCTGTGCTTGGCTGCCCCACACTGTGGCACATAAACACAACACCAACTGGTGGCTGTACACGCCGATACACCGCATGGGCACCGGTGCCACCTAACACATTGTATGCAAAGTCCATAAACATACTATGCATTACTTACGTTAAAGGGTTTCGATCGGACATGAACAAACAATTACTGTTAGCAATATATTCTGTACTCTGAATGACAAAGCGAAGTCTTTATTTCTATTGTACTTTCTTATTTTTTCTGGGCCTTGAAAGCCCGTGCCCGCAGCAGCAAAGCCGGTGTTTTGATATTTATATCAAGCTCTATCTTTATTTTTTTGCTTCTTTATATGTAAATTCAAGAGGATTTTACCACATAAGGGTTGTCTTAAGGTCAAATCTAACGCGCATAGAAGATACCTACATCTTCTTAGAAAGACGAGAACTTTCTTATCGTCAATAATATACGGGCAGCATTTTAATATCAATTTTCTATTGGATGCGGCCCGACCTAATTCACTCCCAACTCAACACACTGCCGGTCTGATATTCCGTCACCCGGGTTTCAAAGAAGTTCTTTTCTTTGCGGATATTGGCTTGCTCATCCAGCCAGGTGATGGCGCACACAGCACCAGGGAACGGCTCTTCTACCCCTAACTGCCGTGCGCGACGGTTGGCAATGTAATGGAACTGGCCAATGTGATCATCAACTGAATAACCCAGAATTGGCTCGCGCAGAATATAACGCGCATAATCAGCTTCAGCCGCTTCGGCTTCGTCCCACATGTCGCGTAAGGCACGGGTATTCAGCTTAAGATTATTTTCTAAAATGATCTGTTTGACGGTACGGATACCAAAACTGCAGTGCATGACTTCATCGCGCATAATGTACTGTAATTGTTCGGCAGTGCCCTTCATCAAACCCCGGCGTTGCATGGCGAATATCGGCGTAAAACCGTTATAGAACCAGCAGCCTTCGAACACCGCGCCGAAGAAAATATACGCCATGACAAAATTATCCAACTCGTCTGGCTGATTCAGATCGATGTCCGGTCGCATGATGGAATTTAACCGCCGGTTGGCGATGCCAATTTTA
>CAYPEL010000136.1:0-7700 GCA_964409635.1 uncultured Gammaproteobacteria bacterium | reverse complement strand
AAAGACTGCAACCTGTGTCAGACCAACATACTGTTAAATAACTACAATATTGTCATTTTTCGGCACAATATGGCATTCTATGCGCTTGTATCCGTGCCTGTACTGGGCAAGGGCTTTATCCTTGGCTTAATTAACCCGGGATTTCCAATTTTTGACGAGGAGTAACCATGGCTCATAAATTCCCACACCTTACATCTTTGGCGGCAAGTGCTGTATTGGTCACCGCGTTGTCCGCTTGTTCCGGTGATGGCAGCAATCCATTTAAATCTGATTCCGTGGATGGTAAAGCAGCAAGTGCTGCAGCAGAAGGTAAATGCGGTGAAGGCAAATGCGGCGGCGCTAAGAAAGCAGCCGAGGGCAAGTGCGGTGAAGGCAAATGCGGCGAAGGTAAGTGCGGCGCCGGTAAATAGTAGAAGGTAAGTGTAAGTCAGGCCGTATTGATTGAGGCATATCAATACGGCCTTTCTATTTTAACAAGTCCAGGCCAGTTGCATCGTTATGCTGTGCCAATGCCCAGTGTACATGTTCCCTTACCAATTCAGAGCCGTGCTCAAGCCGCGTTTTTAGTGCTGCAATAATGTCAGGACTGGAGTGCGCGTTACCCAGAGCGACTGCAATATTCCTCAGCCAGCACTCATATCCGATGCGCCGTATAGGGCTGCCTTCAGTATTTTTCAGGAATTGCTCCTCAGTCCAGCTGAATAGTTCAGCGAGTGTGATGTTGTCCAGGCTGTGGCGGGGCTGAAAATCCTTTTCCTGGGAGGCTTCCATGAATTTGTTAAAGGGGCATACCAGTTGGCAGTCATCGCAACCGTAAATGCGGTTACCGATTAAGGCGCGGAATTCTTCGGGAATCGAACCACGCAGTTCGATTGTCAGGTAGGAAATACAGCGCCTTGCATCCAGCTGGTTCGGTCCTACGATGGCGTCAGTAGGGCAGCAATCGATGCAAGCGGTACAACTGCCGCAATGTGCTTCGGCTGGTTTGTCGATGGGCAAGGGTAAATCCGTATAGAGTTCGCCGAGGAAGAACCAGCTGCCGGTGTTTTCGTTAATTAGGTTGGTATGTTTGCCGATCCAGCCGAGACTGGCGGTTTGCGCCAGGGCTTTTTCCAGTACCGGCGCACTGTCGGTAAACGCGCGGTAACCAAAGGGTCCAGTAAACGCTGCAATTTTTTTGGCGAGCTTCTGTAGCCGGTTACGAATGACTTTGTGATAATCGCGTCCCAGCGCATAGCGGGAAATATAGGCCAGCTCCGGGTTGGCCAGGACGGTTTCCGCATTATTTGCTGCGCCGGGCCAGTAATCCATACGGGCTGAGATTACCCGCACAGTGCCTGGCAACAGCTCATCAGGCCGGGAGCGCTTTACACCATGGCGCTGCATATAATCCATTTCGCCGTGAAAGTTTTTATCCAGCCAGTTCAAAAGCCAGATTTCATCCTGGCCGAGATCGATGCCGGCAATCCCGATCTGCTGGAAACCCAGTTGCAATCCCCAATCCTTGATTTGACGGGTTAGCTGATTCAATTCGGCTTCGTTGAGAGGATGGCGGTTAGGCATGCAGCTGGATTTTTAGGGGTGCTTCAAGGTATGTTGCAGTGGAATCAACTCACTGTCTACCAGAATGCAAAAAAATAACGCTATTGCTTTATATACCGCGACACAGGTGCGGGAACTCGATCGTATCGCGATTGAAGAATTTGGTTTGCCCGGTTATGAGTTGATGGTTCGGGCGGGTGAGGCGTTGTTTAAGCGGTGTAGGCAGCGCTGGCCGGATGCGCAGTCAATTGCCGTCTTTTGTGGCGCGGGTAACAATGCAGGGGACGGTTATGTGGTGGCCCGTTTGTTAAAAGAAGCCGGTTGTGAAGTGCGGGTAATCTGGTTGACTGAGCCTGGCAAGTTATCCGGACTTGCGAAACAGGCCGCAGACGCTTATCTGGCATTGGCGGGTGAAGCGGCTGAATTTGATGCCGCCAATTTCCCTGCAGCAGAGGTGATGATTGATGCGCTGTTGGGCACAGGGTTGGCACGTGAGGTGACCGCTGCCTGGCGCGAGGCCATTGTAGCGATTAATGCGTCAGCCGTACCGGTGCTCAGTGCTGATGTCCCTAGTGGCCTCGATGCTGACACGGGACAGGTTCTGGGTGTGGCAATACAGGCTTGCAGCACTGTAACGTTCATTGGCCGCAAACGTGGCCTCTATACCGCAGCCGGTGTTCAGCTGGCCGGTGAAATATGTTTTGACGGCCTGCAGGTGCCGGCAAAAGTTTATGCGTCTTTGCAGGCCGAAGCCTATCTGCTTGATGTCTCGGTTCCGGGTCAGCTATTACCACCGCGTAAACGCGATACCCACAAGGGGCACTACGGACATGTGCTGGTCATTGGCGGTGATGCAGGGATGGCGGGCGCCGTGCGGTTAGCGGCCGAAGCCGCCGCCCGCACCGGGAGTGGGCTGGTGAGTGTGGCTACACAGCCAGCGCACGCGGTGGCTATCAGTGCCGCCTGTCCGGAACTCATGTGTCACGCTGTGGAAAACGCTGCACAACTCCGGCCCCTGCTCGAAAAGGCAACAGTAGCTGTGATCGGGCCCGGCCTGGGGCAGGGCAGCTGGGGGCGGCGTTTACTGATGGAAGTATTACAGACGTCCTTACCCCTGGTGGTTGATGCGGATGCGCTGAACTTGATTGCCCAGGAACCTGTGGCGCGGGGTAACTGGGTGATGACGCCGCATCCTGGCGAAGCCGCCCGGCTACTGCAAACACACACTGCAACGATTCAAGCGGAGCGCTTTTCTGCTGTGGAGCAGATTGCTCAACGCTATCAGGCCGTGGCGGTGCTAAAAGGCGCCGGCAGCCTGATAACGGCGCCGGGTGAGTTAACGGCGCTCTGTGACAGGGGCAATCCTGGGATGGCCAGTGGCGGTATGGGCGATGTGCTGTGCGGGGTAATCGGTGGCTTGATTGGGCAGGCGCTAGACGGGTTCGACGCCGCCCGGGCCGGTGTGATGATACATGCGCTTGCCGCCGACCGTGCGGCGGAAAAAGGCGGTGAACGGGGCCTGCTGGCCAGTGATGTCATTGCTGAGTTGCGTGGAGCTGTCAATGGCCGTCGATGAATGGCTGGCGGATGCGGCTGCAACAGAATCTTTGGGTGCGCGCCTCGCCGGGCAAATTAAGCCAGGCGCGGTGGTTTATCTAAATGGCGATTTAGGCGCGGGCAAGACCACTCTGGTGCGTGGATTCATCAGGGCTTTAGGCCACAAGGGCCCCGTTAAAAGTCCAACATATACCCTGGTTGAGACATACCCGCTCGCCGCTGACCACTTTGTCCACCACCTGGATTTATACCGGCTAGCAGACCCCGGAGAGTTGGAATGGATCGGGATCCGGGATCTGGCTACCGATAATGCAATTTGCCTGATCGAATGGCCTGAACAGGGCGCTGGGATGCTGCCGCCTGCCGATTGGAGCATTACGCTGTTGCCCGAAGGCGGTGGCAGAAAAGCAACATTGAGCCGGAGCGAAAACCTGGCTGATCAATAAAGCGTCTATGAAAAGACAATCCAGCCATTGGCGTAACTTGATGCTTTTCCAAGATAGTTCTTCTATCGCTCTATTTAATAAGAGTATTTTATTGATATTTTTATCGGCATGGGTTATAGATAGTGGTCTGATAATTTCTCACGGGTGAGGCTGTGCCGCGCTTGTTCGCCATAGTGCTGTTGATTGTGTCTTGTACTGCCCAGGCTGCGCCTGGTGTGGCAATCGATGGCGTGCGTTTGTGGTCTGCCCCGGACAATACCCGGCTGGTTTTCGATACATCTGAAGCTGCCCAGCACCAGATATTCACACTGCATAAACCCGAGCGGCTGGTACTGGATATATCCAAAGCAAAATTATCCACCACCGCGAAAGCCAGTTTACCGGCTGGCGGTCTGGTGCAGAGTATCCGCAGTGCGGCGCGTGACAATAATGATCTACGCATCGTCATCGACCTCACCCAACCGGTGAAGGTCAAAAGCTTTGTGCTCAAACCCAACGCTCAATACAACCACCGCCTGGTTATCGATCTTGAACCCAGGCAGACAGGCGCCAAATTACCTGCTCAGGCAGTGCAAACAAGCAGCCATTTTGCGCCCCGGGAGCGCGTGATCGCTATTGATGCCGGGCACGGTGGCGAAGACCCGGGCGCGAAAGGCAAGCGGGGCACGCGTGAGAAAACGGTCGTACTGAGTATTGCCAGAAAGCTGGCTAAGCTGATTAACAAGCAGCCCGGCATGCGTGCCGTGCTGACGCGTGATGGCGATTATTTTCTGCCGTTGCGTAAACGCATGCAAAAAGCCCGTGCGGCAAATGCGGAATTGTTTATATCGATCCACGCCGATGCTTTCCATGACCGGCGGGCTCGGGGCTCTTCAGTATTTATCCTGTCGCAACGCGGCGCTACCTCTGAGATGGCGCGCTGGCTAGCCGTCCGGGAAAATGCCTCCGATCTGGTGGGTGGTGTCAGCCTGGATGATAAGGATCCGGTATTGAAAGAGGTGCTACTGGATTTGGCGCAGACGGCAACCCGGCAGTCCAGTGTGGATGCGGCGAATGCCGTGTTCCGGGAAATGAAACGGGTGGGTAAAACCCATAGGGGGCATGTTCAAAGAGCCGGATTCATGGTGCTCAAATCACCCGATATTCCTTCTATCCTGGTGGAAACAGCTTTTATATCCAACCCGGCAGAAGAAAAGCGGTTACGTTCTCCGCGGCACCAGCAGAAAATTGCACAGGCTATTCTGAACGGGGTGCGTACCTATTTTAGGGCTAACCCGCTGCCTGAGGCTGTGCGTATGGCCAGCTCCTCCACCGGTGAACACAAAGTGAAACCGGGAGATACCCTCGGTGGTATTGCCAAGCGTTATGGCGTCAGTCTGAAAAGTCTGCGTGACGCTAACCAAATTAAAGGCAACCGCCTCTTGGTGGGTAAGTTGGTGAAGGTGCCTGGATTAATTCCGGCGCACGTTGATAGCGCACAACAATTGGCTCAAATTGAACCCCAAAAATACAAAGTTAAACGTGGCGATACGCTGAGTCATATTGCGCGGCGATTTGGTGCGAGTCAGAAAAAAATTCGGGCAGCCAATGGGATCAAGGGCAATCGATTACTCGTCGGTAAAACTTTATTGATACCCGGCGGGCAAACCCATGAGCGGTCAGTTGAAGTACCTGTAGCCCTGGCTAAACCGCAAAAATACAAAGTCAAAAAAGGTGATACCCTCGGCCGCATTGCAAAACGCCATGGCGCCACGCTAAAAGCAATCCGGGCCGCCAACAATATCAAAGGCAACCGCCTGCTGGTTGGCAAGATTTTAAAGATCCCGGCTTCAGAACCCGCCCGCCGTCCGGCGGCAATCAAAGTGGCACAAGTCACCCCGCGTATACATAGAGTCAAAAATGGAGAAACCTTGAGCCATATCGCGGTACGCTATGGAGTCACCCAGACCGCGATACGAACGGCGAATAAAATTAACGGTGACCGATTGCTCATCGGCAAAAAGCTGACAATACCGGCCCAGGAGAGCTAGTCAGGGTTTTTTGGTGCACGCTTGCCCCGATCGTTTTTCAGCTAAAAAATAAACCTTCGGACAAACACCGACCTACGAAAAAATCGTAGCATCCCCCCGACTCTTTCCCAAGGGTGGGTGAAACCCACCAAATGCCGTAGCGACTGCGCATGGTGGGTTTCACCCACCCAACAAGACGGGAGCGGGGTAATTGGGCGGCATTGAAAGCGAAAATTCTTTCCCGGGCGTACGTCATCGTCCATTTTTCGAATAGAAACCCTCCAGCAACAACCTGTAGTATCCTCCCGCATTATGCGTATCCACCCACTTGATTCCCGCTTAATCAATCAGATTGCCGCTGGCGAAGTCGTCGAACGTCCGGCATCTGCCGCCAAGGAATTGCTGGAAAACAGCCTGGATGCTGGGGCAACACGTATCGATATTGACGTTGAGGACGGCGGCAAACGGCTGATACGGATTCGTGACAATGGCCAGGGTATCCACCAGGATGATCTCGCTCTGGCGTTGTCGCGCCACGCCACCAGCAAGATTGCCACCCTGGAAGAGCTGGAGCAGGTCGCCAGCCTCGGCTTTCGTGGCGAGGCATTACCCAGTATAGCCTCGGTATCACGGTTGACTCTGCAATCCAGAACCCCGGAAAGTGAGAGTGGCTGGCAGGTGCAAGGTGATGGCAGTGAAAAAATTGCCGCGCCGGAACCCGTAGCGCACGCCACAGGCACGACGGTTGAAGTGCGCGACCTGTTTTTTAATGTGCCCGCCAGACGGAAATTCCTGCGCACCGATACCACAGAATACAAACATATTGAAGGCGTCGTGCAGCGCATCGCGCTAAGTCGGCCAGCCACAGCCATTAGCTTTACGCGCAACGGCAAATCGGTTTTGCAGTTACCGGCCGGCGATATGTTCGAGATGCAGGAGCGCCGGATCCAGTCGGTTTGTGGTGATACCTTTATTTCCCAATCGCATCATCTCGATTATTCTGCCGCCGAATTACGCCTGCGTGGCTGGATCGGCTTGCCCGTCTTTTCACGTTCCCAGACTGACCTGCAGTATTTTTTTGTCAACGGCCGTGCGGTACGCGATAAGCTGGTAACACACGCGGTGCGCCAGGCCTACCAGGATGTGTTGTACCACGGTCGGCATCCGGCCTTTGTGCTTTATCTTGAAATAGATCCGCGCATGGTGGATGTGAATGCCCACCCGGCGAAACACGAAGTGCGTTTCCGTGACAGCCGCCTGGTGCATGATTTTCTGTTTCGCACGATTCATAAAGCCCTGGCTGATGTGCGGCCAGCTGTGGATCAGGTGCCTGCCACCGCCATGGCAACACCCGCTTCCAGAGCAGATTATCCAGCCCCCCGGCAACAGCCAATGGCGTTATCGGTCAACGAGCAAATCACCCGTTATGCGCAATTACATCCACAGCCAGAGCCTACGGAGGAGCGCTTTATTCCGCCACAAGCTGACGCCAGTCAGCCACCGCCACTGGGTTATGCACTGGCCCAACTCAAGGGTATTTATATCCTGGCAGAAAATGCACAGGGTTTGATCCTGGTGGATATGCATGCTGCGCACGAACGCATCAGTTACGAGCATTTGAAACAAAGCCATGCCGACGAAGGCATTCGTTCGCAACCTTTGCTGGTGCCGATAACGCTGTCGGTGAGTCAGCGAGAAGCAGATCAAGCGGAGCAAAGTCAAGGCTGGTTCTCCGAACTTGGTTTTGAAGTGGACAGATTAGGGGAAGAACAGTTGGCTATCCGGCAGGTCCCCGCTCTGCTGGCGGATGTCGATATCGAAGCCTTGTTACGCGATGTGCTGGCGGATTTACAGGAACACGGCCAGACACAGCGTATTGAGGAATCTGTTAACGCCTTATTTTCGACCATGGCCTGCCATGGTTCGGTGCGGGCCAACCGGCAACTGACGCTACCTGAAATGAATGCGCTGTTGCGGGATATGGAGCGTACCGAGCGCAGTGGCCAGTGTAACCATGGCCGCCCGACCTGGGTGCAGCTTGGGTTGGAGGAATTAGATCGGCTGTTCTTAAGGGGGCGGTAGTTATACAAAGCAGTACGTTGATTATGCGGCGTGCTGTTTACAGACCCGCTGTGAAACATCTCTG
>CAYPEL010000135.1:0-7803 GCA_964409635.1 uncultured Gammaproteobacteria bacterium | reverse complement strand
CATTTCATCCGGTTTCTTTTTGCCCATGGCACGGCGTAACAGATCCGCGCCGCCGAGCGAGTAACCGGCCAGTACCTGGGCAATTTGCATGACCTGTTCCTGATACAGAATAACGCCGTACGTGGGTTCCAGGATGGGTTCCAGGTCAGGGTGCGGGTATTTGACTTTGGCGCGGCCATGTTTTCGGTTTACAAAATCGTCCACCATGCCCGATTGCAACGGGCCTGGCCGGAACAGCGCTACCAGTGCAATTATTTCTTCGAAACAATCAGGTTGCAGCCGCTTGATCAAGTCTTTCATACCGCGCGATTCAAGCTGGAACACCGCCGTTGTTTGATAGCGTTTGAGCAGCTTGAAGGTCTGTTTGTCATCCAGCGGAATTCTGTCTATAGCCAGCATATCCTCACCGGCTTCCTGGCGCTGCTTGTTGATCGTCTGCACAGCCCAGTCGATGATGGTCAGTGTTCTAAGACCCAGAAAATCGAACTTGACCAGCCCGACTGCTTCGACGTCGTCTTTATCCAGTTGGCTGACAACATTGGCGCCACCTTGTTCGCAATAAACCGGGGTAAAGTCCGTTAAGCGGGTCGGCGAAATCACCACACCACCGGCATGCTTGCCAGCATTTCTGGCCAGACCTTCCAGTGAACGGGCAAGGTCAATTAAAGCGGTGACTTCTTCTTCATTTTCGTAGAGCTCGCGCAGTGCTGCTTCCTGCTGCAATGCTTTCTCAAGCGTAATACCAATTTCGAAGGGAATCAGTTTGGCAATACGGTCGACAAAACCATAGGGGTGACCGAACACGCGGCCTACATCACGCACCACTGCCTTGGCTGCCATGGATCCATAGGTGATTATTTGCGAGACTTTTTCGCGGCCGTATTTTTCCGCCACATAATCGATTACCCGGTCGCGTCCTTCCATGCAAAAGTCAACATCGAAATCGGGCATAGATACGCGTTCCGGATTGAGGAAGCGCTCGAACAAGAGTTCATATTTCAGCGGATCAATGTCGGTAATGGTTAATGCATAAGCGACCAGTGACCCAGCACCGGAACCACGCCCCGGCCCGACCGGCACGGCGTTCGCTTTTGCCCAGATAATAAAGTCGGCAACGATCAGAAAATAACCCGGAAACCCCATTTTGATGATAACGCTGAGTTCTGATGCAAGGCGTGCTTCGTAGGCCTCGCGTTGCTCTGCACCATCGGCTTGTCCGGGTTCCAGTATGACTGCAAGCCTTTTTTCGAGGCCGCTGCGCGCCTGTTCGCTGAAATACTCCTCTATTGTGAGACCCTCCGGGATCGGGAAATCCGGCAGGAAGTTTTTGCCGAGATCCAGTTCCAGGTTGCAACGCTTGGCTATTTCCACGCTGTTTTCCAGCGCCTCCGGGATATCCTCGAACAGTGCCGCCATTTCTTCCGGGGTGCGCAGGTATTGCTGGGATGAGTGGCGGCGTGGCCGGCGTGGATCGTTGAGCGTCCGGCCATCGTTGATACAGACTCTTGCTTCGTGTGCATCAAAGTCAGTCGCATGAAGAAAATGCACATCGTTGGTGGCAACGACTGCAACTTTATATTCCGCTGCCAGATCGATCACGGCATGCAGGTAGTCTTCCTCTTGTGGGCGACCTGTTCTCTGTAGCTCCAGATAAAAACGATCGCCGAAATATTCCAGAGACGTCTCGAGCCGTTGCTTGGCAAGCGCGTGGTTTCCCGCCAGCAGCGCATCACCAATCGCACCCTGCCTGCCACCTGATAATGCAATCAGCCCTTCGCTATGCGTTGCTATCCACGTATCACACACCATGGGTACTGACTGGTGCTGGCCTTCCAGATAGCTACGGGAAACCAGGCTGGTAAGGTTCAGGTAACCCTGGTGGTTCTGGCACAACAACACAAGACGGTGTGGCTGGGTCAGGTTTTTGTCGTCTTTTACCCAGGCATCGACACCAATAATGGGTTTCACACCCACCTGCATAGCCGCCCGGTAAAACTTGACCAGGGAAAACATATTACTCTGTTCAGTCACCGCAATCGCAGGCATAGCCGCATCCGCTGCAGCCTGTACCAGCGGTTTGATGCGCAAGATACCGTCGACCAGGGAATATTCTGTGTGCAGGTGCAGATGAACAAAAGTGGCTGTCATAATGAAAGTTTGCTGCTTTAAGGGCGCAGTTACAAGTTGCAACGAAGCGCCGCCATATTCAGATGAAGATATAAATAATATCTAATAATATCTACTAGTTATTTAGCTTTTCTATGAACGTTTCTAGCTCTTGTTCCAGCTCGCTATACCAAGGATTGTAGGTGAGCCGCCGAATAACCTGGCGCGGATCGTTATTGATGAATATTTCTCCCAGGCAATCTTCTTGAAAAGCTTTACAGCGTTTATATTTTTCAGCGTCAGCCCGGTAATAATGATTACAATACGCGTAGCTGCCGTGCTGGCCATAATGAGGGTTTTCGGGTGCAACCATCATCGCCATGTGCGAAGCACTGATTATTTTCCGGTCTGCGAATTCACTGTGAATCACGCGCGCTTTCGTGGGTATGGCTGGTTTGCGTGTAGAGAAGTATAACAGCCGCTTATGGTCTGTTTGTAACGCTTCGAAGAAAGGTATCACCGCAGCTGATTGCACCGTTACATCGTCTTCACTAGCCGCCATGAATACGGGTATGTCCAGCGCTGACTGACTCAGCAATTCCTGCACTCGTTTCACCAGATAGCGGGTTTGGCAAATGGCATTCGCGGCGATCGACTCATATTTAAAGGGATCTTTATCCGGTTGTATATCTATCCATTTTAAATGTGGCATCCATTGGCTGAGTTTATTCAGGCCGCAGCTGATATTGGCAACGGGGGTTAACTGTAATGCGGGTGAAAACAGGAACAGGCCTTTTATCCGCTGGTCGGTGACCGCCTGGAACAGGTTGAGTGCGGCACCCAATGAAAATCCACAAAGATAAAGTTCGGAATAGAGTTCGTCTAACGCATCCAGCGCATCTGCCTGTGCCTTTACCCAGTCTTTCCAGCGCACATTCAGTAAGTCACCGGGGCAGGTGCCATGACCCGGCAATAAGATAGACAGCACATCAAAATCCTGTCCGCTGAAGTATTTGGCCAGGTCGCGGGTGACAAAGGGTGAATCTGTTAGTCCATGCACCATCAATACAGCGCGTCGGCACGCGTTCGTAGATGCAGCGCCCGTCCTAATCTGAAACGGTGAATTTCCAACTATAGTCGATTCATCCGTTTTGCTATCCAGCCCAATTCTAACCGTTCCGATCACCTCTGAAGTTCGGTGTATATACGCGTCAATGCCTTTGCCGCAAGTTGGCATTGCCTCCACCTGGCCGGAAGGCATATGACGCAGCCCCGTCTTTTTACGGCTAAGTGCATGCCCAAGTTGTTTCAACAAACGCGGCATTTAATCGGCCCTGCTCAGCTCCAGCACACGCCTGACCGGCGCGTAAGTCAGACGATGTTCTGGGCAAACGCCCAATGCCTGTAAAGCTTCCAGATGCAGTTTACTGGGATACCCCTTGTGTCGAGCGAAACCGTAGCCTGGGTATTGTTTATCGAGTGCATACATCTCCCGGTCACGCGTCACCTTGGCAATAATCGAAGCGGCACTGATGGAGGCCTCGCTTGCATCGCCTTTTATAATAGCCCGCGCTTCACATTCGAGTAACGGGCAGCGATTACCGTCAATTAATGCCAGTTGCGGACGAATCGCCAGCCCTTGAACAGCCCGCTGCATTGCCAGTAAGCTGGCCTGGAGAATATTAATCCGGTCAATCTCCTCAACTTCCGCACGTCCAATCTGCCAAGCAAGCGCGAACTGATAAATTTCAACGGCTAATTTTTCACGGCGCTTTTCGCTTAATATTTTTGAATCAGCCAGTCCTGATATTGGTCTGTCAGGATCGAGTATAACGGCTGCTGCGATGACCGGGCCGGCTAATGGGCCGCGGCCCGCTTCATCGACACCGGCCACGATTCTGGTTTCATAGTCAAGTGGATTCATGGTTGCCTTTATCGGAACGGTGAATACTATTTCGCTCAATGTTATTAATCACTTTGTATACCCTCGTAGCGGTCAACTGTGGTTTCTTGGATGCAGCTCCAATTTTTAAGAATGATTTCGGCTGCATGGGCGCTTGCTGATTTTTTCAGCCGCTTGTGGATCGCATAAAATTCCTGTGTCTGGGCACGCTGTAAATCCGGATTATCCAGCATCTCTAGCATTGCCTTGCCAAGAGATTGCGGCGTTGCCGATTGCTGTAAAAATTCTGGCACTACTTGCCTGCCAGCCAGGTGATTAGGCAAGGATACATAGGGTACTGTCAGCATCCGGTTTGCAATAAAAAAACTCAACGGGTGCATAATATAAGTAACCACCATTGGGCGCTTCGTCAGTAAACATTCAAGTGTTGCCGTGCCGGATGCAACAAGTACCGCGTCAGCTGCAGACATCGCGGTTAGAGAATCTCCACAAATAACACGAATGTCTGGCTGGGCGGGTAGAGCGCTTTGTATATAAGCGGATAATTCGGTTGTTGCCGCCACCAGGACGAAGCTAATTGATGGCTTTCTTTGTAACAGATAGGCTACGGTTTTGATGAAAACCGGCAACATGCGCTTGACCTCACTTATCCGGCTACCCGGCAGTAAAGCAACACATGTCCTGCCGCTGTCTATTCCTAATTTAAGGCGTGATGCGCTGCGGTCCGGCTCCTCAGGAATGCTGTCGGCCAAGGGGTGACCGACATATTCTACGGCGATATGGTGACGTTTATAAAAATCTTTCTCGAACGGGAAGAGCGTCAGCATAAGATCAACGCAGCGAGAAATCCGCTTAACCCGGTACTCACGCCAGGCCCAAACCGCAGGACTTACATAGTGCACAGTCGGTATGCCCGATTTTTTCAGCCGCTGTTCCACGGCGAAGTTGAAATCCGGCGAATCAATGCCTATAAATATATCCGGGGGATTATCCAGAAACCGCCGGACTATCTGTTTCCGTAGCCTGAGCAAACTGCGCAACCGGAATAACACTTCAAAAATACCCATGACCGATAACTGCTCGCTTTTGATAAACGCCTTACAGCCCGCCGCACGCATATTCGGTCCGGCAATACCGGTAAACTCCAGATGGCTATACTGAGCCTGCAATGCCCGCATTAAATCCCTGCCGAGCAAGTCACCAGAGGGTTCACAGGCGGCGATACCGATTCGCAGTAATCGGGGCATCAGCGAATAATGCTGCGCCTGCCGGATTCCAGAAAACGGCGTAATGTTGTTATATGTTCAGAGGCAGACTCTATTGATTTGAGATTTATGATCGCCTGTTCCAGCGATAAATCACTGCGATACAATATCCGATAGGCTTCCTTGAGGGATTGAATATCATCGGCAGTGAAGCCCCGCCGTTTCAGGCCTTCGCTATTCAGACCGCAGGGTTTCGATTTGCCTTCGCAGACTGTTATAAAGGGTGGCACATCCTTATTGATGCGCGCCGCATAGGCAGTAAAGGCATGCGCACCAATGCGGCAATGCTGGTGCACCAGGGTCGCTCCACCTAATACCGCGTAATCACCCACTTCCACATGCCCGGCCAGGGTGACGTTATTAGCAAAAACGGTATGGCTGGCAATCCTGCAATCGTGTGCAATATGGACATACGCCATTATCCAGTTGAGATCGCCAATTTCAGTGATGCCTGCATCCTGCACGGTGCCACGATTTACCGTTACATATTCACGGATGGTATTTCCCTGCCCAATAATCAGGCGGGTGGATTCACCGTTGTACTTTTTATCCTGTGGTGCATCGCCTATCGAGGCAAACTGGTAGATATCACAATCCGCTCCAATTTGCGTTGGCCCTTGGATGACAACATGAGAACCGATCCGTACACCCTTATTGATCACGACATCAGCCCCGATAACGCTATAGGGTCCAATCTCTACACCCGTATCGATCTGCGCTGCCGGATCAATAATAGCAGCCGGATGAATCAGTCCTCGATTTTTCTCTCGGTACACATGATCTCCGCAGTTGCAACCGTATGCCCATCCACCGTAGCCTTGGTATCAAATACCCAGATACCGCGCTTACTTTTAGTCAGGACAACATCAAGCATGAGCTGATCACCAGGCTCCACCGGCCGCTTGAAACGCGCCTTGTCAATACCGACAAGATAATACAATGAATCCCTTTCAGCCTGTTGAGTGGTGGTTCGAAAAGCCAGCAGTCCCGTAGCCTGCGCCAGTGCTTCAAGTATCAGCACGCCTGGCATTACGGGCCGTTGGGGGAAATGCCCCTGAAAAAAGGGTTCGTTATAGCTTACATTTTTATAAGCACTTAGGCTTTCACCAATCTTCAATTCTGTCACACGGTCAACCAGTAAAAACGGGTAACGGTGTGGCAGCAAGTTCAGGATGTCATTTATATTCATGAGCAACAATTATTTATTTCAGCGGCAACTACAAAATAGCGTATTTGTTAATTTATTTAGTGGCTTTCTCAAGGCTGTATAACCGGCGGAACAATTTATCAAGTTTCTTAAACCGGACAGCACTTTTGCGCCATATACTATTGCGCATAAGCGAGGTGCCTGAAGAGTAAGTGCCAGGCTCAGAAATCGAATGTGTCACCATCGACATGGCCGTGATATGCACATGATCCGTTAGCTCAAGGTGGCCAACCACACCCACTCCACCCGCCAGGGTGCAATACTGTCCAATCGCGGTACTACCAGAAATACCCACACACCCCGCTATTGCCGTGTGCGCCCCTATGCGAACATTATGCGCGATTTGCACCTGATTATCGATCTTAACCCCATCCCCGATTACTGTATCATCCAGCGCACCCCGGTCGACGGTGCTATTGGCGCCAATTTCAACATCATCACCTAGCTTGACGCTACCGAGCTGAGGGATTTTGATCCAACGGCCCTTCTCCATCGCCATACCGAAACCATCACTGCCGATAACCACGCCGGGATGTAATAAAACCCTCTGACCAATTGATACCTGATGCATCAGGGTCACCCGGGCAACAAGCTGGCTAGAACTGCCTATTTCGACCCCGTCTCCAATTATACAGCCTGGCCCAACCTGCACCGATTCATGAATAACCGCGCCGGCACCTATAACAGTCTGCGGCCCTATCCAGGCTGATTCGGCAATTTCTGCTGCCGGATCAATAATGGCGGAATCGTCAATTCCGTAGGGCTTATCAATGACAGGTTCTAACAGTGCGGCGGCGCGCGCATACGAGGTGTAAACATTGTCACTGATCAGCGCCGGAACCGGACAAATGCCGACATCTTTAGGGCTAATAATGACCGCAGATGCCTTTGTGGTGGCAAGAAATTTCCGGTGCCGGCGATCGGATAGAAACCCCAACTGGCCTGAGCGGGCATTTTCAAGGCTGGCTATGGCATTGATTTCGGTAGCACCATCCCCCTGGTAATCAATACCTAGCAGTTCTGACAACCTGGCGATAGTCAATAACACTTTAACAACTATCGATTACCCGTTATTTTAACTTCGCCAGCACATCGTCGGTTACATCAACGCTGGGACTTGCATAAAGCACATCTTGTCCCAGCAAAATATCATACTTCTTTTCTTTGGCTACTGCCTTTAAAGCATCATTAATCTGCTTCTGGAGTTTGGATAATATTTCATTTTTCCGGATATTCAAGTCTTCCTGAAACTCATCATTAAGCCGCTTGAATGCACGCCGTTTAGAGATGATTTTACGTTCCAGTTTTTTACCTTCGTCCTC
>CAYPEL010000134.1:0-7814 GCA_964409635.1 uncultured Gammaproteobacteria bacterium | reverse complement strand
AGACCATCGGCAGCAGGGAAGCTGCCGCTGAGCGTACAGGGATGTATTCACAGCGAGTCTGCAAATGATGTGTCGCATAAGCAACGTACCGCCTTGTATCTGCCTGCGAGATCAGTTAACCCTTTTAAATTCAGGATAAAACAGTGCTATCAACCGCTAACATAACCATGCAATTTGGCGCCAAGCCACTTTTTGAAAACGTTTCCGTTAAATTTGGCGACGGCAATCGCTATGGCCTGATCGGCGCCAACGGTTGTGGAAAATCAACCTTTATGAAAATTCTGGGACAAGATCTGGAAGCTTCTGCCGGCAGCGTCTCTAAAGACCCACAAGAACGCATCGGCAAGCTGCAGCAGGATCAGTTTGCCTACGAAGAATACAGTGTCATTGACACGGTCATCATGGGCCATGAAGAGTTGTGGACAGTTAAATCTGAACGCGATGCTATTTACGCCAATCCAGAGATGACTGAAGAAGACGGTATTCGCGCTGCCGAACTGGAAGCCGAGTTTGCAGAAATGGACGGCTACACGGCCGAGGCGCGGGCGGGCGAGTTGTTATTGGGTGTGGGCATTCCGATAGAACAGCACACCGGTCTAATGCGTGAAGTAGCGCCGGGCTGGAAATTACGCGTGTTACTGACGCAGGTACTGTTTTCAGAACCAGACATCATGTTACTGGACGAACCGACCAACAACCTGGATATCAATTCGATCCGCTGGTTGGAAGGTATCCTCAACGAACGCACCTGCACCATGATCATTATTTCGCATGACCGCCATTTTCTAAACAGCGTGTGTACGCATATGGCTGATTTGGATTACGGTGAAATCCGCCTCTACCCGGGCTCTTATGATGAATATATGACGGCAGCAACGCAAGTAAAGGAACGCTTACTGGCAGATAATGCCAAGAAAAAAGCCCAGGTCGCCGAACTCAAAGCCTTCGTCAGCCGTTTTTCTGCCAACGCTTCAAAATCAAAGCAGGCCACTTCCCGCGCCAAACAAATCGATAAAATCAAGCTGGTAGAAGTCAAACCATCCAGCCGCCAAAACCCTTTC
The DNA here is from genome assembly GCA_964409635.1 of uncultured Gammaproteobacteria bacterium. Taxonomy (GTDB): domain Bacteria; phylum Pseudomonadota; class Gammaproteobacteria; order DSM-19610; family DSM-19610; genus CAYPEL01. The sequence goes on along the minus strand of CAYPEL010000134.1, from coordinate 6,753 downwards.
ATCCGTTTTGAACAGGACAAAAAACTGCACCGGCTGGCACTCGAGGTGGAAGGCCTGAGCAAAGGTTATGAAGAAGATTTATTTACTGATTTTAACCTGGTCACCGAAGTAGGCGAACGGATTGCTGTTATCGGCCCTAACGGGATTGGTAAAACTACCTTATTAAAATGCCTGGCTGAAGCGTTAAAGCCCTCTGCCGGTACCGTAAAGTGGTCTGAAAATGCTGCTATTGGCTACTATGCACAGGATCACTCCGCCGACTTTGAAAATAAGATGTCCCTATACGACTGGATGGATCAATGGAGCACAGCAGACGATGATGAGCAGGTTATCCGCAGTACCTTGGGCCGCTTGTTATTTTCTCAAGATGAAATTAAAAAAACCGTCGATGTAATTTCCGGTGGCGAGCAAGGCCGCATGTTATTCGGCAAACTGATGCTGCAACGCCCCAATATCATGCTAATGGATGAACCAACAAACCACCTGGATATGGAATCCATCGAATCGCTCAACCTGGCCCTGGAGAATTACCCAGGCACTTTAATCTTCGTCAGTCACGACCGTGAATTTGTGTCGTCTCTTGCAACCCGTATTATCGAAATGACACCCACCGGGATTGTCGACTTCCGTGGCAGCTATGAAGATTACTTGCTCAGCCAGAACACGGAACAAAAGAAACTGAAAGCATCATAACCATCGCTGAAGACGTGAAAAAGATTGCCGTTTTTGCCGATGTGCAGAATATTTATTACACCACCCGGCAAGCCTACGGCCGCCAGTTTAATTACCGGAAGCTGTGGCAGCGTATTAGCTCAGAAGGTGAGATCGTTACTGCGCTAGCCTATGCAACCCACCGTGGCGATGACGGGCAACTCAAATTCCAGGACGCGCTCAAACATATAGGCTTCAAAGTAAAGCTTAAGCCCTATATTCAGCGCAGCGATGGCTCAGCCAAGGGTGATTGGGACGTGGGGATTACCATTGACATCCTCGAAACTGCGCAACATGTTGATACCGTCGTACTGCTATCGGGTGATGGTGATTTCGACTTGTTGTTGGATAAAATAGAAACTGACTATGGCGTTAGCACTGAAGTCTATGGCGTATCTGCACTTACCGCTAACTCGCTTATTGCTTCCGCTAGTCACTGGCACCCCATTGAGGATGACTTATTACTATAGGGCACCTCTATTAATTGATGGGTGGAAATCTTGAGTCCAAAATATCCAATCTCTGCGTTGAAATCCTTCGCAATAGCCTGCTATTACGTGCGGATTTCGCCTTAATCTTGAATATTTTGGCTCTCAATCTTTCTCACCCACAATTAATAGAGGTGCCCTATAAGCATTTTTCGTCACTTTTCCCCAAGATACTAAAAGTCACGTCGACTGTTAAATCCAGTTCCTGTAAATTTCCGACCGCTGCTTTGCCTTCTTTTGTTGCTCTGTAAAAATGTGGCGTCATCATGAGTAAATTAGTAATACCTTGATGGTCGATTACACCGGTTTTAAATTGAAGCCGCTGCCTATCCAACAAAGAGAAGTTTTTAATCTCACTACTTGCAAGCTCAGGCGAGTCTGTCTTTTTGACCGTTGAATAGATTATTTCTCTCAATTCTTTTAAATGATCTATACCCGGATCGACAAGAATAACCTTGCCTCCCGGTTTTAATATTTTATAAAATCCCTCAAAACTCTGGAATCCAAACACACAGACAATGACGTCAACACTGGCATCTTCTACAGGTGGCTGCCTGTTTGTGCCAACCAGCCAGGTTATGAGTTGGTTTCTTTTTGCCGCCTGAGCTATCGCCTCTTTTGATATATCAAGTCCGATAAAGGAGCATTCACTGCGACCGAACCTATCCTTTAGTGCCTTGAATATTCGATCAAGATAGTAGCCTTCACCACAACCTGCATCCAGCAAGCAGAATTCTTTGATGCCTGCAATCTGTGAAAACACGTTCTCCGCCAGCTTATTGGCGATTGGTTCATACAGACCTGACTTTAAAAACTGCACTCTAGCCAACACCATCGCTTTACTGTCGCCGGGCTGCTTCGAGCGTTTTTGCTGTACGGGTAGCAGATTGACGTAGCCCTGGCGGGCAATATCAAAGCTGTGTCCGTTTGCGCAGACCAGTTGATTTTCGCACTGCACAAACCGTGTTCCGTCAATTGGGCAAGCCAGATTATGTGTCTTTATAATATCCATTAATTTACACCTTCACCCTTCTCGCCCCCGTCTAATGGCATTCTAAATTCACAACTAGCCTGTAATAACTTAGGGAACCCCTGATTTAAACAAGGACTCCGCTAACCCAGACAGGCTAATCTGGTATCATCCACCAGCTATATACTGCTCACAAAAATTGCCGGATTTCCGTGACAACCACCGCTTTCACATCCCTACACCTAACACCCGGCTTGCTAGCCAACCTGCAGTCACTCGGCTACCACGTCATGACGCCCATCCAGGCTCAAAGCCTGCCCGCTATTTTAGAAGATAAAGACGTACAGGCACAGGCAAAAACCGGCAGCGGAAAAACCGCCGCATTTGGCATTGGCTTACTCCATAAACTGGATGCACAAACTTACACAACCCAGTCACTGGTGCTATGTCCTACGCGTGAGCTCGCCGACCAGGTAAGCAAGGAAATCCGCCGCCTGGCACGATCAATACCTAATACCAATGTGCTTACATTGTGCGGCGGAAAACCCATAGGCCCACAACTTGCCTCACTGTCACGTAACCCGCACATCGTGGTAGGCACACCAGGCCGGGTGTTAAAACATCTACAAAAAGGCACACTAAAACTGGATAGGTTAAACATGTTGGTACTGGACGAAGCCGACCGCATGCTGGACATGGGATTCCATGACGACATCATGCTAATAATTGACGAGACACCACAACAGCGGCAAACCCTGTTATTTTCGGCGACCTATTCAGATGAAATAAAAGAAATCAGTAAAGCAATCCAGAAAAATCCTGTTGATATTCGCGTAGATACTTTGCATGACGATAAAAATATAAAACAAGTCTTCTACGAAATACAAAAAGGCGACAGAACCAAAACATTAACCGCCCTGCTAGAACATTACCAGCCCGAATCCAGTGTAGTCTTTTGCAATCGCAAGCAACAATGCCAGGAGCTGGCCGACACCCTATGGCAGCAGGGATTTCACGCACTGGCCTTGCACGGCGACCTTGACCAAAAAGAACGTGACCAGGTGCTGGTGCAGTTTTCCAATAAAAGCAGTTCTATCCTGATCGCAACCGATGTCGCTGCACGTGGACTGGATATTAAAGATTTACAGGCCGTGATTAATTTCGAGTTGTCGCCGGATCCGGAAATCCATATTCACCGGATCGGACGCACCGGCCGTGCGGGCAAGCAGGGCCTGGCGCTGAGTTTATTCATGGCCTCCGAAGCAAAAAAAGTAAATGCAGTAGAAGATTTTCAAAATCTTCCTGTGAAAATAGATAAAGTGACTTCGCTTAAGAGCCGGGAGAATTTCAAGCTCAGCCCACCGATGGTCACGCTGTGTATCAATGGTGGCCGCAAAAACAAGGTGCGTGCGGGTGATATTTTAGGCGCATTGACCGTCAACACTCAGCTGCCTGGCAAACAAATTGGTAAAATTGATATTTTTGATACTATCGCTTTTGTGGCCATAGACCGCCCGATAGCCAAGCAGGCATTGAAAATACTCACTGAAGGTAAAATCAAAGGGCGAAAATTTAAAGTACGAAAACTACGTTAATCACTGGCCGCTATGACAACCTCTCCAACTACCCTGTATTACCTACATGACCCGATGTGTAGCTGGTGCTGGGGCTTTCGCTCAACCTGGCTCTCTGTGCTTGAGAAATTAGATAACTCGATACCGGTGCACTATCTGCTCGGCGGACTGGCGCCGGATTCAGCTGCGCCGATGCCGCAGGCTATGCAAGTTCACATCCGCGACAACTGGAAAAATATCCAGCAAACCATACCCGGTACGGAATTTAATTATGACTTCTGGACGCGCTGCCAACCTCGCCGCTCCACCTATCCAGCGTGCCGCGCGGTGATTGCAACCAGGCTCCAGCAACCCGCACTTGCAACACCCATGATCCTTGCCATCCAAACAGCCTATTATTTAAAGGCAAAGAATCCTTCTGATAATGTGGTATTGATTGAACTTGCACACGAACTGGATCTGGATACCACACAATTCACACAAGATATCACCTCACATGAAACCCAACAATTACTCTTATCCGAAATACGATTCTGCCGTGAACTGGGCGTGAGCAGTTTTCCGAGTGTCGTATTAAAGCGCAATGAGACGGTAAACAGACTGCAAGTGGACTACAACGATCCTGATATACTCTACCGACAAATCAAACAGAACGACCGGATATAGACGAAATGCGATACATCATTCGATATTTTTTTAAAGGCATTCGCGCCATCATCGGCCCGATCATGCTGACCGCCGACTGGCTGACCACACCACGCGGTATCAAACGCGCCCCGGAAGATCAGCAACGAATTGATGCACAAACCAAAGACCTCGTCATGTATCAGTTCCTCACTTGCCCGTTCTGCGTAAAAGCCCGGCGCGCGATCAAACGCCTGTCGCTCAAAATCGAAACCCGCGATGCTCAAAAGCACGCGCCCAGCCGCCAGGAGTTGCTGGCAGGCGGTGGTGAAGTCAAAGTCCCCTGCCTGCGTATTCCTGAAGAAAACGGTAAGGTGACATGGCTTTACGAGTCTAATGATATTATTAAATATCTGAAAGAACGCTTCGCTACACTCTGATCGAATTTTATGCTGCGCCTACAGAACTCCCCGTGCGCTCAAATAGAGCAAAGATAATGACAGGGGGAATTAGCCGAAATATCGCATCAGATTCGTGATACTCGAACATTAAGCAAGTAATTTAAAGCATAAACCTTATATTTTTAGTCAATATACCTTGCAAAACCAAAAAGATGCCCATATAGTATCTACAGCTACAGATATTGTTACACGCAGTTTTGGTTGTTCCCTCCGTGTTACCCCCATGTATTTCTCGTTTCATTACCTGTATGCAACACTCTATATTGTTTAATTAAATAAGGTAAAAGTTTTATGGCTACAGGTACAGTAAAGTGGTTTAACGAAACCAAAGGTTTTGGATTTATTTCACAGGATGACGGCGGCGACGATGTATTCGTACATTTTAACGCGATCCAGGGCTCGGGTTTCAAAACCCTGGCTGAAGGTCAAGCGGTCACATTTGAAGTAGAAAAAGGTCCCAAGGGACTGCAAGCGGCAAACGTTACTGCCTAAGCAAGACCCATCGGATTAACCGATACAAAGAACCCCGCTTCGGCGGGGTTCTTTTTTGCTTGTCTATACGCCTGGTTGCACGTCTAAATCTGAGTTTCCCTTAGGCTTCAATGCAGTTATCACACCATGCTCAACCCTTGCTAATTAAATGAAAGTCGAAGCTTGGCTTCGTTCTGATCAATAAAAAACTGAAAATGCTTCAGAAAATTCATACCTAACAAACCGTCGATTGCTGAGCTGCCTTTTAGATCCAGTATCCCTACTTCGAGTTGATTGACCTGCCAGTTACCCACCGCAAGCGAATCGAGTTTATAAATTGGCGCCCGGACTGGACCGTTTGCGGTATTAAATACACCGGTTCTGCCGGTATCTTGATAGCGGATGCCGCGTTGCTCAAATACATCCGGTGTAAAGATCGTTATGGATGCGCCTGTATCGATGAGCAAGCGTATGTCCCGGCCACGGGCCGGGCTTGCGTCGACTATAAAATGGTTGCCACTGCGATGTAACGGTATACCGGCAACCTCGGTTGCCGGAGTCTGTAACTCTGTATTTTGTGTCTCGTCCAGCGCTATTCTCAGTTTTGAGAGCATCGTCTGTGCTTGCGCACCCACATCGGGATCCTGTGATACCAGGCGCAGTGAACGGCGGGCAGCCTGTTTATCATCAAGCGCCAGCTGTGCCGTTGCGAGCCCCATGAACCAGGGTGCGTGGCCGGGTTCCAATTGGGTGAGGTGCTGGTACAACGTGAGCAACGCGTTTTGATTGTTGTCACTTTTTAGTGACTGAATGAGTTCACCTGCAATGACCCGTATACGCTTGGTAATACGCTGCAACATGGCCGGACGATACGCATACCCCTTGGCTTCATAGAGTTGATCAATCGCGCCGCGAAAGTCTTCTTCCCCGCGATACACTTCCGCTAACAGGGTGCGGGCCTCCACATCCCGGAGCGCTGCAACCAGGAAAAGTTGTAACAGACGCTCTGCCTTATTGAAGCGACGGTCTGTAATGAGTTGACGGGCGTGAGATAAAATCTGAGTCCGGGCATCTACCACAGCCCGGTTATCTGTCTGAAATTGTAACGCTTCATAGCGTTCCAGTACCCTATCAAACTCATTACGTTGTAACAGCGTGGCTATATTAACTGCGCGGACAGGTGCTGCCAGTTTAGTGGCTGCTACCGGTGCTGCAGTGCTGACGGGTTCTGATTGATCGGGTATAGCGAGTTGGACAAACTGTCCAAGATCAGTATCCCAAAGGTTGTTGGTATACCAACCAAGTCCCCAGCCTGTGATAAAAATAAGAACGCCAACGGTAAATTTACGCATGTTTTGTAGTACCTATTTTGCAGGCAGGTATCGAGCCATTTCTGAGGATAAATATAGTAGTGCGAAAAGGGATCGGTGACAATTGGTTCTGATATTGATTCG
>CAYPEL010000133.1:0-7861 GCA_964409635.1 uncultured Gammaproteobacteria bacterium | reverse complement strand
AGAGCCGTATGAAGCGAGAGTTTCACGTACGGTTCTGTGAGAGCCTAGGGGGGAAGTTCCCCTGGGCGACTCGACTAAAATTAAATCCCTCCGGCACCTTTTTACTGCTGGACAACAAAGTCAGTCTGGGATTGGTCGAAGGGGTCAATAACAAAATCTGGGTTCTGCAACGACGGGCCTATGGCTATCGTGATGAGAACTATCTCAAGCTGAAAATCGTTGCGGCATTTCTTCCGCCATTACCCAGAAATACCAATATCAACCCACACGTTTCCGCGTAGACCCGGAATTTTTAAGCAATGTCGACAATACTGATCGTTGAAGATGATCGAGATCTCACCGCAACGATTGAAAAATATCTTCACGAAGATGGTCATGAAACACATCACATTGAAGATGGTGACAATGTGATTGACTGGGTGAAAATGCATCGCCCCCATGTCATTTTGCTTGATCTAAAGTTACCCGGTAAAGATGGCCTGACCCTTTGCCAGGAGATCAACGATATTTGTGATATTCCTATGATCATTATCACGGCTAAAATTGAGGAAATGGACCGCTTGATTGGTTTTGAAGCAGGTGCTGATGATTATATCTGTAAACCTTTCAGCCCCAGAGAACTTGTCGCCCGAGTGAATGTATGTTTGCGCAGACATCAACATGTGAACATGGACGACGACCCGGTAACACTCGATGAATCTCACCTTGCGGTTCAATTTCACCAGCAACGTGTTTGCCTCACGGTGATAGAATTTAATGTGTTTCAGTTACTCCATAACCGACCGCAGCGTATTTTTTCGCGACAGGATATTATTGAGGCTGTTTATAGTGAGACAAAGGATGTTTCGTTAACAACGATTAATAGCCACATTAGAAATTTACGCAACAAACTATCTACAATTTCACCTGAGCATGAGCTTATTCAGTCGATTTATTCTGTTGGTTATCGGTATGAGTCGGTGCTTACGAAAGAGATGTGATAGTGAAATGACAAAAAGGTGACGGAAGGTAATGCCGCTTACTTAAGTGAACAAGTCCGTCATTGCGAGCGATAGCGCGGCAATCTCTGGCATGTGTACTCCTCCATTCCCTTTTCGAATTTTTCTCCATAATATTTTCATTGATCCCACTAAGGGAGCGCGCTAGTATCCTGCTATGAGAGTTGTAGCGAAATCTATGCTTAGGATATTCTGGGAAAGTAATCCAAAATACCGTGATGCAAAAAGACAGATGACTGAATGGTATAACTACTGCGCAAATGCACAATGGAGTTCACCTCGCGAACTTAAAACTGACTTACGAAATGTCAGCATATTGAAGAACAATCGAGTCGTTTTTAACATTTGTGGAAATAAATACCGTATCGTTGCACTAACGGATTATACAAGGCATGGAATACTTATACGGTTTGTAGGTACACATAAGCAATACGATGAAATTAAGGATATTGATAATATTTGAGGTCATGTTATGAAATTGAAACCGATTAAAAATAAAACTGAATTAAAGAAGGCGTTAAATCGTATTGATGAGCTTTGGGGCGCAAAGCGTAATACTGAAAAAGGTGATGAGCTTGATGTTCTGATGCTATTGGTTGAGAAGTATGAGGAAGAACATTATCCAATGCCGCCGTCTGATCCTATTGAGGCTATCAAATTCTTGATGGAGCAGAAAGCACTGACGCGAAAAGATCTGGAGCCGTATCTTGGAACCAGAGCCCGTGTTTCTGAAGTACTTAATAAGAAACGTAACCTTACTCTCCCTATGATAAAGAGATTACATGAAGGCTTAAACATTCCATACAACTGCCTAATTGCTTAATGTCGAAAGTTTGAGGCATTGGCCTGCGTAGCGTTTTTTATAAGAAGACATTTAAATCTTATGAATCAATACGCCAATTCACCACATAGCGGAAGTAAATGGAAAATACCAATCATGGAAAAAACATAAGGAAAAGGTGACGGAGGAATTAAGTTTTATTCCCTCCGTCACCTTTTCTGTGATATCCGAAATTTGCGAAAAAAATTAACTGGACTCTCTCCGGATCACGAATTGATCTATTCCATTTATGCCGCTGGATATCGGTATGCTCCGCTTCTTTCGATGGAGTAATTGATAGAATAAGCAAGCGCAGCATGGAGGTCCCAGAGTGAATCGCTGATAATCAGGTGATTTTAATCATTCTTGAAGCTATTCGAAGCTGGGGGATAAGGTCGATCCCCCCTTGGGAGGGAGACTGGCGCTGTCCGAAAAGAGCCCGTCACTGACCGACTCCAGGGCAAGCTGGCTATTTCCCCCACTGGAGCAGGCTTGAGGCGCATTTGTGAGAGCGTCAGCAGCGCAAATCGACTGAATTGCAGCGTTGTTCCAAAAGGTCTTTTCTGGTAACCTGATTTCCCGTCCAGCAGTACTTTGTCCTCCTGAATTTCCGGAGTCGCATGACCCGATATATCTTTATTACCGGTGGCGTGGTTTCTTCCCTTGGGAAAGGGATTGCCGCCGCTTCACTTGGTGCATTGCTCGAAGCACGTGGTCTGAAAGTGACCATGCTCAAACTCGACCCTTACATTAATGTTGATCCCGGCACCATGAGCCCATTCCAGCACGGCGAGGTCTATGTGACCGAGGACGGTGCCGAGACGGATCTTGACCTTGGGCATTACGAGCGCTTTATCAGTACCACCATGTCCAAGCGGAATAATTTTACCACGGGACAGATTTACGAAGCGGTGATCCGTAAGGAACGCCGGGGTGATTACTTGGGCGGAACGGTGCAAGTGATCCCGCATATTACCGACGAGATCAAACGTAATATCCGTGCAGGCGCTGAAGGCGCGGACATCGCCATGGTGGAAATTGGTGGTACCGTGGGTGATATTGAATCCCTGCCGTTCATGGAAGCGATTCGGCAGATGGGGGTCGAGCTGGGTCATGAGCGGGCCATCTACATGCACCTGACCCTGGTGCCTTACATTGCGGCATCGGGTGAAATCAAGACCAAACCGACACAGCATTCAGTGAAAGAGCTGCGTTCTATCGGTATTCAGCCGGACATTCTCATGTGCCGCGCCGATCGCCCGTTACCCGGTGAAGAACGGCGTAAGATCGCCTTGTTTACCAATGTTCAGGAACGTGCGGTTATCTCTGCAATTGATGTCGATAGCATCTACAAGATCCCCTTGTTGTTGCACGAACAGGATCTTGATGACATCGCCGCCGATTTACTGCGGCTGGATCTACCCCCCGCAGATTTATCTCAATGGCACTATGTTGTCGACAGGCTGCTGCACCCGATCCATGAAGTGACCGTCGCGATGGTCGGTAAATATGTCAATCTGATCGAGTCCTACAAATCGCTTTCTGAAGCCTTGGTTCATGCAGGCATCCATACCCAGACCAAGGTGAATATCGAATACGTCGATTCAGAAATCATCGAGGAACAAGGTTTGTCCGTACTGGATAACGTAGATGCCATTCTAGTGCCGGGTGGTTTTGGTGAACGTGGCGTGGAAGGTAAGGTGATGGCTGTACGTTATGCGCGTGAACAGGGCATTCCGTATCTCGGTATCTGTTTGGGTATGCAGGTTGCCGTCATTGAGTATGCACGTAATGTAGCCCAGCTTGCTGAGGCGCAAAGCACCGAATTTCAACGCGCCACTCCCCATCCCGTGATCGCGTTAATTACCGAGTGGCAGCAGCAGGATGGAACGGTTGAAAAACGCGCTGAGGACTCTGATTTGGGGGGCACCATGCGGCTGGGCGGTCAGGAATGCCGGTTGCTGGCAGATTCGCTGGCGCGCAAGATTTATGGCAAGGATGTAATTGTCGAACGACACCGGCACAGGTATGAATTTAATAATAGCTATCGTCAGCAACTGGAAGCCGCAGGACTAAAACTGTCCGGTATATCTACGGATGGAAACCTGGTCGAAGTCATTGAAATTGACGATCACCCTTGGTTCCTGGCTTGCCAGTTCCACCCGGAATTTACCTCTACTCCGCGCACTGGTCACCCCTTGTTTAATGGTTTTATTAACGCCGCCAATGCCCACCATGCAAACCGGCAAGCAACCGCAACAACGCATACACTACACGCCGATGCTGGCAGGTAGTTTAGTTCTGTATTAATTTAAAAGGTTACTTAACAACATGAAATTATGTGGATTCGAAGTGGGGCTAGACGCCCCTTTTTTTCTGATCGCCGGTCCTTGTGTGATTGAGTCTGAAGCTATGGCGATGGAGACATCGTCTGAGTTAAAAAAAATCACTGAGGAGCTAGGCATACCCTTTATTTACAAATCATCGTTCGATAAAGCGAACCGCTCATCGGCGAGTAGTTTCCGCGGGCTGGGCATGGCCGAAGGCTTGCGTATCTTGCAAAAGGTCAAGGACGAAGTGGGTGTGCCGGTTTTGACCGATGTACACGAAGACACACCGCTCGATGAAGTGGCGGCTGTCGTGGATGTGTTGCAAACACCGGCTTTTTTGTGCCGGCAGACAAATTTTATCCAGAATGTCGCGAAAACGGCTAAGCCCGTCAATATTAAGAAAGGCCAGTTCCTTGCACCCTGGGATATGAAAAACGTGGTAGACAAGGCGCGCGCAGCGGGTAACGAACAGATTATGGTCTGCGAGCGTGGCGCATCCTTTGGCTATAACAACCTGGTCTCTGATATGCGTTCCGTCGCTGCTATGCGCGATACCGGCGCGCCGGTTGTATTTGACGCGACACACTCGGTACAACTGCCGGGTGGCCAAGGCAATGCTTCTGGCGGACAACGTGAATTTGTTCCGGTGCTGGCGCGTGCCGCAATTGCGGCGGGTGTCGCCGGGGTGTTTATGGAAACCCACCCGCAACCGGAAAAAGCCTTAAGCGATGGCCCAAATGCCTGGCCGTTACAGCGCATGCGCGAACTGTTACAGATCCTAAAAGCGCTGGACAGTACGGTTAAAGCCCAGCCCTTTGCAGAAGCAGATTTACTCTAACAGTAGAACCCCACCATTGCTTGCAGGTTGCGGTGAAATCCTCACATCTTCAAAGCACATAATCGGCGAATTAAAACCAATAATTTAATTTAAGTAAGATCTATAGCTAACTGTTTTACCTGGAGTAATAATGTCAAAAATTGTAGATGTTCGTGGCAGGGAGATTCTGGACTCGCGCGGTAACCCCACAGTAGAAGCCGATGTGGTTCTGGAGTCCGGCGCCGTTGGCCGGGCAGCCGTACCCTCTGGTGCCTCCACAGGTAGCCGCGAAGCGGTTGAGTTACGCGACGCTGACAAGTCCCGCTACCTCGGTAAAGGGGTTAGCAAAGCGGTGGACAATGTTAACCGCGAAATACGCAATGCCGTCGAGGGTTATGCAGCCGGCGACCAGGCCGCGCTGGATAAAAAACTCATCGAGCTCGACGGTACTGATAATAAAAGCCGTTTAGGGGCTAACGCATTATTAGCTGTTTCATTAGCCGCCGCCCAGGCGCAGGCCAGGGAAAATGACACCCCGTTATACCGTTACCTGCAACCTGATGGCCCCTACATCCTGCCGGTACCGATGATGAATATCATCAATGGCGGTGCGCACGCTAACAACAGTGTTGACTTGCAGGAATTCATGATCCTGCCGGTGGGTGCGCCTAGTCTTAAAGAGGCCGTGCGTTATGGGGCTGAAGTCTTTCACGCGCTGAAGTCAGTATTAAATGACATGAAGCTCAACACGGCGGTCGGTGATGAAGGTGGCTTTGCACCTGATTTGCCTTCAAATGAAGCCGCTATTGATGTCATATTGCAAGCCATTGAGAAAGCCGGATTCAAGCCGGGTAAAGATATTTACCTCGGTCTGGATGCGGCCAGTTCAGAATTCTACCGGGAGGGTAAATATCATCTTGATTCAGAAGATAAGCATTTTACCGCCGAAGAATTTACCGAATACCTGGCCAAATGGGTGGATCAGTATCCGATTCTTTCGATTGAAGATGGCATGGCTGAAGACGACTGGGATGGCTGGCGGCTGTTGACGGATAAGCTGGTGAAAAAGGTGCAATTGGTAGGTGACGATTTATTTGTCACCAATACCAGCATTTTAAAACGTGGCATCACCGGTAATATTACCAACTCTATTCTCATCAAACCCAACCAGATAGGCACCTTGACCGAAACCATCGCCGCCATTGAAATGGCCACAGAAGCTGGTTTTTCGGCGGTGGTGTCACACCGTTCCGGTGAGACTGAAGACGTTATCATCGCCGATATTGCGGTTGGCAGTCCGGCAACACAAATCAAGACCGGTTCGCTATCGCGTTCTGACCGGGTGGCCAAATACAACCGGCTGATGCGTATAGAAGAGCAGTTGCAGGATAAGTGCAGTTACCCCGGTGCTGCTGCGTTCCCGCATTTGAGCTAGCCAAACAAATACTAATGAGTACGTTGATTCCCCGACAAATTATTTCCAGACACGCTGTGAATACATCCCTGTACGCTCGGCGGCAGCATCCTTGCTGCCGGCGGTCTGTAAATAATTTGTCGGGGAATCAACGTACGGTTTAATAGAACCATGCGCGGTTGGCTGTGGATTTTATTGATCGTCCTGGTGTTGTTGCAATACCGGCTCTGGGTAGGCGACGGCAGTCTTGCAGAAGTCTGGCAATTGCACCGTCAGGTCGAGATCCAGAAAGCCGAGAACAACAGGCTTGAAGAACGCAACCAAACCCTGGATGCTGAAGTCCAGGATCTGAAACAGGGGCAGGCCGCCATTGAAGAACGCGCCCGGGAAGAGCTGGGAATGATCCGTAAGGATGAAACCTTTTACCAGATTATCGAGAAAGATTAGGGTAATGCCATGACACAGGAAATTTCATGCTGGGCGGTGATTCCTGCTGCGGGTGTCGGCAGGCGAATGGGGAGTGAAACCCCCAAACAACTGCTCAAGATAAACGGCAAAACGATCCTTTCCTATGCGCTTGAAGTGATGGCCGCAGAACCCATGATCAAAGGGGTTGTCCTGATCGGCCCTGAAAAACAACTACCGGAAGATATCCATATTTCGTTTCCTGATAAACCGATCATGACGGTAGAAGGTGGCCGGGAACGTTGTTATTCGGTGATGAATGGTTTGTTGCGCTTGGCCGAGGACATTGCCGATGATAACTGGGTATTGGTACACGATGCAGCGCGGCCCTGCTTACGGCGTACCGATCTGCGGCGGTTACTTGAAACCATAGCCGATCACGAAGCGGGAGGGCTGCTGGGGATTCCCGCCCAGGACACCATGAAGCAATGCAGCGATCATCAGATTATCCGCACTACAATCGACCGTTCGCATCTATGGCACGCGCAGACACCGCAAATGTTTAAGCTGGGTATACTGACGCATGCACTCAACAGCGCGCTTGAAAGAGGCGTCGAAGTGACCGATGAAGCTTCCGCCATGGAGGCTGCAGGCTACCATCCCCTGATGGTAAAAGGACATGCGGATAATATCAAAATCACCAAGCCTGATGACCTGGCGCTGGCGAAGCATTACCTCCGACAACAGGGCCGATTATGAGAATTGGCCAGGGAATTGATATCCATGCTTTCCAGGAGGGCGGCACCCTGAAGCTGGGTGGTGTCACTATTCCATTCGAGCGCAGCCTCAAAGCGCATTCAGACGGTGACGTACTCTTACACGCCTTATGTGATGCCCTGCTAGGAGCTGCAAGCCTGGGTGATATCGGCCACCTCTACCCGGATACTGAGCAACGCTTTGCCAATATCGATAGCCGTGACCTGTTGCGGGATGTTTTTAAACGTGTTTCAGGCAAAGGTTACAAAATAGAAAATGCAGATATAACCGTGGTCGCCCAGACGCCAAAACTTGCGCCGT
>CAYPEL010000132.1:0-7939 GCA_964409635.1 uncultured Gammaproteobacteria bacterium | reverse complement strand
GAATTTTAGAATTGACTTGTGGGTGCATAGCTTTTATTTTCTATACATGCAGGATCGGTTGGACTTTGCGGATTAACAGGCTGTTTGTGTACTGCCCCCAAATCCTTTATCTTCTGGTAATTACCAAAACCGCCCTGTAGATATAAATGCCCATCTTGCGCCTTAACGAATGCCATGGACGCATCAGGTTCCTCACGGGTACGGTATAATATTTCTGTGACAGGTAATATTTCCGTGCATGCCCTGGCCCGTGGAAAACACCTGTACAGCTCTTTTCCCAATTGCTTAACCCGTAATAACTCTAGCTGTGCCTTTGACTGCAGCGGAAAACGGGTCGTTGCTTCCCGATAGTCGCCGAGTATTGCCTGCAGTTTTTCCCCTGACAAAGATTTGATTACAGGTTTAGCGATGGTTTCATCCGCTTTATCCAGCCCTTCGATAAGCCAGCCATTCAGTAGTGCTGTGAACTCTTCCAGCAAGTCGTGCCGAAACGCATTAATTACGACAAAATAACCGCGATGACTTTCTTTACTATAGGCAAATTCAGCCAGGTAGCCGTCGCCATCGCCGCCGTGCCCGTAGAACCGGTGGCCTTTAAAATAGCGGTTACGAAGCCCCAAGCCATAACCCACCTCAAATCCGGCTTTCGCGGCCAGCGAGGTTTTTGGTGTCTCCATCCTTGTAATCGCCCGGGCGGAAACTATCCGCTGCTTTGAGTTTGATGCATCTGTAAACAACATCAAAAATCTTGCCATATCCCTGGCGGAGGTATTCAGACCGCCAAAAGGACGGAACAAGGTATGCCAGTAAGGTATTTGGGTTTTTAAATCGCTGTCATAACCGGTGACCAGACTTTCTTCCAGGTCTTTTGACCAGTGTAACTGTGAATCCTGCATACCCAGTGCATCCAGAATTTCCCGTTTAAACCAGCGGTCGTAATTTTCTCCGGTCACGGTTTCAATCACCCGGCCGGCATAACCAGCACCCGCATTGCTGTAGCTGAAGTGGTATCCGGGCGGCCAATGCAGCCGCCTTGCTTCTGGTTTGACTTTAAAGGCCTGGCGTAAACTGAGCGGTTTTGGATAGCTGAATTCTTCTGCGGTTAAATCCTGCAGTCCTGCGGTGTGCTCCAGCACCATCGCCAGGGTTACGGGTGTTGTTTTTGACCATGGGTTGTTGAGGGGGACGCCAGGAATGATTGTTTTTACAGCCTGGTCAAGCTGTAGTTTACCCTGCTCAGTCAGGTTCATGGCGGCCAGGGCTGTGAAGGTTTTGGTAATGGAGCCTATTCGGAACAGGCTGGTTGCGGTCACGGGTCTGGGGTTATCCAGTGCATAGCTGCCGATTCCGCCTGTGCTGATAATGGTGTTATTTTCTACCAGTGTGTAGGCGACTGCGCCGACGCCGGTTAGTTTTTGGATTTGTTGTAGCTTTTGTTGAAGTGGGGTTTGTTTTGCGGGGGTTTGTGTTGTTAGAAAAACGCAGGCGATCAGGATGGTGTGGATGTATTTTTTTAAGTTTGTACTTAAGTGTAAGTTTAGCCGATGATTCTTTGGCGGAATAAATGCCGCTTCTACAGGGGGGATGTTTGATTTTAAATAGATATTTGGTTGTTTATACATCGCCTTGGAATATGCTTCTTCTGATGGCTGCGTTGGGCGCATTAGCGGTTAGTACCACAGCATATTTTCTGTGCTTCACACCCAGGCTGGTCAATATAGCTTGGTAATCCGGCATGGCATGGCTGACTCTGTATTCATCAAACAGTGGTTTAAAAATAGTCTCTCCCGCCAGTTGATCAAGTTTTAGCGCAATCGTTGTGGCAGACATTGATTTATGTTCGCAGCAGTCCTTGAGTTTTTTAAGCAGTGTATCCAGCGAAACTTTATTTTGGCTGTGCTGTCTGACTTTCATATCGGCCGTTAGCCAATAGTGCACCCCACTCCAGTGTACCCGCATAAAACTGCGATAGCGGCCCATGTTGTCACTGATTTTTACCAGAGGAAGATGAGACCACGGATTCTCCTGGCGGCCACGGGAAAAACCGTTTGCCAGCTTCTCCCATAAACCAGCTTCGCTCAACAGGCCGCTGCGCGCCTGGATAATATTCTGGTAATAACTGGCGAGTCCTTCAGAAAACCACAGGTCACCACTGCCGCGATATGGGATAAGTAAATGACTGAGTTCATGATACGCCGTCCAGTCGCGTGACAATTCCTGGAAACCAAATTCCGGGTTAATCGTCAACGATACGGTATCAGGGTTTCCGCGGTCGACCTGCCCCCAGGGTACCGGACTATGACGACTCGAACTGCGTTGAATCCTGATGTTGAATCTATCTTTGGGCCAGGCGTCATATACTGTCAGCAATGCGCCGGAAACTTGCGTTAACCAATTATACGTTTGTTTGCGCTCTGCCTTGTTCAGCGTGGCGGCATATTCAATATGAATTCGTTGGCCTGCGTGCCTTATCGAATCAGCATGCGCCAAAGTACTCACGGCAAATATCGATAATAATGCAATAATACGGATCATTTGCTAGACATTCATACAATACAATAGAAATAACAGGATACCCATTACGCCTGAATAAATTTATAAACCAGCTTAATGTCTTGGAACATGCTGTCTGAATACCAGAGTAGTTTATCAAACATCGGGCGGCTATTTAAGCATATCCCCTCTCAATATGTGCGCATTTGAATGCTGCATTTATTTCATGGAATAAATTTGGCCCACGCCGCCTCTCACTGTACCCGGGTTACTTCAGGACATTATTTTTCTTAAGTCGGCATGCCAATGTGACTCAAGCACTTACATCCTGGCAGCAGCCCAATACACTACTCTTTCACTCAGGAAAGAGTGATTCATGACGCTTATAAAAATCTACAACGGAGACGGAAGATGTTAAATCACCTGAGGACTGGATTAATAGCTGCGGCACTGGCTGCTGCCTTGCTACCGATAACGGTACTGGCGGATATTGTCACACTATCAGCCACATTAAACGCTGCCAACCAGAATGGGTCTGACCCGGCGTTGATTTCGGATCCATTAGGCGTGGTACCTACCAGTGCATTCGGAACGATCAACATTGCGCTCGACACCGAGAGAAACACGCTGGATTTTCACCTGGATGTCACCGGCATTGACCGCAGCGAATTACGCAATTTTGGCCCGAACGCCACGCCGATACATTTGCACCTGGCCGGTAGTGGCAGCCCGGGCAACTTCGGCCCCATCGCTGTGGATCTGTTGCTCAACGCTGTGGATGCAGATTTTACCGACACTGCGACGGGCTTCCAGCTTTCCAGAAAAAATGTCTCTATCTTGCTTGAAGACCAGGGCGGTGTTCAGCTAGGGATGCACCCCGGCAATGATCAGATCGTGGATGCCTTGCAAACCGGTAATGCCTTTGTGCTCGTGCATTCAACCAAGGATCTTTTCATTAATGATACCGGACCGGCACCAGGCTTTCCGTTTGGCGAAATCCGCGGCAACATTACGCGTGATCCCGTTGCCGCCATGTCAGGCCCCGCGATTGGCATGGACATCATCGTACTTAATGACGCCACCGATGTACCCAGTGCAGTCGCTAAACTGACCGCCCAGCTGGAACGCAAAGGCTTTCGTATACCTGTCACCATTAACCATTCCGGCGCCGCTGCTAGTGTGGGACTGAGTCTGGCTCCCAACCAGGTAATTTTTGCACGGCCGCCGCGCAAGCTGGAAAAACGCTTGCTTAGGAAAGGCGATACCATCGGTATTGATCTACCCTTGAAATTTCAGGTGTTTGAAGCCAACGGTGTTATTAAATTAAATGTTAATACATTGGGATATCTTATTGATCGTCATGAACTTAGTACCAGAGATTTTGTACTGTACCTGACCGACAAACTGATTGAGCAATTTGGTAACTCAGGTGATGCGGGTCATGGTCTGATTACGATAAAAAGCACGCGTTCACTTGCAGAGACCGCACAGGTATTACAGGATACGATCTCATCAAACCCAGCAGCGCGTATTCCCTTGGTGCTGAATTATGGCGATGACGACAACAATCGGAGACGGTACTACTACCGCCGCCATAGAGCACCCTCCCCGATCCTAATCGCGTTTGGTAATCCCAATACCGGCACGCCGTTAATGCAGGCGGATCCAAGGATAGGTATCGACCTGCCACCCAAGTTCCTGGTTTGGCAAAACCGCCGCGGTGAGGTGATGATCACCTACAATGATATGCAATTCCTCGCCGGACGCGTCAACTTGCAGGGACTGGATAATCGTCTGGGTAACGTTGCCAATGCGCTTGATAATATTGCAACAACTGCGGCGGGTACTAACTAGCCATAAAGGGCAACCCCAATCGTATGGATGCTTTGATTGATTCGTACATATTGTTGTTGCGAGTATATCAGGGGTTCTTTATGCAATATTTTTCCCCTGCTTAGGAGAAAAATCAATCTTGTTCAAATACTAAATTTCGCCATAAATTACCGATTTTGGTCTAAAAGTCAGCCAAGCAAATGCAAAATAATCTCCGTGTTGAATATGTTTTAGTTGCTTTCCTTTTAATTTCCCTTCTATTGCTTGCCCAAAAACGTTCCATTTTGATTTTGTCTCGTCATCTATAAATACTCCCTTGCTAAAACTAAAGTTTAATTTTTTTCCATCAATTTCAGGTACGAATACTCCCGTTGCTCCAATATCTTTAGATTCGCTGATTTGCTCCGCATCTAACGCAGAATTTGCACCATCAATATGAAAAATAACTACTCTTTGAGAGCCGATTTCATCATTTATTACACGCATTTTTCGCGTAGTTGAATGTGGATATACAGTGCTTTGTCCATCAATTTCGACTACGACGATTTTTTCCATTGGTCGTATTCTTCCATCCGTCTTTCCCCGGAAAAGAAATGGAGGCTTACCAATTTCATCGTAGCCAACATAAGGGTTTCGACCATAATTCCTAATATGTCCCGTATCTTTCGACACCACCATTCCTTTAGGAAACGCTTTTGCGAATTGTTCAAACCCAACTATTTGCGCAGGAATTTGTTTTAATTTTTCCCCGAGCAAATCCCCAACAATCGCTTCGCCCGTAATTTGTTGCCACCAACTCTCCGTCTCGCGATCAAACATCACCATATCAGAATGACGAAGCATACCCGAAACTCCAAAACTATAGGTTTTGCTATCAAGGCGGCGATCAAAGGCAATCGCTGAATAACAAAGCGGGCAAAAAGTCACCGCGACCGGAATTCCTTTAAATTTGTCGTTGATAATTTCGTGCCAAATAAGGATTTGAAGTGGATATGCACGTGCCTCACCATCAATCACAAGAGAAATGACCGGTTCTTTTGCTTTAAGCCACTTACCCGCATCAGCAACCGTAATAAATTTTGGATTATTAAGTGCGGGAATCCCATCCTTTGGTGGACCTCCTGACATCAATTCGCTCATCTTAATCGAGCGCTTTGCGACATTCGTTTTCCAGCCGTCTATTTTTTGAACTTTCTCTTTTTCGCTTCCTTGCGATTTTGCACAAACCGCAGAAAACGAAACGAAAATAACCATCAAAAATAAACTTAAAATCCTTTTCGACATTTTTCCTCCTTTATCTCTCTTAAGACAGGTACTTGTAACCATTATATACAAAAATAGGCTCTTCCCCTGATCGAGTGGGTACCGTTCATCTCATCACTCCCTCAGGATAAAGATCCAAGCCTCCAAGGTGAAAGTAAATTGCATTGGCAAATCGCTGCTTGTTGCGGAAACCTCTGCTGCGTACCTTGATCGTTTTTATCCGGCTGTTGAGGCCTTCCGCAGGTCCATTGCTCACCTTCAGGACGATTGCATTCAGTATTCCCCACAGATGTTCCTTGATGGTCTTGGCGACTTCCTTAATTGGTTTAAGACGGCTGCGTACCGCCCAGGACAGCCACTGCTCCCATCCTTTTCGAGCCCAAGTCTTGCTGACATAGTGCCAGAGCGACATCGCCAACTCTTTGATCGCCCAAGCGCGGGCCGTCTTGAGTGTGCTCTCGCGTAGCATCTTGAACCGCATCTTCTGCTTGCGTGTCATGTTCTCAGGGTTGTAGAGCCAGTCGTATTGACTGCCCTTCAAGTCCTCATAGCCCTCACTCATCAACACCTTGTGCTCTTGGCGGCGTACCTTATCAACCGCTTCGCCAAGGTACTTGGCAACATGAAATTTATCGAACGCTATTTTCCCTTCTGCTCCCGGAATACTTTCCAGCGTGGCATGGATAAAGGCTGGCCACATATCCATGGATACGCTTTCTATTGCCTCACGCTGTTCTTCACTCAGACTGCCATACCAATCCTTGAGACCCTGTTTCTTGCGATCACTGCCCACATGCAGCACCGTGCCAGCCTTTTGGTCGGATACGATCGTTACGTAGTCATGGCGCTTCCTGAAAGCCGTCTCATCAACGCCTATCTGTGTCGCATGTGTCTCTTCTCTGCGCGACAGTCCTCGCTCAACCGCTCGTTGCATAATCCCGTCAAGCGCATTCCAGCTCAGCTTCATCAAGCGTGAGACACCCAGCGTGGAGGCCTCTTTCAACCAGTCAATCACCAGCGCTTCAAACATCGCCGTAAACCCAGAACCTGGCTCAGCCCAAGGCACCGATACTGTGACCACGCCATGTTCTTCGCACTGCACCCGGGGAACGTCCGCTACCAAGATGGTCTTGTACTGACACGTATCCAGGTGTCGCCATCGCCGTGTGCGCGAATCGTATCCCGGCGATTCCTTCCCACAGGTCGGGCAGCATGACCTCACGCCTTCCTCCTGCGCTACTTGCACCGTCACTTCTCCTTCTGGCACGTCCAAGTCAACACCGGACACCTGCCAAGGGCTCTTGATGCCCAAAATCTGAGCGTATAAGTCTTTGTCTCTCATCCCACATACGGTAATCTACCCACTCGATCAGGGGAAGAGCCGAATTTTATTTAGGAAAGGTTACTTCCATACAGGATGTTATTTCCAATTTTCCGGCATCTCCATTGCCACAGGCCATCTCTCTTCTTGAGCTATTGGCTCCAGTAACGCCGTACATTACCTGTACCAGCTATCACCATTATCCATCGTTCCAAGGGCATGGCGAAGCATGAGAAGAATATAAAATATTCAATCATTACGCGGCGTGACAGGTGGATTCCAGTCAGGGTCTCTGCTTTTTTCCGGACGTATGGCGAGTGTTCGATTCCATAATCGGCTATGGTGAGTGCATACATTGAGTATATAAGTCAGTTTATGTGGCCAATCCGCCAAGCGCTTATGATGCAATTCATACAGCTTTATTACTTCATCAAAACAGGCACCTGAAATAAAACCATCTTCAATCCTGCCGTAACGATCCCGCTTTCGCAGCGGATGCCAATAAGCACTTAAGCGGTATTAACTTATTGAGCCAAGCTGTGAAAGTGCGTAGTCATGATCAGTAATAACAAGACTACGTTTTTTAAGTTGTTCGAACTGCTCGTTGAATGTCAGCGCTGGTTTACGGTAATCCTTTACCATCCCGCCTACAGAATTTTAGCGATAAAAAAGCCGCCAAGGTTGCGCATTGTCAAGAGGCGTGGCAGCTACGTTGCGTTCATTGTAATGGCCGGAAGCAGGGTGATTCAAGAATACGACTGAACAAGGCCGCCTTACTGCTTGTTACACGCCGTCTGCTTTCTTACAGATTGCTAATCACCTTGTAGACAGAGAACAATTTATCAGCGCAATCCTTTTTCGTATACAACGCGCGCCATCGGCAGAATTCAACCTCCGATACTATTCCAACCTCAAATCTGTGACGCAGATCACAGTAAATACCTTTCGTTTAAGGTGGCCACTTACACAGCCGCTAGATACTCGTAATTTGTATTCGCTAACTGCCGGAAAACACTTGTCTGAAATAGA
>CAYPEL010000131.1:0-7948 GCA_964409635.1 uncultured Gammaproteobacteria bacterium | reverse complement strand
AATTGGAAAGACTAGTACCCGGCATCAATTAAATCCTCACTTCTAGGGAGCACGTTGAATCAACGCCTCATAGATAACACCATCACGCTCGTTCGGATCCTGATCATTGTCTATCCCCCCATCAGCAATATAAAACGACATTTCTGATGGATTCGATGAGCTTGGACCGATAGTTAACCCTTGCGGGTTGATGGGCGAAGGCGAAAAATTACCAATGTTATATTTCCTGATAAACACACCGCTAGTTGTGTACTCAAAAATCGCCACATCAGGATCCGATATAACAAACAGATTACCGCTCACAGGATCGAATGCGATACCTTCTGGATCACTGGGGACACCGGCTGGATTACCTGCCGTGGAAAATAAATCCAGTACAGTTTCAAGCACAAAGCCTGAACTATAATGGTACACCAGTATATTAATTCCGTTCCCCCCTATCACATAGAGACGGCCAGAAAACGGGTCACAGGTGATCCCCTCGGGATCATTGGTATGGGGCCTGGTAGAAACCGAATCTACTGCAGTAAAATCAGAACCATTGAACTGGTAGCGGTAAATAAGGTCGTTATCATCATTTGAACTATAAAAATGCCCATCACTTGAACAAAATGCAATCCCGGTAGGCTCTTTGTTCTTAAACGGTTCATTACCCGTGCGTACAGTCAAGTCCGTTTGGCTAAACAGCGTATTTCCTCGCAGAGACGTTTCGAAAAGATTTGCTCCGACAACGTTAAAAACAGCACTCACCTCATTGATCTCGGAATCAGAGATATACAAATGCCCAGAGGGTTCATGATAAACAATACCTGCCGGGTCGATGCTAGGTACAGTGCGCTGGCTACCACCACCGGTAAAGCCCGTCCGGAAATGTCTCACTTGACTAATTGATAGTATCGCACCACCCACATTAACAAACACAGCAACTTCATCAGAAGCAGACAAGGCGCTGTCATTAGCCGTCAGCCGTAGCCGATACGTGCCTGCATTCGCACTAAAGGTCACCGTAGTATCCACAGCATTACGATTACCGAAACTTACGCTCCCACTCCCTGTACCACCTACGTGACTCCAGGTCGTGTTCAGTGTACCGCTGGGTAAACCGTCGTCTGTTACCGTGCCATCAAGTAACGCCGTATTCGATGGCAGCGTGACGGTTGTATCCGCGCCCGCATTCACCGTCGGCCTCAAGTTACCCGCCGGGCCATCAAACTCAATATGCAATAGCGGCGCTGACGCCGATACGCCATTAAACGACTCTGCAACCCGTTCACCGCTCCCCGCCACCAGCAATACCAGTGAATTACCCGCCGACCAGCCCGACCGGTTGACGATCTCCTGGATGACTGACGCCAGATTCGGGGTTCGCTGACCGGCTCCCGAGGCGCCCACCGTTAGCCAGGCATTCGGCGACCAGCCAACACTGGCGGCTGTCCGCGCCCGCGTCGATATACTGAAATCAGTATTTGTAAAGCTCGACGCGTTATTACTCGCCTGACCCTCAATCGTCAGGTTCGTCGCAACCGTACTCGCCTCATCAACGGTGAACTGGATATACGCATTAGTAATGGTCGTACCCCGGTCAATCACCACACCGTTAAACCGCATGCCGATGGTTTGGTTACCGCCACGGTCTCGCACCAACTCCAGATCACTGCTGCTTCTGGATATACTGCCGCTCGCGCGCTCTTCCGCATCGTCTGTTCCTGATGCTATGCGTATGTCCAGGCTGCTAATGCCTTCGGGGTTAACGGTAACCACAACTTCATCAGAAGCAGACAAGGCGCTGTCATTAGCCGTCAGCCGTAGCCGATACGTGCCTGCATTCGCACTAAAGGTCACCGTAGTATCCACAGCATTACGATTACCGAAACTTACGCTCCCACTCCCTGTACCACCTACGTGACTCCAGGTCGTGTTCAGTGTACCGCTGGGTAAACCGTCGTCTGTTACCGTGCCATCAAGTAACGCCGTATTCGATGGCAGCGTGACGGTTGTATCCGCGCCCGCATTCACCGTCGGCCTCAAGTTACCCGCCGGGCCATCAAACTCAATATGCAATAGCGGCGCTGACGCCGATACGCCATTAAACGACTCTGCAACCCGTTCACCGCTCCCCGCCACCAGCAATACCAGTGAATTACCCGCCGACCAGCCCGACCGGTTGACGATCTCCTGGATGACTGACGCCAGATTCGGGGTTCGCTGACCGGCTCCCGAGGCGCCCACCGTTAGCCAGGCATTCGGCGACCAGCCAACACTGGCGGCTGTCCGCGCCCGCGTCGATATACTGAAATCAGTATTTGTAAAGCTCGACGCGTTATTACTCGCCTGACCCTCAATCGTCAGGTTCGTCGCAACCGTACTCGCCTCATCAACGGTGAACTGGATATACGCATTAGTAATGGTCGTACCCCGGTCAATCACCACACCGTTAAACCGCATGCCGATGGTTTGGTTACCGCCACGGTCTCGCACCAACTCCAGATCACTGCTGCTTCTGGATATACTGCCGCTCGCGCGCTCTTCCGCATCGTCTGTTCCTGATGCTATGCGTATGTCAATCGAAGCCGCAGTTACAACCCTGGGAAGAAACAGAGCAAAGAGTAAAAACAGGACTATTTTAGGCATGTTGTGACCTTCACACCGAAATAAAAGAGAGGCTAAGGGTAGTTACTAACTTTGACGCGATTGAACCTTGCACGAAAATGACTCCTGTCTCTAAAACACTCATTATAGACCACAAACTGGATGTGCTATCCAGTGTTGTGAATATTCACATTACTCAATACAGCCTAACAGAATTTAAAACGCCATGCTCGCTCTAATAGCGCTATAGGGTTTTAATCACGTTCTGTATACATCACTGTTTAGACAGCATAAAAGAAAGTATCGAGGGCTGAATCTTCAGGCACCGCACAACCAGAAAATGTAGCCATGTCGCCCAAAATACCACTACAAGCAAGACCATAATGGCAGCCCCCAGTATCCCAAAATCCGGTATTAATAAATATTTAAGCAGCACTGTTAACAAAATCGACACGCCGAAGACATAAAGGCAATGATTCTGGTGCCCTGTAATATTCAACAATATCGCAACCGGGCCAACACTCGCCAGAAATAATTGCGCCCCGGCAAGAATCAGCAACGCCGGATAGCCCACAACAAATTCTTCTCCAAAGAACCCTAATAATATTTCCCCGGCAAAAATAAATACAACGAATCCAACCAGTGAAAGCGAAAAGTTCAACTGTGTCGCGCGCGTAATATAGTGCTGTAGACCAGCCACATCGCCTTGCGCATACAGCTGAGTGGCTTTTGGCACGATAGCCGCACTGACCGCGTTATGGACAAAGGCGATAAGCAACGCCGCCCGATAGCTTGCATTATAAATTGCCACTTTATCTGGCGCCATGTCCATGCCGATAAGAATGACAGTCAGTTCCGGGAAATACTGCGTAAAGATGGTAACAATCAGTAACGGAAATGAACCGCGCAACCACAACATAAGGTCATGCTCGACTCTGTCATCATTTATTCTTCGTTTTATTCTGGGGCGCAGTAACAAATACTGCCCGCTAACAACTACGACAATAGCGCCAAATTGCACCAGCAAGGCAATATCTGCTGACAAATGACCAAGCAGTTTCCATACCACGAAAAGTGCGGCCAAAAAAAGCACCGGCCTTATTGTCATGCTGGGGAAAAAACTCAATGTAAACCATGAAAATACGTGCGCAATACGATCATGAAAACGAAACATTGTAATAAAAGGAATGCACATGAGGCCGGTCAAAATAGCGGTATAATAGTCATCCTCGGCGTCTATAAAGAACGCTAGAATACCCCAGCCAATAGCGACTACCGCTAAACTTGAAAGGATAACTACCTGACGCCCTTTTCCCAGGAAGCCATTGATACTGGCCGTTTCACGATTGGCAAGATAGAGTGAAATGAATCTCAGACTGGCTGCCGGGAAACCCAGGCTGGCCACCGTTGATAATAACATCGCCAGGGAAAAGGCATAGACATAGATACCGAGCTCCGACGCACCCATCCACCTGGCCATCATGATCTGGGTAGCAAAAGCAACCCCAGCTCCGGAAACCCTGCAAAACAGCACCAGGCCCGACCGGGATAGCAGTTTACTAAAGTCTTTCTTAAAAATGCTCATCTAGTATGGTCAATATCTTAGTCAAGCGCCCTGTATAAATATGCAGCCAGTAAAGGTAAAACTGTCGATACTACCTTGTATGGGCTATCTGCAAACCCAGATAAATTATTTTTGGCCAAGCGTTTTCGGTGAGGATTTTAGCAGGCTGACCAAACGGTAGGGAACGATACTCAAACCAAATGTTTGTAAGGCGCCTAAATAACTGTGAATTGTGTATGGATCAAAATACTTCAGTTGTAATTTCAACCGGCTCAGCAAGGAAGTTCGCCGGTTGAACATTGAAATACTGTCTTTGTCGTAACTTGCCGTCACAAAAATACCGGGCAGGTTGCGAATTTCATGCTTTGCCAGCAACCTGAAAAACAATTCGTAGTCTTCAGCATGCGGGTACTGGTTAGAGTATAAGCCAGTGCTCGTAAATACACTGGCCCGGAACATACAGCTTGAATGCACAATAGCGGCCGAATAGTGCATTTTACGTTCAATTTGAGCTTGGGTTAGCGGCGCATCGAAAACATATTGCAACTGGCGGTTAGGTGTATTGAAGTTGACTGAAGATCCAACCAGCATCACATCTTGGTGTTGCCGGAGGTACGACAGCTGGCTTGATAGTCTGTCTATATGGTCGATATCGCTGCAATCATGCCGGGAAACAAACTCGAAGGGCCGCTCTAAAATACGTTTCAATCCGGTGTTTAATGCAGCGGTTATTCCCTGGTTACGCTCCAATCGAATCAGGTGAATGGGTTTGTTCCCCATCTGCTCCGGCAGTTCTATGGCGGGCTCGCTACCATCGTCCACCACAAAAATCTCGCATTCCACCGGCTGACTAGCGATAGAATTCAGAGTAGCTATCAAGCCCTCACCTGAATTCCAGGCAGGTATCAAGGCCGCCAGCGCTGCTGGCTTGTAGTCAGAAGACTTGTTTTTAGAATTCATTTAACTGCTAATCTGCCAAACACACGCTTACGGCTCCGGTTGTAAGTGGCCTGCTATTTGCTCTGTTCGTGATGTGGATGTTCAAATTATTATTCGTGTAGAGAAAAGGAGCCCCCCACTGAACACATTTTATCTTTAATTTATAAGTGCTTATCGTAAGTATGGGTTAACATACATTATAGCATAAGCCTCAATACATAATTAAGGCGCCAGATATAAAAACTAAACCATGTATAATACCGGCAAAGAATTAAATAGCGGCTGACATGCTCCAAGGCTGAGGCAGCCAGCGGGTCATGATACTTTACTGTCCACGCGCTTCTTTGCTCTTGCCGTATATTTACAGGCACCTATAACTATAATAAAGACTAGCCAACTTGCTTCACCGCTAACTAGTCAACAATGCAATATCTACGAACTAAATTCTGGAATGTATGTTTTCTTGCTTAGCAATTTTGATAGTCCTCATAGGCTTGTTCCCGGGGCCAGCCGATACCGCAGTCCTCACGGCAGGTGATCTGGCGCCGTATGGCGCACCGGACAATGCGCTAAACGTTGCAGACCTCGTCATTTTACAACGCATGGTGAATGATGAGCTGATACCGTCACCTGCTGAGCGACTGGTTGCAGATGTTGCCCCACTGGGCTCACCTGATGGTCAGCTCAATGCAGCAGACTTATTGATCCTTCAGCGAGCCATTTTGGGAACTATAGTACTGGACCCGATTGTAACGACGCCCGTTGCAGTGCAAATTTCATCAAGCATTGATGATGTAGAAGAACGTTTCGACGGCACAATCGCCACCACCTCTAGCGATCTTGAACTGGTGTTAGACGGTGCAGGCAACCAAACAGTGGGCATGCGTTTCACAGACATATATGTTCCTCAAGGCGCCACAATTCTTGATGCCTATATCCAGTTTACGACTGATGAACCAACATCAGGGATAACAACCTTAAGCATAGAAGGCGAAGCACATGACAATGCGCCGTTATTTACAAATACCGATTTCAACGTTTCTTCACGCCAGCGTACCGCCGCTGCAGTGCCCTGGTCTCCTCCTCCCTGGCTAACTGTCGGTGAGGCCAGCATCGATCAACAAACACCTGATCTTAGCCCCATTATTCAAGAGATTGTTGACCGGCCAGGTTGGCAAGCGGGTAATTCACTGGCATTTCTGGTTACCGGCACTGGCGAGCGCGTGGCATTATCTTTTAACGGTTCGCCCGCTGGTGCACCCACCTTTCATGTGGAGTATGCAGGCCTGCCTATCAATCTCCCACCCCTTGTCGACGCCGGCCTTGACAGCGGTATTGTATTGCCCACGAATAACATTGCACTGAATGGCACGGTAGTGGATGACGGTTTGCCCGGTGGTATGTTAATCACCACCTGGAGCCATGTCGGTGGAACGGGCGCGGGCACGGTAAGCTTCGATGATGCCAGCTTATTAAATACCACGGCAACGTTTACTCAAGACCCTGGCAGTTACATTTTACGTCTAACCGCAGACGACACCGAACTGCTTGCATTTGATGAACTGACAGTACTCGTGGATGTACAAGGTGCAGTAGCCTCTATTAGTCAGACGACACATTTTCTGACAGGCTATACACCAGCAGGAATACCAAGGACGATACCTAGCATTGATCCGGCCGGCATCTCGTTCCATGATACTTCATCCCGCCTTTTTTTATCTGATTCTGAGATCAATGAAGTCATGCCGGTATGGGATGTCATTCAAGCTAACGTTTTTGAAACCTCATTAGCCGGTGATATTTTATTCGCTCAATATGATCTAACACAGAATCCGGGCAATCAATCTTTCAGAAATCTTGAACCGACCGGTATTACATTTTGCACCCATGATAATCACTTTTATTTTACCAATGATGATGCCAAGCGGGTATACCGGACGAGCTATGATGGCAGCAGTTTTCTGACCACAGATGTCGTGTCTACACTACCTTCAGCTAATGACCCTGAAGGAATAAGCTGCGACCCGACCGCACAACGTCTGTATGTGATCACAGGTGGAATCAGGATCCTGGTGTACAGTTATAACAGCGGCTTTGTCCTGGAGCAGGTAATCGACCTGGTCACAACGGCAGGCGACCCTGCGGGTATTCCCAGTGATCCTGAAGGCATCGCGTTTGATTCAGTCAGTGGACATTTATTTGTAGTATCGGATCCGGACGAGGCCATCTTTGAATACACAATCAACGGTGTTTTTATCAAGAAATTTGATATAAGCGGCTATACACCTTCACCTATTAGCCCTCAAGGACTTGCCATCGGCCCAGCCTCAGTTAATCCAGGCGAGCTATCTTTTTATATTGCAGATGCGGGTGTAGATAATGACATTGACCCTAACGAGCGCGACGGAATTATCTTCGAGGCACTGATTCTACGCGCTCCTTGAGCGTCTAACCTGCACTGCACTAAAAAACATCTTCCACTGTCGCAATCTTGAGACAGTAAACCCGCTATAAATTTGTGCCCGCCGGACACGAATATACACACAACGCTATTTTTATAGGCTATTACCCGCACACAAGTACTGGCCCGATTCTTGAATGAATCAAACCATGTGTCTGTTGTATACCCTCAGAATCCAGCTTCAGTTTTCGTTCTCGTCCCGTTTGCTTGAATAGGCCCGAGCTAAATCTGGGACGCAGATCACTGTTTATTTATCTCCTTAAGCTAATGTCAAACAATGTTTTTTATAACCGGTCCGTATCCATGCAAGAAAAACGAGCAATCAATTTACTACAAACACTCGTCATATTTGTTTTTATCTATTCAGCATCCGGACTACAATCTATAGATGCCGC
>CAYPEL010000130.1:0-7961 GCA_964409635.1 uncultured Gammaproteobacteria bacterium | reverse complement strand
CGCCATTTTGTAACCCTCGCGGGTCTGACGCTGGCCGGTTTTTCACAGCTGGCAAGTGCTGCACAGGAAAACGGCGCGGTCCATGAATACAGGCTGGATAACGGCCTCAAGTTGATCGTTAAAGAAGACCACCGCGCACCGGTTATGGTTTCCCAGGTCTGGTACAAGGTGGGCGCCAGTTATGAACACGACGGTATCACCGGTCTGTCCCATGTGTTGGAACATATGATGTTCAAGGGCACCAGCAAACATGCTTCAGGTGAATTCTCGCGCATCATTTCTGAAAATGGTGGCCGCGAAAACGCCTTTACCAGTTCTGATTACACGGCCTATTTCCAGACCATGGAAAAAAGCCGGCTGCCGGTCAGTTTTGAGCTCGAGGCCGACCGCATGCGCAACCTGTTGATCCCGGATGAGGAATTTCAAAAAGAAGTCAAAGTCGTGATGGAAGAGCGCCGCATGCGTACCGATGACAACCCGCAGTCCTTGACTTATGAACGCTTTAACGCGACTGCTTTTGTCAGCAGCCCGGCGCGCATTCCGACCATCGGCTGGATGAATGACCTGGAAAATATGCAAGTCGCCGACCTGCGCGACTGGTACCAGAAATGGTATGCGCCCAATAACGCTACCGTGGTGGTGGTCGGTGATGTCGATCCGGAAGAAGTCCTGGCACTGGCGAAAAAGCATTTTGGCCCGCTGAAAGCCGGTAAAATTATACCCCCCAAACCACGCAAGGAAATCGAACAGCTGGGTCAAAAGCGCATTATCGTGAAAGCCCCTGCGGAATTACCCTTCCTGACGATGGGCTACAAGGTGCCCATTCTGCTGGATGCCGAAACCGAATGGGAGCCTTATGCGCTCGATGTGCTCGCCGGAGTACTGGATGGTGGCAACAGCGCACGGTTAGCCAGTCAATTGGTACGCGGCAGTGAAATTGCCGCCAGTGCCGGCGCCGGATATGACCTGTATGACCGCTTAGGCGGATTATTCCTGTTACAGGGAACACCGTCTTCCGATCGTTCCGTCAAAGAACTGGAAGAGGCGCTGTTGGCGCAGATAAAGAAAATGCAGGAAGAACCCGTCAGTCAGGCGGAACTCGACCGGGTTAAAGCACAGATTCGTTCGTCAAAAGTCTACGAGCTCGATTCGATATTTTACCAGGCCATGCAAATCGGCATGCTGGAAACTGTGGGTATCGACTGGCGTGAACTCGACCGGTATTCCGGCGAAATTGATAAGGTAACCCCCGATCAAATCATGCAGGTGGCTAAAAAATATCTGATCGCGGACCAACTTACGGTTGCCGAACTTGACCCACAACCCATAGATCCAAACAAACCACCCAGCCGCGGCGCAGGCGCCGGTCACGGTCATTAAGGAATTATAAATATGCGAGCAATTATGAAAAGTGTGTTATTACCGGTTTTGCTGCTGGCCAGTTTTGTCCTGCAAGCGGCCCCCAAAATCCAGAGTTGGGAAACATCCAATGGTGCGCGCGTGCTGTTTGTTGAAACCCGCGATTTACCGATGCTGGATATTCGTGTGGTGTTCGATGCCGGTGCAGCGCGTGACGGTAACTCGCCTGGTCTGGCTAAGCTGACAAGCGCGCTGCTTGACCAGGGTGCCGGCGGACTGAATGCCGATGAAATTGCGATCGGTATGGAAAGCCTGGGTGCAATTTTGGGGGGTGGCTCAGCACGCGATATGGGCTGGCTGACTTTCCGCAGTCTAAGTGAAAAAAAGCTGCTCGATCCCGCGCTGGCGCTGTTTAAAAAAGTCCTGACACAAGCGGATTTTCCCGTAGTGGATTTTAAGCGTGAACAACAGCGTATGATCGTTTCTGCACGCTACCGTGGCCAGAAGCCGGGTTCGATTGCCAGTGAAAATTATTACAAACTTTTGTTTGGCTCACACCCTTACGCTTCCATTCCGGGCGGTGATGAAAAAAGTCTGGCAGCGCTCATGCGAAAACAAGTACAGGCATTTTATAAACAATACTATGTCGCAAACAATGCCGTCATTGCCGTCGTCGGTGATCTAACAACCGAACAAGCAAAAAAGATTGTTGATGACCTGATCGGTAAACTGCCAGCGGGCGAACGTGCGGCGCCTTTACCCGATGTCAGCCCGCTGAAAAAAGCGCATAAAAAAATCATCTCGCATCCGTCTACACAAAGCCATGTGTTAATCGGTGCGCCGGGTGTATACCGCGGTGACCCGGATTACTTTCCGTTATACATGGGTAATTTTATCCTGGGTGGCGGTGGTCTGGTGTCGCGTATCAGCGAAGAAGTACGCGAGAAACGCGGATTATCCTACAGCGCCTATAGCTACTTCAGCCCCATGGCGCGGAGTGGTCCGTTTACGCTGGGTCTGCAAACCAAGAATGCAAAACGTGAAGAAGCCATTCAAGTGCTGCGCAATACCCTGCAGGACTTTCTTGACAAGGGGCCAACGGACAAAGAAATAACGGCTGCCCGGAAAAATATCACCGGTGGATTTCCGATCCGTGTATCGAGTAACAGCAAGATTGTCGAATACCTGGCCATGATCGGTTTTTACAAGCTGCCGCTGGACTACCTGGACACCTTCAGCCCAACAATAGAAGCCGTCACCAAAGAACAAATAGTCGACGCCTTCAAACGCCGCGTTGACCCGGATAAAATGGTAACGGTAATAGTAGGTGGCGATGCTTAATGTATGCGGGATAACGAAACTTCAATGCTAAACCTAGTTGCATAACCTCCTCAAGGCAAAACCCTACAACCAAATCAGCGAATCAACAATTGCCACAAATCTCCGGTAATGGTTAACTGCTCATCCGCTGCCAGGAAGGCTGCGGAACATGGATGTACCCACACAATCAAGGAGGACGTATGTTAAGAAAATTACTATGCGGCACACTTTTATGCTGCGCCACCCCCGCTGTTTTATACAGTCAATGCCTAACCGCCAGCCCGGTTATATCAGAATTATTTTACGATGCCATTGGGCCAGATTCCGGTCTGGCCTTTGTCGAATTATTCGGTACACCGGGAGACAGCCTTGACGGATTACGCCTGGAAGGAATCAACGGAACCGACGGTAACGTCTACACCAGCTTTAACTTATCCGGTGTATTTCCGGCAGACGGTATCTTAGTCATCGGCGATGACGCTGCAGGATCGACACAGGTCCCCAATGCCGATTTAATCGGTAACATTGATTTCCAGAATGGCCCTGATTCGGTGGTGCTGCGGGATGACACTTCGATATTCGATGCGGTTGGTTACGGGGTGTTCGGGGCGGGAGATATTTTTGCCGGGGAAGGCAGTCCCACAGCGGATCCTGCTTCCGGCAGTAGTATCGCCCGGTTTGATCTCGGTCTGGATACCAATGACAACAGTGTAGATTTTATATCGCTCACTGCACCAACACCCGGCAGCGTGCCAGGCGTGAGTGCGGTACCACTGCCTGCAGCGTTCTATTTATTTATGTCAGGCGTAATTTCTTTAGTCGGTATAGCCAGGCGATCATCTGTGGTCGCCTAGTACTCAGCAATACCGGGCCAGCCGGGTTCATAGGGTGAGCACAGCACAGTTTCATCTACTGCCAAGAGGATTGGAAATGCATACGCCACGGACGGCACCAGTAGAATCTGTTGCGTTCACCCTCTGAACCCGGTTGCCCTTTGCATTGATTTTATACAAACACCACCGCATGATGCGACGTCATGTCCCCCCAGCAGAACCAGATCCGCATCATCGCCGGACAATGGCGTGGCCGGAAACTTTCCTTCCCGGACGCAGCAGGTCTGCGTCCAACCACCGACCGGATTCGGGAAACCGTCTTTAACTGGCTCATGCCGGTGCTGCCGGGAGCGCACTGCCTGGATCTCTTTGCCGGCAGCGGCGCACTAGGATTTGAAGCCGCCTCGCGTGGCGCCGAGCGGGTAGTGATGGTGGAAAATCACCCGCAGGTCTTTAAAAGCCTGGAAGATAACTGCACCAGGCTGTCTGCCGAAAATATAGTGGCGCATCGAAACGAGGCCAAACAATTTCTCACCACCAACCCGGAACCCTTTGACATCGTTTTTCTTGACCCACCCTTCCAATTAAAAATCATAACCGAAATCTGCCAGTTACTCGAAACCGGCGGCTGGCTAAAGCCAGGCGCCCTTATATATAGAGAGTCACCCAAAGCAGATGCTACAAAACAACTCCCCTGGCAACAAATAAAATCAAAAGCTGCAGGCCAAGTATCCTACGCGCTCTATCAAGCAAACAACCCAGCGTAAAATAATCCCCTCACTATCATTATTAATACCAAAACCCTGTAGAATTCCACCCATGGAAATAGCCGTTTACCCCGGAACCTTCGACCCCATCACCCACGGTCACAGTGACCTGGTAAGCCGCGCTGCCAAACGATTCGGCAAAGTCATCGTTGCCGTCAGCGCCGGCGCATCCAAGCAACCGGTCTTCTCAGTCGAACAACGCGTCGTCCTGGCAAAAACCGTACTCGCCCATCTAAAAAATGTCGAAGTCGTTTCTTTCGACACCCTGCTGGTCGACTTCATGCACAGCCAACACGCCCAAGTCATCCTGCGCGGCCTGCGTGCCGTCTCGGATTTCGAATACGAATTCCAGCTGGCCAGCATGAACCGCCGTCTGGCGCCGGAAATCGAAACTCTGTTCATGACGCCGGACGAACGTTACGCCTACGTATCTTCAAGCCTGGTAAGAGAAATTTCCGAGCACGGTGGTGACGTTTCTCCCTTTGTCCACGAAAAAGTTGTGGCTGCATTAAAAGAACGCCTGGGGTAACATTAATAGCTGCTTATATATCGTAATACCGGAGCCGCTGAACATGGCCTTAATGATCACCGACGAATGCATCAACTGTGATGTTTGCGAACCGGAATGTCCAAACGACGCCATCTCGATGGGCGAAGAAATTTATATCATCGATCCGACCCTGTGCACCGAATGTGTGGGTCACTATGAAACCTCACAATGCGTCGAAGTCTGCCCGGTCGACTGCATACCGCTTAATCCGGATGTCGAAGAGACCAAAGCAGAGCTGATGGAAAAATATAAGCAACTGACGGGAGAAAAAATTTGATATCCACCGTGATACAGCTACAAGCAACGCTAACAAGGCTCCTGATCGGAGCCTTTTTGTTAACCGGTTGTACGGCCGTCAAGGACACAACGAGCCATGCCCAACCAATAACACCTGCGGCCGCTGCGGTTGCCTCGGCGCACCCGCTGGCAACGCAAGCCGGAATAGACATGCTCAATCAGGGCGGCAATGCATTTGATGCCGCCGTCGCCGTCAGCGCCACCTTAGCCGTCGTCGAACCTTACAGCTCGGGCATCGGTGGTGGCGGTTTCTGGTTGCTGCACCGCGCCAGTGACAATAAACAAGTCATGATCGACGGCCGTGAGCGCGCACCCCTGGCGGCAACCGAAACCCTGTACCAGGACAAACAGGGCAAGGTGATTCCAAAACTTTCAGTCGATGGCCCGCTCGCGGCAGGCATACCTGGCGAACCCGCAGCCCTTGCGCACATTGCCAAACAATACGGCCAACTACCGCTACAAAAAAGTCTGGCGCCCGCGATTCGCGCCGCAGGTGAAGGTTTTATAGTCGATGCCTACTATCAACGCATGGCGAAATTCCGCCACAGCTTGCTGGCGTCCTGGCCAGAAGCGGCAAAACTATTTCTTGATAACGGAGCAATACCCGCCGTTGGCAGCCGCATCACACAAACCGATCTCGCCACTACACTGCAAGCGCTGGCTGACCAGGGCAGGGATGGTTTTTACACAGGCGCCATTGCCGAACGCCTGGTAAAAGCGGTGCGCGAAGCAGGCGGTATCTGGACGCAACAGGATCTGGCTGAATACAGCATAGTCGAACGGGTACCGATTAAATTCCGCTACCGGGGTCAAACCATTATCTCTGCATCACCACCTTCATCCGGGGGCGTTGCACTGGCGCAAATGCTGAACATCCTGTCGGGCTTTCCGATCAATGAAATGAGCCAACCCAAACGCACCCACCTTATCGTCGAAGCCATGCGCCGCGCCTACCGCGACCGTGCCGAGTATCTGGGTGACGCAGATTTTGTAAACATACCCGGTCGACTAACTGACCCAGATTACGCAGCCAAATTACGCGCCACCATTCAACAGGACAGCGCCACAGCTTCCAGTTCACTGCCTGGCCAGCCGGATCAATCATCCGGCTATCATACCACGCATTTTTCGATTTTGGATAAGCAAGGCAACCGCGTAGCCGCAACACTCAGTATCAACTACCCGTTCGGTTCCGGTTTCGTCGCCAAAGGCACCGGCGTATTACTCAATGACGAAATGGACGACTTCTCCGCCAAACCTGGTGTGCCCAATGTCTATGGTCTGGTAGGCGGCCGGGCAAATGCAATCGAACCTGGCAAGCGGCCCCTGTCGAGCATGAGCCCAACCTTCATCGAAAGTAAAAACGGCGTAGCCATCCTCGGCACGCCGGGCGGCAGCCGCATCATCACCATGCTGTTACTGAGCATACTGGAATCAGAAAAAACACCCAACCCGCAAGACTGGGTAACCTTACCGCGCTTTCACCACCAATACCTGCCGGACGAAATCCAACACGAAGCAAATGCTTTCACTAAAGACACCGTGGATGAATTACAACTGCTCGGCCACCAGCTCAAACAAGTCTCAAACTATGGCAACATGCACGCCGTGTACTGGGATTATAAAACCAGCCAGGTTAAAGCGGCATCTGATCCGCGCGGTGTTGGGCAGGCAACTGTATCTGACTGACCGGTTTTTGTTATCCAGGTAAAGAAATGGATTATTTGTCCTTCGGTAATTGATCCAGTGGACTATAGGCACTCACCCCTGGCCGGTCGAGTACATGCGTATAGATCATCGTAGTTGACACATCGGCATGTCCCAATAACATTTGCACCGTGCGGATATCATGGTTTGCTTCCAGCAAGTGGGTGGCGAAGCAGTGGCGTAGCGTGTGACAGCCAACCCGCTTATTGATTTTGCAGGCAATGCTGGCCCGCTTTACGGCTTTCTGCAAGGCGCTTTCGTGTAAGTGGTGACGCCGGATTTTGCCACCATAAGGATCAACAGCAAGCCGTCCGGAAGGAAACAAAAACTGCCACTTCAACTCATGGCCGGCATTGGGATACTTGCGATGCAGTGCATCAGGCAACACAACCTCGCCATAACCGGCTGCGAGATCTTTTTTATGCAACTCCTGTACTTTGACGATCTGGGTTTTTAACTCTGCTACCAGCCTGTTCGGCAGCGGTACATAGCGGTCTTTTTTTCCTTTTGCCTGGTGTACATAAATCCGGTCGTATTCAAAATCGATGTCCTGCACCCGTAAGCGAATTACTTCCAACAGGCGCATACCGGTTCCATAGAGCAGGGAAGCGAGCAGCTTGTAGATGCCTTTCAGGTTATCGAGCAAAGCCATAACCTCTGCGCGGCTGAGTACTACGGGCAGGTTGCGTGGCCGTTTGGCGCGGATAAACGTGTCCAGCTCAGCCAGCTCAAGATTCAGCGCCTTACGATAGAGAAACACCAGTGCGTTTAACGCCTGGTTCTGCGTACTGGCACTGACCTGGCGGCGTATCGCCAGGTAATCCAGAAAGGCTTTCACCTCACGGGTGCCCGTCTGTTCAGGTGACAAATTCTTACACAACAGAATATACCGGCAAGTCCACTGCTCATAACTTTTCTCGGTACGATAAGCATAACCCCTGCGCCGTATTTCACTGACTAGGCGCACCAGCAAGTCATGGTGATCCGCGCGCACCTGCTGAAGCGGGCCTTCTCCTTTGCGCTCCTTGATAAAGGTCAGCTCTTCCGGCGTCAGTTTGCGTGCATGGGTGGGATGGTCATCTTCAAGTAAACGCGCCGACTCCAGCAAGTAATCCCAATCAACCGACT
>CAYPEL010000129.1:0-7985 GCA_964409635.1 uncultured Gammaproteobacteria bacterium | reverse complement strand
CCTGCCAAATGACCGTTGATGTGTTTGGTTTCAGTCAGGACGACTTTATTCCTGAAGTAAGTGACTACGTGGGTGCAACCTACTTCTTACCGATTGCCAAAGATTCAGATGTCTGTTTATTTATTTAGCAGGATTTATATGAGTCAGTTAAAGGAGATTGACCGATGATTAATTTAAAAGTGGGCTCGCCACTCCGTATGTTTTTACTCTTCGCAGGCGGCATGCTCTGGCTGGGCATCTGGTTAACCGGATTTAATACTGTCCACTGGTTCTTATACGTCCCGGCTGCATTTTTCATATTTGCCGCCATCACGGGCATCTGTCCGGGCATGGCGATAATGAATGCCCTGTTTGGGAAACGTCAACAAGCCTGATCCGGGTAGCTAACCTGCCAATCTCCCTTGCCGGCGCTCTGCGCCGGTTTTTTTGTGGCAAGCACCAGGTTTGTGCGAAAATAGCATAGATACCCATAGCCCACTGAAAGCATGTCCAAACCAGCCCTAAAGCAAGTGCAAAACGCTAGCACCAGCCCATTTCACCCCCCCTTGCCGGCGGCGGGCCAGTTAATCTGCTGGTCACGCCTGTACGGGGATAGCCTGCCGCTCATTTTGACGCAGGCCGCGAAACAGCACCAGGGCGTGCTGCTCTGCCTGATGCCGGATAGTCAGGCAGGTGAAACGCTGCGCGAGCAGATCCGATTTTTTGCCGATGATGCATTGGAGATTATTTGTTTTCCAGATTGGGAAACCCTGCCGTATGACAGTTTTTCACCGCACCAGGATATTATTTCTGAACGGTTGGAAGCACTGTATCGTTTGCCGCAATTAAAAAAAGGTATCGTACTGGTTTCAGTGACGACTTTTTTGCAACGCCTGCCCCCGCAGGACTATTTAAACCAACACAGCTTAATACTGGATACCGGCCAATCACTTGATATTGAAGCCTTCCGCCGCAAGCTGGAAAAAGCCGGCTACCAGTGTGTAACTCAAGTCGTAGAACACGGTGAATATGCCGTGCGTGGATCACTGCTGGATCTCTATCCAATGGGCAACAAACTGCCCTTTCGCATCGACTTGTTTGACGATGAAATAGAAAGCATCCGTACTTTTGATCCTGAAACCCAGCGCTCAGTCGATCCAGTAAAGCAGATCCGCATGCTGCCCGCGCGTGAATTTCCGCTGGACGAAGCGGGTATAAAACGCTTCCGGCAGGCGTTTCGCCACCACTTTGAAGGTGATCCACAACGCTCGCAAGTCTACGCTGATATCAGTAACGGTTTAGCCTCGGCCGGTGTTGAATATTACTTACCCTTGTTTTATGAGAAAACAGAATGCCTGTTTGATTACTTGCCCGCCAACAGCCTGATTATAGAAACGGAGGATTCAGTTGCTGCCTTTGAATCGCAGCAGGAACAGGTCGAAGAACGTTATGAAGCACTGCGGTACAACATTGAGAAACCCTTGTTGCCACCCGAAATGTTATACCTAACACCCGATGAAACCAGTACTCATCTGTCCAGGCTGCCGCGTATTCATGCACAACGCACAGAAGCGCTTGAGAGCCGGCACAGTACTGGTTTCGCAACGGGTAGCCTGCCAACTGTCGCTATTCAAGCCAGAGCAGATACACCTGCCTCGGCGCTGCAGGGATTTATTTCTAATTTTGCAGGCAGGGTATTAATTACTGCCGAATCTGCCGGCCGCCGGGAAACCTTAGGCGATCAATTAAAAAGCTTTGGGTTGAGACCCAGACCGCTTAAATCCTGGCAGGAGTTTATAGCAAGTGAAGAGCGGCTGGCGCTTACAATAGCACCGCTTGAGCAAGGCTTGTTACTCGAAACAGACCAGCAAATTGCGATTATTACTGAGACGCAGTTATTCGGTGCACACGCGGCACAGCGCCGTCGCCGGAAACCGCGCCGGGATGCTGATGCGATTATCCGCAACCTGACAGACTTGAGTATTGGCGCCCCGGTGGTGCACGAAGACCACGGCGTAGGGCGTTACCTCGGGTTACAAACAATCAGTACCGGAACGCTGCAGACTGAATTTCTTGCCCTGGCTTATGCCGGCGATGACAAGCTTTATGTGCCGGTATCATCGCTCCACCTGATCAGCCGCTATACCGGATCGTCACCAGAAAGCGCCCCCCTGCATAAACTGGGTAGCGAAGCCTGGCAAAAAGCTCGTCAAAAAGCCGCAAAACGCGCCCGGGATGTGGCTGCTGAATTGCTGGATATTTATGCCCGCCGCGCTGCCCGGGAAGGCTATGCCTTCGACATTCATATGGATGAGCACAGCGCCTTTGCGGCTGCTTTTCCGTTTGAAGAAACCCCGGACCAGGAACAGGCGATCAATTCCGTAATGACGGATATGGCGTCAACCCAACCCATGGATCGGCTGGTGTGTGGTGACGTTGGCTTTGGTAAAACTGAGGTTGCCATGCGCGCCTCGTTTATCGCCGCGCAAGGTGGCAAACAGGTGATGGTGTTGGTGCCAACTACCCTGCTTGCCCAGCAACACTACCTAAATTTCTGCGACCGTTTTGCAGACTGGCCGATACATATAGAAGTGCTATCGCGTTTCCGCACCAAGAAACAACAACAAGCGGTGATTGATGAGTTTGCCAGCGGCAAGCTTGACATCCTGATCGGCACACACCGAATACTCAGTAACGAACTAAAACCTGCACGCCTCGGACTGGTTATTATCGACGAAGAGCACCGTTTCGGTGTGCGTCAAAAAGAGAAGCTGAAAAGCCTGCGCTGCGAAGTTGATTTACTCACTTTAACGGCGACTCCCATTCCACGAACCTTGAACATGTCGCTTTCCGGACTGCGCGACCTGTCGATCATCGCCACTCCCCCGGCCCAAAGACTTGCCGTCAAAACCTTTGTTTGCGATTGGAACGCAGCGACGCTGCGAGAAGCCTGCTTGCGGGAAATAAAGCGCGGCGGCCAGGTTTATATCATGCACAATAATGTCGAGACGATTGAAAAGATAGCCCGTGAAATCCGCGAATTGGTGCCCGAAGCCAGTCTGAAAATAGGCCATGGCCAGATGCGTGAACGTGAACTGGAACAGGTCATGCTGGACTTTTATCACCGGCGCTTCAATATCCTGCTCTGCACTACAATCATCGAAAGCGGGATCGATATACCCACGGCCAATACCATCATTATCAACCGTGCAGATAAGCTGGGTCTGGCCCAACTGCATCAGTTACGCGGCCGCGTCGGCCGATCACATCACCGTGCTTATGCCTACCTGGTCGTGCCACCGCGCAATGCCATGACGCCAGACGCCATCAAACGTATCGAAGCTATTGAGTCACTTGAAAACCTGGGCGCGGGTTTTACTTTGGCGACCCACGACCTGGAAATACGCGGCGCCGGGGAGCTGCTGGGTGATGACCAAAGCGGCCAGATACATGAAATTGGTTTCACGATGTATACAGAACTGCTTGAACGAGCGGTGACCGCGCTTAAGGCAGGCCTGCAACCCGAATTGGAAAAACCGCTGCAACAGGGGCCGGAAATCGATCTGCACATGCTGGCCCTGATACCGGCTGATTACCTGCCCGATGTACACACACGCCTGATCCAATACAAACGCATCGCCAGCGCGGCGAATGACGATGAACTGAGGGAATTACAAGTCGAAATGATCGACCGCTTTGGCTTGTTGCCGGATGCCGTGAAAAATCTGTTTGCTGTTACCCGCCTGAAATTGCTGGCAACCCCCATGGGTATCCGTAAAATTGACGCAGGAGACTCCGGCGGCCGGTTGATATTTAACAAAGATCCAAAAGTTGACCCAATGGCCATCGTTGAGCTGGTACAAAATGAATCCGACCTCTACACACTGGACGGCACTGAAAAACTCAGATTCCGGATTGAGACTGAACCCGATGAAACCCGTATCGAAGCTGTTGATACTTTACTGAAACGCCTGAAAGGATAAGTATGCTACTTAAAAATACTAGTTGCCGATTTTGCTTGCTGATTCTTTGCAGCACCTTATCAAATACTTTATTCGCTGATGACTACATAATCGAATTAGTAATCTTTGAGCATCTCAATCAAGACACTGTCGAGGAACAGTGGCTGGAAGAATTTGATGAGGTATCTAAAAACAAATCTGCCGCAATCAATGCAAACTGGCAATCTTCTTCTTCCTACCAATTAGCCAATGCCAAAGCAGCCCTTGCAAAATCATCCGCCTATCGCCCCTTGTTACATACTGCCTGGCGCCAGGCGGTGAGTAAAAGCCGTCGTCCAATACTGTTACCTGAAAACAAATCGTCAGTCTCAGGCGCCTCCGTCACGGGTACTGTAACAGTCACAAAAGGACGCTACTTGCATCTAAACCTGGATCTGACCCTGAGTACCGTAGCTGACACGTCCTATATCGGTAAAGATTACCGTTTCGGCTCGGAAGCCACCCAAATCAAATTACAACAGAGCCGCCGAATGCGCAGCAGCAAGCTGCATTATATCGACCATCCCAGATTTGGTGTGTTGGCGTATATAACGCCGGTAGAATAGGAAAACGGGAAAACGGAAAACGGGGTCAGGTCTTGCAATCACGCATTATAGTTTGAGTAGTCTGTTAACACTGCATTGCCGAGTGCACTAATTTTATTATCTCACTTGCATACCCATCCAGGCTTTTATTATTACTCTTGTACTTCCAATGTTTAAGATAGCGTTCCTGGATCATCGCTACGGCCATCGTTGCAATGACGTAATGATTTACATGGGGTCCACCTGAATCTATTTTTTTCAAAAGGGCTTCTATTTTATCAATCAGGTTCAGCTCAATATTTTTTGACTCCTGCTGATGTTTTTTTGACAAACAACGGGTTTCAAAATAGAGGAAATAAAACCAGGGATGCAATATGTCTGCGGTGTAAATAGAGTGGCGAATAATATCCACAAGGGCTTCTTCTGGCTCGTTCTGGTTCAAGGCATCCGTAACTATTTCTGAAGAAACGAGCTGAACCAAGTCTTTGACAAAAATAGCAATGCTATCTTTGGATTCTATACAGGAATAGATACCCCCCATACTCAAGCCTGTTTCCTGGCATAGATTTCGCAAAGACATTTCGTGAAAACCAATTTTTGAGGAAATCTTAAAGTTGGCCTTAAAAATCTTTTCCAGATTATTCACGGCAAACTTAGGTTTTTTGGTCTTAATCTGCTCACTGTGCCGTTCAAACACCGTGGCATAGACGGCCTTGCCCTTATATGGGAATTGCGCCTTATATTCAGCGTATTTCATACGTTATTGATCATCATTGGGATAAGATCAGCATAAGGGTTTTTTGATAATAACTACTAGACAGACTAGCATAAAAAGGACTAAAATCTCAACAAATATAGAGCGAGCGCTCGCATTTATTATGGAAGGAAAAAGGTGACAATATGAATCTAGCCATCACACTGATAATTATCATTGCCCTGATAACCCTGACACTCAAACAGGCTGGTTTACGTGCCATTGCTATTACCAGCGGGGTGTCTTTTGTAATCTCAATCTTCGCATCCTTGAATATTTTCTTTATAACATTGCTTGGGATTGTGGCTATTTTAACGGGGTTGGCGAATCTGACAAATTTACGTCGTGATCGCCTGTCTAAACCATTTTTTGAAATATTTAAAAAAATGCTTCCACCCTTGTCAGAAACCGAAAGAGAGGCGATCGACGCCGGTACAGTTTGGTGGGATGGAGAATTATTCAGCGGCGATCCAGACTGGAAAAAACTCACCGGCATAGGCAAACCAGCGTTAAGCCAGGAAGAAAAAGATTTTATTGATGGTCCAGCAACTGAATTATGTCGAATGGTCGATGCCTGGAAGATCAACCATGACTGGAATGTGATCCCGGATAATATTACCCAGTTCGTTCTGGATAATGGTTTTCTCGGTATGATCATTCCAAAAGAATACGGTGGTCTGGATCTGTCTGCTATGGCGCAATCAGAAGTGTTGGTCAAAATTTCCAATACGGGTGCGGCCATAACTTACCTGGTCGCCGTACCGAACTCTCTTGGCCCAGCAGAGTTATTGATTAAGTACGGTACCGAAGAACAAAAGAATCACTATTTGCCGAGATTGGCCTCCGGCAAAGAAATCCCCTGTTTTGCATTAACCGCA
Organism: uncultured Gammaproteobacteria bacterium; assembly: GCA_964409635.1. Lineage (GTDB taxonomy): Bacteria > Pseudomonadota > Gammaproteobacteria > DSM-19610 > DSM-19610 > CAYPEL01. The sequence goes on along the minus strand of CAYPEL010000129.1, from coordinate 1,828 downwards.
CCATTGGCCGGTTCTGATGCAACCTCGATTCCGGATACTGGTGTCGTTTGCAAAGGCATGTGGCAAGGAAAAGAAATCATCGGAATGCGCTTAAATTTTAACAAACGTTATATTACCTTGGCTCCAATCGCGAGCCTGGTGGGTCTTGCATTTAAACTTCAGGATCCCGATCATCTGATCGGTGATGTTGATGATTATGGCATTACCTGCGCTATGCTGCCGCGCGAAACCAAAGGTATGATGATCGGTCGTCGTCATTTACCCGTTGGTGATGCGTTCTTGAATGGCCCAATAGAAGGTAAAGATATTTTTGTACCGTTGGATTATATAATTGGTGGCACCAAAATGGCTGGTTATGGCTGGCGCATGTTGGTCAATTGTCTGTCGGTGGGACGTTGTATTACTCTGCCTTCGGGTGGTGCAGCATTTTCGAAACGAGTTCTCATGGGAACCACAGCTTATGCAAGTCTGCGTAAACAGTTCGGCGTACCACTGAAGAGTTTTGAGGGGATACAGAAACCTATCGCCCGTATGGCTGGACTTTGTTACATAATAAATGCTGCACGAACACACACCATTCAATCGGTCGATAATGGCGAAAAACCTGCTGTTCCTTCAGCAATAATTAAATATCACTGTACCGAAATGGCACGCCAATGTGTCATCGATGCAATGGATATACATGGGGGCAAGGCCGTAATGAAGGGACCAAATAATTATATAGCCTCGGAATATGAATCCATCCCTATTGCGATCACAGTTGAAGGTGCCAACATCCTTACCCGTAATCTGATGATCTTTGGCCAAGGGGCAACTCGTAGCCACCCTTTTGTCCTGAAAGAAATGGAATTAGCTCAACAGGAAAGTACTGACGAGGTAATCAATACTTTTGATGATGTCTTGTTCAAACACATAGGCTACAGCATAACCAATGGGGTACGTTCAGTGTCCTATGCTTTGACCGGTTCGCGTATTGCCACTAATCCCGGACATCCTCGTTTGGCATCTTATTACGCACACCTAAGTCGATTTAGTGCGGCCTTCGCCCTGGTTGCCGATGTCAGCATGTTAACACTGCAATCGAAACTGAAGTTTATGGAAATGTTGTCGGCAAGAATAGGTGATCTGTTAAGTAACCTCTATCTTGCTAGCATGGTCATTAAACATTATGAAAATGAGCGTTGTCCGGAAGAAGATTTCCCTGTCGTCCAATGGGCACTGGAATATCTTCTTTATGAATACCAGGAGGCGTTCAGAGCTATCGTGCAAAATTTTCCAAACCGGGTGTTTGCCGCAGTATTGAAGCTAATGGTATTTCCAATAGGAATGCACTTCTCTCCACCTGGTGATAAGTTAGAGAAAGAGCTGTCCGATCTGGTCACACAAAACAACGCCATGCGTGATCGTATGCTTGCAGGCCTTTATATGGAAGATGCCGAAAATAATCCATTGGCGCATGCCAACATTGTGTTTCTGGAAAGTCTTGAGCTTGAACCGATTAATGACAAAATTCGTCAGGCTGTGAAAGATAAGATACTGCCGAAGCAACAGGGAATTGAATTGATCGTGTCTGCCTATGAAGCAGGGATCATAAATGCTTCAGAAGCCAGTCAATTAAAGAGCTTTGACGAACATTTAATGTCCGTTATACACGTTGATGACTTTGATGAGGATGAAATAATTCGCGTGTCAGTGAAGATAAAGCCAAACCTAAACCAAAAGCCTGGGTTAAAACAAAAGCGGAAAGTAGTGACGTAGCCTAAGTTCATTATCTGGTAGCATTTCACGAGGGCAGGATGCAACAAGAAAATAGTATTTCAGGAAATGT
>CAYPEL010000128.1:0-8010 GCA_964409635.1 uncultured Gammaproteobacteria bacterium | reverse complement strand
CCGCCGTGCGTTTCATAACCGAACATCTGTGGCTTGATAAGGTAACGATCCTTTCATTAGACTCGCCAGATTCAATAGTAATGAAACGATATTCTATTTACGTTTCATTATTAAGCGCCAAGTCTGCCTTATATAACGATCCTTTTCTTGGGCGTCTTCATCAACATCGGCCTGGATTAAAATTCGCATTGCGCCAAAAGAAGGTTTCCGCTGGCCCCTGCGCTAAGAATTGACTACCTTCGCCCCAGTTAAACCGGACCGCTACGGTATATCAGCGGTACCCGAGCCGGTCATTCCGGCACCCGCACCTTTAACCCCGTCAACAGGTGCAACGGTCACAAGGCCGTCGGGGTATTTTCCAACTAGCGCTGGGGGGGAGGCAATCGATCCAGTGCCTCTTCTGCCGCTTTTGGCAGTATCGTTATCTTTGCCTCCCATCGTTGTTGGATGGGGCAGATTACACAGCATGTGTTTTGGCCCAATGGAGTTTGGCCTTGACGCAAGCGGTGTGGTTCTGCTTTTGTGAGGTGCATCAATCTGTCCGTCTCTGTTGGAAACGCAGCGCGGTTCCACAGAGACGGACGGCGGTTCACTGGCGCAACGCCAGTACTGACAGGCTATTGCAGCATGCTAGGTTCGTACCCCACCCGGCAAACTAGCCGACCTTATCCAACTCCATATCTTCAGGCTTCGGTTCCGGTCTGAACACATTGAGTGGAATTTTTAAATAACGTTTCTCATTGTCTTCCGGAGCCGGCATAGCGCCTGCATCTATATTAAGCTGCACACTCTGAAATAGCAGTTTGGGTGCATTGAGACCCTTATCTCTTTCTGACCGGAACTTGGTAAATTCTGCCTCGCTCGTACCTGCTTTGAGCTGGATGTTACTACGCTTTTGTTCACCAACTGTTGTTTCGAAGGCCAGCTCCCGCCCACCGGGTTGATAATCATGGCCGACAAAAATCCGAGTTTCATCGGCTAGTGTATATATTTTATTAGTGATTGAATCGTACAGGTCGTGCGCGCTGCCGGCCGGGAAATCACAACGCCCGGTTCCCATGTCAGGCATAAAAATACTGTCGCCGGTAAAAATTACATCGTCAAACTTGTAAGTCGAACAGGCGGGCGTGTGGCCTGGAGTGGAAATAACATCAAACTTCAGTGTGCCGGCAGTTACGGTCTCACCGTCTGTCAAAAGGCGGTCGAACTGGCGCCCATCGGTCGCAAAATCATCGGGTAAACCAAAAAAGCTTTTGAAGGTTTCCTGGACGACGGTGATTTTTTCACCGATCGCTATTTTTGCGCCAGGAAAGGCTTCTTTAAGCATCTGAGCGCCTGAAATGTGGTCTGCGTGCGCGTGAGTTTCGAGGACGAAATGGAGATTCAGCGACTTCTCTTTTAGAAACGTAATGACTTCATCAACAGACTCGGTCCATATCTTTGAACCCACCGGCTCATAATCCAGCACCGGATCGATCACGAGAGCGTCATTCGATTTTGGGTCATAGACCACGTAAGTCATTGTAAAAGTACGATTATCAAAAAAAGGCTTAATCTCCATGAAAACTCCCGTCTTAAAATAGCTTAGTAATTACCGTATATTAGATCATATTAATATAAGGAAAACAACTATAGCAATAAATAAAATTTAGGATGAATGAATATCCCTAGCCAATATTTTAAGTGCTACACAAACAAGTGATCCCAAGCTGCTGATTTCTAATTTTATTCGTATTTCGTCGCCTTTTAGCGACCGCCTAGAATAGGTCTAAACTACGCTAAGTTATTGTCAGAAAAGAAAGATTTTCTGTAAATACCCTTGACAATTCTGCCTCCCAGTACCTATAGTATTATCTTGTGGGTTTAAGTGGTAAATAATGGCTAATTAGGGCCTGGTGGGGGAAATCTGTGTTTCGAGGGGGCAGTACTGTAAATCTGGATGCGAAGGGCCGCCTGGCGCTTCCGACCCGTTTCCGGGCGCCCATTACTGAGCGGTTTGACGGTCATCTGGTGCTGACGGTGCATAGTGATGGCTGCCTGTTGTTGTACCCCCAGCCCGAATGGCAGGACATCGAACGCAAATTGATCCACATGCCTAACCAAGATCCGCGTACCCGTGCCATGCAGCGCATGCTGATTGGCCATGTTGCAGAAGTCGAAATGGATGGCCATGGCCGGATTCTAATCCCGCCCCGGTTACGCGAGTTTGCCAAACTGGAAAAGCGCGTATCTCTGGCCGGTGTGGGTAATAAATTCGAAATTTGGGATGAGGAACTCTGGGATCAGAAATGTAATGCATGGATGATGAAAAGTGAAGGTGAGACTGATATGCCTGATCCTTTTGCTTCGTTAACGCTCTGAGTAAGTGGGTCAAATGTATAAACATAAGCCGGTCATGTTACAGCCGGTGTTGGCAGGACTCAATCTGAAATCGGGAGGCGTCTATATTGATGGCACTTTCGGCCGGGGTGGTCATAGCAGGGCGGTACTGGAACGCTTGGGTTCCGGCGGGCGGCTGCTGGTAATGGATAAGGACTCAGAGGCCTGTGCGATAGCGCATGAAATTGAATTGTTGGATGCGCGTGTAACGGTTCGTAAAGCCAGCTACGCAGCGCTGGAAAAAGTGGTTGATGAGCTGGGTTGGCAAAACCAGGTGGATGGAATTTTGCTGGATCTGGGTGTGTCTTCTCCGCAGCTTGACAATGCTGAACGCGGTTTCAGTTTTTTGCGTGATGGTCCTCTGGATATGCGCATGGATACCAGTAGCGGGCAGAGCGCGGCTGAGTGGTTGATGGTTGTTACTGAAGATGAGTTGGTGCGGGTGTTGAAAGCCTATGGTGAAGAACGCTTTGCGAGACGTATAGCCCGCGAGGTTGTGCGCCAGCGCCAGGAGTCGCCCATTAACACGACTGCACAGCTAACCCACTTGATCATCAATGCGGTTCCTTTCAAAGAGAAACACAAACACCCCGCGACGCGGAGTTTTCAGGCGATACGTATTTATATTAACCGTGAGCTAGATGAGTTACACGCCGTTTTGCCGCAATGCATCAACGTGCTTGCAGCGGGTGGGCGGCTTGTCGTGATCAGCTTTCATTCCCTGGAAGACCGGATTGTTAAGCGCTTTATGCGTAATGAACAGCGTGGTCCTGAGCTACCGCCAAACTTACCGGTTTTACCGGCTGAGTATTCACCAAGACTACGCATCGTTGGCAAACCTGTGCGTGCCAATGCTGAAGAAATCGAAGCCAATCCACGCGCCCGCAGTGCCTTGTTGAGAATTGCGGAGCGTGCCGCATGAAATCCACCTTTAGCCTCATCCTGGTAGCGCTGATGTTGAGTTCAGCTTTGGGTGTCGTTTACGCAAAACATAGCAGCCGTAAATTATTTGTTGAGTTGCAACAGTTAGAAGCCAGTCAGGATGACATGAATATTGAGTGGGGGCAGCTTCAGCTTGAGCAAAGCACCCTGACAACGCATGGACAGGTTGAGCAATTTGCCCGTGAGCGGCTTGGCATGTATACCCCAGACCCGCAGTCGATAGTGATGCTGCCGCAATGATGCGCCGTACATCAACCGGCATGATGCGGCACTATTTATTGTTAGTCCTGGTGATGTCCGGATTTGTGTTACTGCTGGGCCGAGTGGCCGAACTGCAGTTGGTCGACCGGGATTTTCTGCGTCACCAGGGTGAGGCGCGGCATTTGCGGACCATCCATGTTGCGGCTCACCGTGGCATGGTGACTGACAGAAATGGTGAACCCCTGGCCATCAGTACGCCCGTAGAATCGGTCTGGGCAAACCCCGCAGAGTTACTGCTGAACCGGGAGCAGTTGCCGCGCCTGGCGAAGGTGCTCGGCAAACCGGCTGACAGCTTGCTGCAAATATTAACGCAGCGTCAGAAGCGTGAATTTGTCTACCTGCGGCGGCACGTTTCCCCGGCACTGGCAGAGCAAGTCATGTCACTTGAAGTGCCGGGTGTCGCTCTGCAGCGTGAATACCGCCGCTATTACCCGGCGGGTGAAGTGGCTGCGCATCTGGTTGGTTTTACCAACATAGACGATGCCGGGCAGGAGGGTCTCGAGCTTGCCTACGGAGACTGGTTGCGCGGTGAATCCGGTTCCAAGCGCGTTATTAAGGATGGCCGGCACCGCATCATAGAGAACGTTGAGAATATTCGTGCCCCCCGGCATGGCAAAGATCTGGTGGTCAGTATTGACCGGCGCATCCAGTATCTGGCATACCGGGAGCTCAAGGCAGCGGTAAAGCTGCACAACGCCAAGTCCGCTTCCGCTGTTGTGTTGGATAATGTAACGGGTGAAGTGCTGGCCATGGTGAGTCAGCCAGCCTATAACCCGAATAACCGGCGGCGACTGCGCCCCAGCCGGTTACGCAACCGTGCTGTGACCGATATTTATGAACCAGGTTCGACGATAAAGCCCTTTGTTATCGCCGCCGCGCTCGAATCCGGCCGCTATACACCGGGTACCCGGATCAATACAGCGCCGGGGGTATTCCAGGTGGGTACGCACGCAGTCCGTGATATGCACGATTACGGCAGCTTGGATTTAACAGATGTGATCCGTAAATCCAGTAATGTAGCTTCAGCAAAAATCTCACTCGATCTAAAACCTAAAGCGCTTTGGTCTGTGCTCAGTGAATCCGGATTGGGCACGATGACAGCTAGCGGTTTTCCGGGTGAGGCAGATGGGTTTTTGCCCGATTATCACCGTTTGCGGGATATAGAACGTGCCACCCTGGCGTTTGGTTATGGCTTATCGCTGACTACTTTACAGCTTGCCGGGGCTTACACTGTGTTTGCAAATGATGGCTACCGGATACCGCTGACGTTGGTTAAACGTGATGGCCCAGTCGCACAGCAATCTGTCCTGAGACCGGAAACTGCAATAACTGTGCGGCGCATGATGGAGGCTGTGGTACAGCCAGGTGGTACAGCAACAGAAGCTGCCGTTAGTGGCTACCGGGTCGCGGGTAAAACCGGGACGGTGCATAAATCGATTGCGGGTGGGTATGCCGAAGATAAATATGTTTCGGTTTTTGCCGGCATGGCGCCCGCCAGCCAGCCGCGGTTGGTAATAGTCATTATGATCAACGAGCCACGCAATGGTGAACACTTTGGTGGCAAGGTGGCCGGGCCAGCGTTTTCAAAAATCATGTCCGGTGCATTACGCTTATTGAATATCCCGCCTGATGATCTGCTCTTGCTGCAAACCCGCAATCGCAGTGTGGAGGAGCCGGCATGATGGCTGCAAAAAGCTTGTCACACGGGGTGATGTTGAGTGAATTGCTGCGCGGTATCGCCGCTGTGCAGCTACTGCGTGATGTTGAAATTTCCGGCCTCGCTATGGATAGCCGCGCAGTGAGGCCTGGCGATCTGTTTTTTGCCGTACAGGGTGTCCGGCAGCACGGCCTTGCGCATCTGAGTCAGGCGCTTGAGCAAGGCGCAGCTGCTGTCTTGTGGGGGCCTGCACAAGACAGTGACCTGACTGAAATGGTTAACCGCTGTGAAGTGCCTTGCTATCCGTTGGAAAATCTTGCCGCTGATATCGGCAGGATTGCCAGTGTTTTTCGTGCGCACCCTTCGCAGGCGATGCACTGCATTGGTGTCACCGGTACAGACGGCAAAACATCTGTGAGCCACTTTATAGCCCAGGTCTTGCATACAACAGACAGTCCCTGCGGGTTGCTGGGTACACTGGGTTACGGTGTATTCGGAAAGTTGCAGGAGCCAACCCATACCACGCCGGATGCGTTGCGTTTACAGGATGAGCTGGCGCAATTGCGTGACCAGCAGGTCGAAAATATGGTTATGGAAGTGTCTTCACACGCGCTTGATCAACAGCGCGTGTCAGGTATCAACTTCGATACCGCCGTGCTGACAAACTTGAGTCCTGAACACCTGGATTATCACGGTGATATGGAAAGTTATGCGGCTTCCAAGCGGCGCTTGTTCCGTATGTCCGGCCTTAAGACGGTGGTGCTGAATCTGGATGACAGATTAGGCGCAGAATTGTTGGCGAGTGCTCTCGATGGTCAGCGGGTTATTGTCTACACGCTTGATGAGCAGTTTACTTCGCCGGTAAGGTACGAATGGCTTTGCGCGCGATCGGTTAACACACAGCAACGCGGTATGCGCATCGAAGTGGATTCGAGTTGGGGTAACGCGGTCATCGAAACAAAATTGCTGGGCGCGTTTAATGCCGCCAATCTACTGGCCTCGGCAGGGGCATTACTGGCGGCAGGATTACCTTTTACGGATGTCATGCAGTATTTATCAGGTGTTACCACGGTGCCTGGCCGCATGGAGGTTTTCGGTTCGCAACATCAACCGCTGGTTGTGATTGACTATGCGCATACCGCCAATGCCTTGCAGAAAGCCTTGCACGCTCTGCGTATACACTGCACAGGCAAGCTGATTTGTGTGTTTGGCGCCGGCGGTGACCGTGATCCGGGTAAGCGGCCGTTTATGGGCGCGGCGGCAGAGCAGTTTGCTGACCAGTTGATACTCACCAGTGATAACCCCCGCTCAGAAAACCCGGACGCTATTATCGAAATGATCTTGTCTGGTGTGCAACAACCCGGCGGTGTGCAACGTATTACAGATCGGGCAAAAGCTATAGCCACAGCGATCGGGCTGGCAAATAAATCGGACGTGGTGCTGATCGCCGGCAAAGGGCATGAAACCTATCAGCAAATCGGCAACCAGCGCCTGCCATTTAGCGACCGTGAGCAGGTCATGCGTGTACTGCAGGAGGGCAGAGCGTGATGACCATGCCTTTGTCAGAGGCTGCTGAAGTTTTACAGGCGGGCTTTTCCGGCCGCGATATCGTTTTCTCTGGTGTCAGTACCGATACCCGGACCTTGTCAAAAGGTAACCTGTTCGTTGCATTGCAGGGGCCTAATTTTGACGGCCATGATTATTTGCAGCGTGCGGCAGAGCTGGGTGCCGCTGCGGCCACCATCAGTAAGACAGTTACAATTGATTTGCCGCGCCTGGAGGTGGCAGATACGCGCATTGCGCTGGGGCAATTGGCAAAACACTGGCGGCAGCGTTTCACACTGCCTGTGGTTGCAATCACAGGCAGTAACGGTAAGACCACCGTCAAGGGAATGTTGGCAGGCATACTTGATTTGTGCGGGCCAACGTTGGCGACAGCGGGAAATTACAATAACGATATTGGGCTACCGCATACCCTGTTTCGTTTACAGCAACAGCACCAGTTCGCAGTGATTGAATTAGGCGCTAACCATGCCGGTGAAATCGCCCATCTCGCGCAACTGGCTCTGCCGGATGTGGCGATAGTGAATAATGCCGGGCCGGCACACCTGGAAGGATTTGGTTCACTGGATGGTGTGGCGCGGGCTAAAGGCGAGTTGTTTGAGTCGCTATCGCCAAAGGGTGTAGCCATTATTAATGCGGATGATCCTTATGCGCCGCTGTGGCGAAAACTATCTGCGCAGCGTTCAATAATTGATTTTGGTATGGCGTGTCCTGCAGCCATTACCGGGCAATGGCAAAACGAACTGACGGGCAGTCGTTTACAGATCGCTACGCCTGAGGGTGAAATCAACACTATTCTCAGTGTTCCTGGCCGGCATAACGCAATGAATGCACTGGCGGCATGTGCCGCTGCGGTGGCATTGAATGTTGATCCGGAAGTCATCGCCGCCGGTCTGGCGGCCTTCCGGCCCGTCAAGGGCCGTTTGCAGGTGCAGCCTGGCATTCAGGGTTGCCGCTTGATTGATGATACCTATAACGCTAATCCGGCCTCATTGCAGGCGGCGCTGGATGTGCTTGCAGTACAACCTGGTGAACGTTGGCTGGTGTTAGGCGATATGGGTGAGCTGGGCGCTGGCAGTAATCAAATGCACAGCCACGTGGCAAGTGCTGCACGTGCAGCAGGTGTGGAGCGTGTTTTTGTGTTTGGAGAGTTGGCGAAGCTGACGGCCGCAGCGTTTGGTACAGGTGCTGTAGCTTGCGAGAGTATG
>CAYPEL010000127.1:0-8038 GCA_964409635.1 uncultured Gammaproteobacteria bacterium | reverse complement strand
AAATCCTTGCAGATTATGACATCAATCAGAGTTCAGACGATAGCGGGTTGATCTAGGTTAAAGTAACCCAAAGGTATAGACGATAGCCTCATGATGGAGCTGTTTTTCTTATAGGGAGGTTGTATGGAACACCGTTGCAGTATCCGCAAGCAAATGGCGGTCCGGGTTCTGTTTTACAAACACGGGTTGCCTGTTCAAAGTGGTCTGAGTCGGGATTTAGGATTAGGCGGGGTTTTTGTCGAGACCGATCCCCAGCTGTGGCAAAAAAACGAATGCCTCGATGTGGAATTTATCAGCAACCGTGGGGCAAAATTACGTTTGCCCGCGTTGGTGATTCATCAGCGGGAGCAGGGTGTTGGTTTGATGTTTGATCAGCTGGCAGAAGATCAGCGGAAAATACTGCGGGATCTTTTGTTTTCTGCCAACCGGGCAGAAGCATTCCGAATAGCACAACCGCAGTCTACTAGAGACCACCAGGTAGCCTAGTTGCCAGCTTTATTCTGCTAAGCCTCCCGCCGCGGGTGCTTAGAAATATCTCCGATTTGTAAGGGGAAACCCTTGCCTTCGCTTCTATCCCGGTAATAGCGCTTAAGGGTTTCTTCGACAACAGGAAATGCAAGCTTGTCCCAGGGTATTTCTGTTTCGTCGAATAATTTACACTCGAGGCTTTCCTCGCCAGGCGCAAATACACCATCGACAAGCGCGCCCCTGAAGAGCATGTAGACCTGGTTTATATGCGGGATGCTCAGCAGGCTGTAGAGTGTATCAATCTCGACCCGGGCGCAAGCTTCCTCCCAAGTTTCACGCATAGCTGCCTGTACGGTAGATTCGCCGTTCTCCATAAAACCGGCAGGTAATGTCCATAGGCCGTATCTAGGCTTGATAGCGCGCCGGCACAGTAGAATCTGTTGTTCCCATTCAGGGATACATCCAGCGACTATTTTTGGATTCTGGTAGTGAATTGTCTCGCATTGAGCGCAGACGAAGCGCTCACGGTTATCGCCTTCGGGAATACGTACTGACACCGTGGTGCCGCAGTTGCTGCAATATTTCAAATGAATGCCTGTAGGTAAAAAAACCAGTGATGCTTATGCTGATGTTATCACAGGCTTGCCAGCACCAAACCGATCACAGTTTTGGCATCTCGAATAGTGCCATCCCTGATTTGTTGGAGTACCTGTGGGTAGTCCAACCAATGAATTTCGATGACTTCGTGTGTTTCGTGCTGGGTTGGGCATGTTTCCAGTTCTGTGGCACGAAATAAATAAATAACCTCATCGCAGAAACCGGGTGTCGTCAGGGTATCGCCCAGCGGCTCAATTTTCTCTGCTATCTGGCCGGCTTCTTCTGCCAGTTCGCGTTTTGCAGTTGTTATGGGGTCTTCGCCGGGATCAATTTTCCCTGCGGGCAGTTCCCAGAGCCAGCCACCGGCCGCATGGCGATACTGGCGGATCATACACACTTGATTTTCAGCATTGATTGCTACCACAGCAGCGCCACCGGGATGGTGAATTATTTCCAGCTCCGCCGTTGTGCCGTTGGGTAAGTCAACAGTTTCTATTGCCAGATCAATCACGCGCCCCTGATGGATTATTTTTTGTTTCATGTTGCTTGCTGTGTGTTTTGCCGGGGAGTTTTCATGCAACTGATATCATAGGCAGCCAATGTCTGCCCCGCACCTTCCGGGCTGTGTGGATCCAGATACATTGAGGTTAGTGTTAGGCTTGGCGCTGGAGATAGCTGTTCGCCCCAGACAATTGTGTCAAATTGCTTTCCGCCCAGGATTTTTTGAGCGCTTGTCAGATACAAGCGATCCAGCGCATGTCCTGCCAGCAGTGTGTGAAAGACTGAAGGCCCGGCTATCGCATAAATATATTGATAGCCCTGTTCTTTAATATGGGCTCGTATCAGCGCTCCATCGACGTGCCGGCCGGGACCGCAGACGACAATTTTGACATGGGTTTCTTTACTTAATGCAGCACGTAATTGCAGATCAGATTCCTGGCCAGTAAAAATTATAATTTTTCGATGCCGGTATGCCTGTAACGCGGTGACTGGTATATCCAGACTGGCGCTGAATACAGCAATATCGGGTTGTTCGCTGAGCCCTTGCTTGAGACGCCAAGCATGTAGATCATTAAATTTTGTTGCTGATCCGACCGGGAGGTTGTCTTGGGCTTCGTTGTCTCCGGCCTGGCGAAAATACCGGGCACTGGTAATCAACAGGTCTGCCTGGGCGGCGAGTTCCTGGTACAGCCGCCAGTCGCGTGGGTTAGCGGTATCGGTGGGGACTTGCCGGGATTTCTTAGCTTCGGCTGGGAGGGCAATTCGGCCATCGATACTGGTAATAAAGTTCGAGTAGATAAAGACACCGTCATGGCCCATTTGCTGACGGATATTTTGTGACAGATACAAGCCTTCAAGTTTGTGTTGCGTGCCGCAGGCCGGGTACAACTCGAGAATATCGGTAGGCATGAACGTCGCTATTAAACCTAGAAAAATTTATGCGGTTGATACTACCTTAATTCAGGCAATAAAAAACCGGAGCCAAGGCCCCGGTTTTAGAATACTTATGTGTATTACTAGTTATTTTTCTGCTGGTAATCTGTGATGGCCGCCTTGATCGCATCTTCAGCCAGTACCGAACAGTGGATTTTTACCGGCGGTAACGCCAGTTCAGTGGCTATTTCGGTGTTCTTGATCTGACCCGCCTGATCCAGGGTTTTACCCTTGACCCATTCTGTCAGCAAAGAACTCGATGCAATCGCAGAACCGCAACCGTAGGTTTTGAACTTGGCATCTTCGATGATACCTTCGTTGTTAACCTTAATCTGCAGTTTCATAACGTCACCACAGGCCGGCGCGCCGACCATGCCAGTACCTATGGCAGTATCGCCTTTGTCAAACGAGCCGACATTACGCGGGTTTTCGTAGTGATCTAGTACTTTATTACTGTATGCCATGATTCATTCTCCTGTAGTTTCTGCCTATGTAGCCATTAAGCGGCAGACTGTTGATAGCCAGAACCGTAGGGGGCATCTTTTTTGCTGTTTTCTTCCTGCTGTTGATTGACCGCTTCAGCGAGCGTAACGCCGTTCAGATAATTGAAAATGCGTTCACTCAGCGCGTTCCATAAGATAATGCTCTGCGGCCACTGTTCACCAGGGATACGCTCACGGCGGGCAGGCATGGCGTCATCAACCGCGCTGAGAATTTCGGCGACGGTGATTTCCGTCGCTGGACGGCGCAGGCAATAGCCACCACCAGGTCCACGCATGCCGGTTACCAGTTCGTGATTTCGTAGACGTGCGAATAGCTGCTCCAAATAGGAAACAGAAATAGATTGTTCAGCTGAAATATCAGCCAGAGTCACTGGGCCTTTTTCGTTGCGCAGCGCCAGTTCCATCATAGCAGTTATGGCATGACGGCCTTTGGTTGAGAGTTTCATAATTTGCCTCGCTATTAAATAGTGTATGTCGGGAGGCACTGGATGCCTCGTCATTACGGCTAATGTGTCTATTAAATAATACTTGAGTCTTTTAGTCAAGAATCGGTTCAATAAACCCATTCGTATGTGGGTAAATTAATTAACCATTTGATGTGCGGCTCTGCAGGAAAATTTGCGGGTAGATTAGTGTTGATTATACATAAATAATAAGTATTATCAACGAGTTATATATGAATTAAAAAGGGGTAGATTATTCTGCCCCTGTTTAATTCAGCGTGGAGTGGGTAGCAGTAAGTTCAGGCGGCTAATCTCTTCGCCAGATCATCAAGCTCCTCACTATTAGCCAATATCTGTTCAGTCAGTAACCGAACCGTGGTTTCTTCCAGCCCCAGCATTTCTAATGCAAAAGTAGGCAATTCGGGTTTTTCCATACTATTAATGCCATATAGTGCCAGTAACCGGTTCGCAATAAAGACCAGCTGTGGATATACCGCGTGTTTCTCCCAATAACCTTCGTCGTGATGGTGCCGTACCGCAATAATCAATTCATCCGGCATCGCCCAGCTTTCCAATAGCCAGGCGCCGATCTGGTCGTGCGTCACACCCAGCACATTTTTTTCCAACTCGAGTGCCGACATACCCGGATTCGCTTGGGCAAGCTGGTTAAGGATGTAAAATTCAGCTTGAAATGCGTGGCCCAAGGCTAGCCGTCCGATGTTTTGGATCAATCCGGCCAGGTAAGCAGTACCCCGTTGTGGACGCTGGTTGCCGGGCAGTTGCCGGGCGAGCAGTTCAACTAACCGGGCGGCGTAGACAGAATGCTTCCAGAAGTTATTTAATCCTAAGGGTCCATCGGGCGGGATACGTAATGCTTTACCAATGGTCAAACCCAGTGACAGGTGCATGACAAATTCAAACCCTAAAACCCGCGCAATTGCTGATTGCAGATCCTTAATGCGGCCAGCATAGCCGTATAACGACGAGTTGGCATAACGCAGTACTTGAGAGGCCAGGGCTGGATCGGTGCTGATAATATCGGCGAGTTGTTTGGCATTGGCTAGCGGGTTAGAGGCCAGTTGTAAAATCCTGGTTGCCGTGTCTGGCAGTGCCGGTAATTCGTGTATTTCATCCAGCGTGCGGCGTACCCGCGTTGGCGACAGCTGTTCGAAATATTCGCCCAGTGTATCCGAGACCTGTTGCGTATCCAGATTGGTGAGAGCTGAAGGTGGCAGGGAGACAACGGCGTGTTGTGCATTTGCATACAGTGCTTCAAAATCTTCGCCAGACATGCGTACCAGGGAAGTGTGTGTGCCGGGCTCGAAAATAACATCATGCCAGTTTGACAGGGTTGAATCGATGATGACATTCAGCCCATAGGCGTTGGCGAGTGGGGGAAATGAGCCGGGTTCGCAATCGTCAAAAATAGCTGTCAGCCTGTCGGTGGGGCAAAGCTCCAGTTCACGATCGGTGAGGATACAAAGCGCTTCAAAGTCCAGCAGGTGATCGGCCGGCAGCACGATCATTAACAAACCTTCTGCATCGGCGAGTACCACCGCCCGTGCGAGTTTATCAATGGGCAGCTGACAGGCTTTTGCAGCCTGTACCAATGAAGTGGTTTTATTGTGTCTTAATACTTCATAAGGCAAGTTTGACGCTTGCAAGAAGTTTCTGATATTCCTTGGCATTCCCATAATTGTTCTCCACCATGAGCGGGGTAGTTCTCAAGGTTTAAAGCAAATTCCGAACCATTGTTGAAAAATCTAAAGAATTCAGTATCCTGACTGGTACACTTTGTGCTTCTCGTACCCTATGTGTCGAACTGATGGCGCTTTAATAATTTTAAATCTATCGAGGAACTGTTAATGGCTACTACTAATTACGCTTCAGGGGATGACCGCCGTGGCCGGTCACGTGAGAAACTGGCGACCCTGGTCAAAACCAGAACCGAGACACTTTCCCGCTATACCGAGTTAGCCAGCCAGCGCCCTTTCGCGCAGGATCGGGAGGTCGAGGAAGCGTTGCAGGAATTTTGTCAAGTGTTGATAGATTATACGGCCAGCGCACATTTTCAATTGTACCGCTATATTACGGATAAGCTGGAACGACGTTCTGCAGTCCTCAAGGTGGCGGATAATGTTTACCCGCATATCGCTCAAACCACCGATGCTATTTTACGCTTTAATGATAAGTACGAAACTGTGGATATTGTCAATGGCGAGAAAGCCTTGTTTGAAATACTGGATAAGGATCTTTCCAATCTTGGTGAAACGCTGGCTGAACGCATCCAGCTTGAAGATAAAGTGATTAATGCATTAACAGGTCAGGTTCACTAGTTTACCAAAAAAGGGGTCTATCAAAAAATAGATCTGACCCCTTTTTTGCTTAAGACTCGCCAGGGTAGTGGAATCAGGCCGGCAACTTTTTTACTATAACGCCGGTATTGTTCACCGTAAGTTGCGATCAGTTTTTTATCTTCTAAGCGTGAGCCGATAATCAGATATACAGTGAGACAAATTGCACTCACCAGCCAAGCGGCGTTCATTTCCCGAACCCAAATAATTATCAAGCCAAAAAAATACAACGGGTGACGAACATATCGATGTAACCAGGACAGTGACATAGGCGCCGTCTCATGCAGGGTTTTTTGCCCCTCCTTGTATTGCTTCAAGCCAATGAAGTCACTGCCGTCGTAGAGGGTAAGGCCGTAAAAAAAGCCTAGTACGGCAAGTATGACGGTGACCTCTGCAATCTGGCCTGCCATGCCGGGCCACTCCCATAATAATCCACCTTCGTAGCTCCACAATAACCAGAGCGGTATAGCCAGCAGTAAGACTGCGGAGAGGTTGTATAGTAGACGGTAGGTATGAAAGATGCCGGTAAAATGCTGCTGAAATAGCTGCTTACAGCCTATCGATGCTGTCAATGAATGCAGGGCGCCATACGCAATCCAGCTCAGGGCTAGTACAATTAGATGGCTGTTTGATGAATTCATCGTAGATAGTGTAGCGTGGAAACCAAAAAAATGAGCAGAAAAATTCCTCAAAAATCCATTGCAGGATTACTTGAAATTATGCGCAGCTTACGTGAGCCTGAAGCAGGCTGCCCCTGGGATTTGGAACAGGATTTTGAATCTGTTGCGCCTTATACACTGGAAGAAGCCTATGAAGTGGTGGATGCAATTCGCAAGCGTGATAAAGAAGCTATTAAGGAAGAATTGGGTGACCTGCTATTTCAGGTTGTGTTTCACGCCCAGATGGCTAGGGAACATGACTGGTTTGATTTTGATGATGTCGTTGAATCTATCTGCGAGAAATTGATCAGGCGTCACCCGCATGTGTTCGGTGATTCTAAAATTGAAGATGCTGCTGCACAGACTGTAGCCTGGGAAGCACATAAAGCCGAAGAGCGTAAAGATAAAGGACATCCATCTACGAGTGAGCTGGATCACATAGCGCTTGCGTTACCTGGGCTTGCGCGCGCATATAAACTTCAGAACCGGGCGGCGCGTGTTGGTTTTGACTGGCCGGATATTAGGGGAGTGATCAATAAGCTGGACGAAGAAGTTGAGGAATTCAAGCAGGCAGGTTCTATGGGCGTTGATTCGTTGCCACAACAAAAAGAAGAGCTCGGCGACATACTGTTTACCTGTGTGAATCTGGCGCGGCACCTGAATACAGATGCGGAATCACTGATGCGCAATGCCAATGCGAAATTTGAACGGCGGTTCCGGGCGTTGGAAGCCTCGGCGGGTGGGGGCTCTGCCTTGTCATTACTTTCAATAGATGAGCTTGAGCAGCTTTGGCAGCGCGCAAAACAAGCTGAGGGTTGAGAGGCTACTCGAAAGCCAGGCATTGAAATGTGCTTCCCGGGTGCAAAACAGATGCTCCGGGTAACCGAATATTGCCAATACGCTGAAATTGAGTATGGTAGCAGCCTTCGAGTGAAGAAAATGAAGACATATTAACCAATAACGGGGGGTCGAAATGGAAGCATACCAAGCGGGCAGTGATGTGCTCTTTATACTCTTGGGCGGCATTATGGTGCTCGCCATGCATGCCGGTTTTGCATTTCTTGAGGTAGGCACCGTAAGGCATAAAAACCAGGTCAATGCCTTGGTGAAAATTATTGCTGACTTCGCCATGTCGACACTGGCGTATTTCTTTATCGGCTATACAGTGGCCTACGGATTGGGTTTCATGTCGGGCGCTGAAGCATTGACTGAAAAGAACGGTTACGAACTGGTCAAATTCTTCTTCCTCTGTACTTTTGCGGCGGCTATTCCAGCTATTGTTTCAGGGGGTATTGCTGAACGAGCAAGATTTTACCCGCAACTTGCAGCCACTTTTTTTCTCGTCGCACTGGTGTATCCGTTTTTCGAAGGCATTGTCTGGAATGGTAACTACGGAGTCCAGGCATGGATTGGCAAGACTTTTGGCGCCGAATTTCATGATTTTGCCGGCTCGGTTGTGGTTCATGGGGTCGGTGGATGGGTGGCGTTGGCAGCGGTTTTGTTATTGGGCGCCCGGCACGGCCGCTATAAAAAAGACGGCGGTTGAGCCACACACACCGGCAACTATTGAGTTTTTTTGG
>CAYPEL010000126.1:0-8354 GCA_964409635.1 uncultured Gammaproteobacteria bacterium | reverse complement strand
AGTCGGTTGATTGGGATTACTTGCTGGAGTCGGCGCGTTTACTTGAAGATGACCACTCCACCCATGCACGCAAACTGAGGCCAGTGGAGCTGATCTTTATCAAGGAGCACAATGGAGAAGGCCCGCTAAGGTACTTAACAACTCTGTTATCGATCCGATATCCGGGATAGCATTTCAGGCGCAATCACTTGTATTGTCCCCCGCCCAAGACTCACCCAGCCCTGTAACTCAAATCGTTTTAAATGCCTGGACACAACTTCACGAGCAGTACCTAACTCAGACGCGAGTTCCTGGTGGGTTGCGGTAACTGGCAGGGAGTTTTCTTTTGATAGGGTGAGTAAAGCTTTGGCAAGATTCCGGTCTATAGCCGGTGAGCAAAGCTGCTCGATACGGGCGATGACGCTCGCTAGACGCTGGGCAAAGTTGTTAAACACAAAATGCCTGAAGTGCGATGAGGCGCCAAGTGCCAACTCAAAGTCTTCTGCTGGTAGCGCAAGGATTTCTGTTTTGGTATCGGTGTAACTTTCTGCAGGAAAAGTTGTACTGCCTAACAGACAGGACGTTGTCAGCACACAGCCTTCTCCAGAACGCACATGGTATAAAATAATCTCCCGACCTTTTTCTGTCACCACCTGGACACGGATACTGCCACTCACGACCAACACATAATCGCTGCAAATAGCACCTGATCTGCTTAACTGGGCCTTTGCCGGAAATTCGAGGTATTTGGATTTATTAATAATCCGCTGGACTGCGGGCTCTTCTGTATGGGCAAGCTGGGGAAAGCAGTTCTTCCACAACGTGGTGTTCACTGAACTCGCTTTATTCATGAGGATAATCTCACTACCACTATTGATAAGATTTGACTTTATTACGTGCCCGGGTTGGACAGACCACTCTGCTTGAAGTTCTGTGATTGAGTCACATTACTCGGACTATGGGATGGATTGGGTTAGTTTCACTGAGAGTACTAAACCTAAGCTGTTAAGGAATCCCTGATTAATAGTACGCACATGTAGATGGTATCTCCATATATATACTATTCACAATGAAAAATTACACGAATTAATCAGCGGTACCTTAAGTGACTATGTCACTTTCTTACAGAATCCTGCGAGCGTAAAGTAATGCCAGCATCAGCAATAGGTGCTTTACAAGCTATCTCGAGGAGGAGGTTGTTACATGTTTCATATTAAACCAAATAGTTATAGAAAAAGGCTGGGAATTTTTCTAACAATATGCCTGCTGAGTGCTTTCAGCCAGGCGAGCATGGCTACCTATACACGAGCCGGATACATTTTTGCGCATGTTAATGCCTCGGCTGGGGGTACCTTCACAGACAATCCAGATAATCCGTCAATAAAGATTTCGATTCCAGCAGGCGCATTGTCAGCAAATGCAAAACTGGTCGTCAGGCCAATACGGCGTACCCGCCCCGTTGGACCCAACCAGACAGCGGCAAGCCCTGCATTCAAAGTCAAATTGAGGAAAACACATCACTGGTTTACTTGGTTTAAGTGGAATCAACGCCGTGCGAAACTCAAGTTAAACGCACCCATGCAAATCGAAATTACCGCCACTACGGCACCTGTACACCCGCAGATCGGTGAAATTGCGACCCGCAGACACCGTGCCTGGCCGCGCATGATGGCTAACTTCTACAAAGCTTCTACCAACAGCGTCGTCACACAAACCAAAAGAACCCGCGGCAAATATCGCGTGGCCCATCGTATGCTACAGGCGCGTGCTGCGACAGATGCAGCAGTGGTACGTGGCCGCGAGCTGTACTTCAATGATGATTGGGGCAGTCATACATACTGGACAGGTACCTTCCAGTTACATGAGCTGTTGAATGCGGAAGTAGTCACACCCAGTTTTGCTGCCAGCCTGGGTATACAAATTGATGTCAACAAAGTGCCTCAGCCTATTGTCGACGCACTGCTTGGTGATGATTTTGCATTTAAACAGGCCGCATTGAATGACCATAACATTACCATCGCTTTACTGCAGGCCGGTGCAGTGCTGGGTTTAAACGCGCAATTTAATGACCCGACGGAACCTAACCGGATAACTGATGTGGGTCTCACCTGCGCATTGTGTCACGTTACGGTTGATCCCATTGCGTTTCAGATTGAGCCGCCACCTGCTCCACCAATATTCTTGCCGATTGGCCAGCCGATCATTGGCCCCCCAAATCCCAACATTGCACTGGGCACCATCCTGG
This sequence comes from uncultured Gammaproteobacteria bacterium, assembly GCA_964409635.1. Taxonomy (GTDB): domain Bacteria; phylum Pseudomonadota; class Gammaproteobacteria; order DSM-19610; family DSM-19610; genus CAYPEL01. The sequence continues at coordinate 6,130 of CAYPEL010000126.1, read as the reverse complement.
CAAACACTCCGCCAGTAGCCTCGGGTACATTGGCAAATAGAGATGGTTCATTGGCCGATACCGCGCCGTATCCAACCTGGCCAAGAGGCATGTTTGATCCGCGCTTTATGCCGGATAACCCCATCGATGATGGTGTCAACAACCCAAGCCAAATTCCACAAAACTGGAATTATATCGATCTGGCCGAGCAAGAGTACGACATGACATGGATTGGTATTTTGCATACCGCACCCGATAACAATTCATTAGCGAGTGGCCCGGAATGTGGTATCGATTTACCTTTAGGCACCAATGGTGCATGGGGGACTGACAACGCCATCATCAAAAACTTTGAGTTCGGTAATACACTACCGCCATGGGTATTTGCTGCACTGGAGGTCGCCGAGATAAATGAACCAGGAATAGGCACAGAACCGGGTATCACACAGGAAGTGACTAAGGAAAAACTACTCGACCTAAAAGCCTTTCTGGAAAGCATCGTCAGCCCAGCACCGGGGGAATTTGATGAAGCCCAAGCTGCTGCAGGCTGGAAGCTGTTTTACGGTAAAGCCAACTGCGCGGTTTGTCATCGTTCAGCCGAATTTACCAGAGGTAAGAGCGCACGAGGTGACATGTCGAAAAATGCTGGCATTTACTTCACCAACATCGTTGAAAATGAGCCACAGGGCTTGTTAGGGCTGGGTATAAGAGTACCGCAATTGAGAGGCATTACCTCCACAGCACCCTACTTCCACGATGGCAGTGCAGCAACATTAGCCGACGTGGTAGACCGGTATACTTCACCCGACATCCCGGAAGTTCCTGTAACGCTGACGGCTCAAGAGCAGGCCTCCCTGGTGGAGTATCTCAAGAGTCTGTAATTCTGGCGATATAACAATAAATGTTCTACTACTGGCCGCACATTTTGTGCGGCTTTTTTTTAATTTGAAATCCGCCTGTATTAATCCAGGCTTACTTAAACCTAGAAAAATCAGTCCCCGCTAGCGGTAACCCGCATACATCTCATTTACCCAGCGCAATGTTTCAGCATAGCGCTTTACAAGCTCATTCAGTTCTCCAGGCAATTCCTCTGGCCACTGTAAGCCGTACTTAGCGGGCATAGTTAATGGCGCCAACAGCGCTGCAACGGCCAGATCGGCGCGGGTAAATTGATCACCGGCCAGGAACTTGCTTGTCTGCAAACCAGATAAAACATGGTCTATAGACTGATCCAGGATATGCCTGGATTTATCGGCCGACTCGGCATTTATTTTCATAAATTTACGCATAGACAAGCGCATTTTCGGGAACATTCTTTTTAGCAGAAAGTTACCGTACCAGGGCCCATTGACAGTAAAGAATGGAATCACGATGTCGGGATATTCCAGCAAGGTGTGATAGCACACCCGCCGGACGTGGACACCGATATTCTGATCAGCGTAGCGCTCCCACTCCAATGCCGCTTGTTTTAGAACAGGATCGGCAGGCGTTAGCGGTTTATCCGGAAAAGTATTATCCAGGTAAGTGATAATTTCGCTGGATTCTGCCATGATTTTCTCATCATGAACGAGGATTGGCACTTCAGTGCGGCCAGTCAATTTTTTTGCTTTTTTAATGTGCAGCCCAGGTAGAAAGTTTATAACCCTGTGCTCCAAGCCTTTATATGCAAGCGCCCAGCGGACTTTTTCGCAATAGTGTGAAATTGGAAATTGGTAGAGTTTGAGCATAAAAACAATGCCGCGCCCGGTTAACTATTCTGGTAGATGTTACAACCTTTGTCGCCGCGCTTCAAATAAACAAATACCGGTTGCCACAGAGACATTGAGGCTGGCAACTGAACCGGCCAAGGGTATGGAAACTATCAGGTCACAACGCTCACGCGTCAAGCGTCGCAACCCCTTACCTTCACCGCCTAACACCAGCGCAAGCGGCCCGGTTAAATCGGCTTCGTAAATAGACTGCTCTGCTTCTCCTGCAGCACCATAAATCCAGATACCTAGATCGCGTAAACTTTTTAATGTACGCGAAAGATTGGTAATGCGAATAACGGGAACAGTATCTGCAGCGCCACAAGCCACTTTACGCACCACACCGTTGAGCGGAGCTGATTTATCCTTGGGGAGTATCACCGCATGCACACCCGCAGCATCGGCACTGCGCAAACAGGCGCCCAGGTTATGGGGATCCTGTACGCTGTCGAGGATCAGAATGAATGGCGGCTCGTCGAGTTGTTCTAAAAAAGCCGGTAAATCTTTTTCCCCAAAGTCTGCAGTACCACCAATTTCGGCAAGCACGCCCTGGTGACTCACACCCGGTACACGCTTGTCCAACTCGCGCCTTGCGACTCGCTGCACGGGCACATTCGCCTGTTCAGCCAGCGCCAGGGTATCTGTCATGCGATCATCACTACGGGTATCCTGCGCCAGCAGTAGCGTAATTTTAGACGGATCCCGCTGCAACAAACTCGTGACAGCGTGTAACCCAAAAACCCGATGCGCCCTGCTCAAGCTCGTACTCCACACCGTTCGTCATCACTCATGAGTACGCAAGTTGCCCGGCAGGTTTTTGTTGCGACCGTCAGCAGCAGGGATGCTGTTGCCGAGTGTACAGGGATGTATTCACAGCGCGTCACAACAAAAACCTGCCGGGCCATTTGTGTACGGGCTAAGACCGAGGCTCAAAAGCGCGTTCTTCCTGACCCTCCACAACCGGCTTGATAAGTATTTCAACACGCCGGTTAAGTTGCCGGCCGGCTTCGGTTGCATTAGTAGCACGCGGTTCAACTTCGCCGCGGCCTTCGGTACGCAAACGCAGGGAGTCGACGCCATTCGAAGCGAGGTAATCAACGACACTGCGCGCACGGCGTTCGGATAACTGCTGGTTATAGCGATCAGAGCCGGTCGCGTCAGTGTGTCCAATGACATGCACAACGGATCGGTCAAAACGGCTCAGCACACCGGCGACTTTACCCAGTGTTGTTAAAAATGCCGGTTTAAGATTCGCGCTGTCAAAATCAAAAGATACTTCATTGGATACATCTATTTTCAGACTCTCGTCCTCCAGGCGCTGAATTTCCAGATCATTCCGGTGCTGCTCTTCTTCCAGCGCCGCTTCGAATTCACGCTGCTGGTTATCCATATAATTACCCACACCGCCCCCGGCGATAGCACCAATTACGACACCTGCAAGTGCACCTTTCTTACCCCCACTCACCTGGCTACCGATAACGGCACCGGTTATTGCGCCAATTGCCGCACCGGTTTTTGCGCGCTGGTTAGGGTCATCGGCTGCACAGGCAACCAGGCTCAATAGTATTCCCGCTATTACGAGTTGTTTAAGTTTCATCATTTACTTCTTCTCCGCTTCGATGTACGGCGCCGGGATTTAGATGTGCGCTTGCTCTTACGCTTACGTTCGCCCTCATCCTTCCCGGCATCGGCCAATTCAAAATCAATTTTTCGGTCATCAAGATCGACCCGTACCACTTTGACCTTAACAACATCCGTCAAATGATAGGTTTTACCCGTACGCTCGCCGCGTAAGCGATGTCCAGAGGGGTCATAGTGGTAATAATCATTTTGCAGTGCTGTTACATGGACAAGCCCTTCGACAAAAATATCCTTTAATTCAACGAAAATACCAAACGAGGTCACACTGCTGATCACACCTTCAAAATCCTGACCCACCTTGTCGAGCATGTATTCACACTTCAGCCAGTCGACCACATCACGGGTCGCTTCATCGGCACGGCGTTCGGTGGTTGAACAATGTTCACCGAACGCCTGCATTTGCGCGTGCTCATACGAAAAACCACCGCTGGAGGTTAACGTACGCGGTGCCGGTTTCTTACCACTTTTCTTTATGCTTTGTTTCTTTAAGTGATAACGGATCGCCCGGTGCACCAGTAAATCAGGGTAACGCCGAATCGGTGAAGTAAAATGCAAATACTCCTCGTGCGCCAGGCCAAAATGGCCAATATTATCTGGGCTGTATTTTGCCTGTGACAGCGAACGCAACATCACCGTTTCTATGACGTGCGCATCTTCACGAGACTGCACGCGTTTAAGCAATTTTGCATAATCACCCGCAGCCGGTTGCTTGCCACCCGCCAGTGATAAACCGCGTTCTTTGAGAAAATCACGCAGGTCGGTGAGCTTTTCTGCTTTCGGCCCTTCGTGCACCCTGAACAGCGTGGCCAGCTTATGCCGGTTCAGGAAGCGCGCGGCACAGACATTCGCAGCAATCATGCATTCCTCGATAACCTTGTGTGCGTCATTGCGTTCCACAGCAATAATTTTTTCAATCTTACGATCCTCGCTAAACATGATACGCGTTTCTTTCGATTCAAAATCAATCGCGCCACGGCTGCTACGGCCACGCCGCATTACCTTGTATAAGGTATACAATTCATCCAGGTGAGGCGTCAGCGCCTTACGCTGGGTACGTTGTTTTTTATCCTTATCTACAACTAAACGCGCCACCTCCGCATAAGTTAACCGGGCATGCGAACGCATCACTGCCTCGAAGAAGCGTGAGCGCGTCATTTCCCCCTGTTTATTGATGTACATTTCACACACCATGCACAGACGGTCAATATCCGGGTTCAGAGAACACAGGCCGTTGGAAAGGATTTCCGGCAGCATCGGTATCACACGCTCAGGGAAATAAACGGAATTGCCGCGTGCCAGCGCTTCCTCATCCAGCGCTGTTCCTGGCCTGACGTAGTGCGATACATCAGCAATGGCAACCAGTAAACGCCAGCCTTTGGGTGTAGACTCGCAGTACACCGCATCGTCAAAATCACGCGAATCCGCACCATCAATCGTAACCAGCGGTGTGTCCCGCAGATCCACCCGGCTGCGTTTTGCCGCCGGAGGCACCTCAGCTTTCAGCGAATTGATTTCTTCCTCAACACCCTTCGGCCAAAACAGCGGCAAATCGTGGGCGCGGATAGCGACATCGATTTCCATTCCCGGCGCCATATGGTCGCCAATCACTTCGACCACCCGTCCCACCGGACCTGCGCGCCGGCTAGGCTGTTCGATAATCGCTACACTGACAAACTGTCCATCCCGCGCGCCGCCAACTTCCTCACGCGGGATCTGGATATCCTGGGCAATGCGTTTGTTATCTGGTGTGACAAAAGTAACGCCACTTTCAAAGCGTATACGCCCGACCACACGTTGGGTATTGCGTTCCAGTACCTCGACAATCGCGCCTTCACGGCGGCCACGCGAATCGAGCCCCACGACACGCGCCACCACACGGTCGGCGTGAAACACACCGCGCATTTGCCGCGGCGTGAGAAATAAGTCATCGCCACCTGCATCGGGTATCAAGAACCCAAAACCATCCGGATGCCCGGTGACCCTGCCGCGCACCAAATCCATGCGGTCAAGCAGGCCATAACCGCCACGCCGGTTGCGTAAAACCTGGCCATCGCGCTCCATCGCACGTAAGCGGCGGCGCAAGGCCTCCTGATCAGTTTCAGACTCAATATCGAAACAAGCCGCAATTTCATCCAGCGTCAATAATTTCCCGAGTTCATCCATGCGCTGCATGATGAATTCACGGCTGGGTATCGGACTGGCGTATTTATCGGCCTCACGGGCCGCCTGGGGATCGCCGCGAAAACGGCTTTTTGATTTACCACGTCTTGTCATGGGGGGTGATCCTACTGGTAACAGAGGGCTATTACAAAGGTCTGATCATACAGGTTTTTCAGCCCCTGATTGACAAGCCAAAGGACGGGCGGTAGAGTCCCCGGCTCCCAGTATTTCCGTACCGGATAGGCCGAGGTGGTGAAATTGGTAGACACGCTAGCTTCAGGTGCTAGTGGGGGCAACCCCGTGGAGGTTCAAGTCCTCTCCTCGGCACCATTTTGATAGGCTATCACAGACCATAAGATACCACCAAAAGCACTGTATTTACAGTGCTTTTTTTGTATTTGTAAATTCATTCCGTAGTCTCCCATTGTCTCTGAATGTCGCTTTTGTGGAACGTGGGTGGAACGCAGATCGGTGGTTTTCGTTTCCAAAATATGCACGTTCACTGTTCATGATTTGCACGCATCCAACACGCAAACAGAGGCAGAAGGCGCACGCATCCGTCCGTGCAAAGCCTGGCGAACGACCAGCATTGACCACCTTTC